>JAZNKR010000152.1:0-21333 GCA_045578665.1 Bacteroidaceae bacterium | reverse complement strand
CGACTTCTTGGATATGCTCTTGAGTTTGTCGTAGAAGTCGATCACGATCTCACCTAGCGGCATCAGATAGTGTATCTCTACACGATTGCCCGAGATATACTCCTGCTTCACCAGCTCACCACGCTTACCGAGACACAGGGTCATGATGGGGCCAATATAATCGGTAGTCGTGATGACCGAAGCCTTGATGTAGGGTTCCTCGATATGGTCGATGAGGGTAGCGTCGGGCATACCACCGGGGTTGTGTACCTCCTGTACCTCGCCCTGCTTGTCGTAGACCATATACGAAACGTTGGGCACTGTGGTGATGACACTCATATCAAATTCGCGGTCGAGACGTTCCTGAACAATCTCCATATGAAGAAGCCCCAGGAATCCGCAACGGAATCCGAATCCGAGGGCAGCCGATGATTCGGGCTGGAATGTAAGCGACGCATCATTGAGCTGCAATTTTTCCAATGAGGCGCGAAGATCTTCATAATCCTCGGCATCAATAGGATATACACCAGCAAAGACCATAGGCTTTACCTCTTCGAAGCCCTCGATGGCCTTGTCGCACGGACGCGATATATGGGTAATCGTATCACCCACCTTCACCTCTTTCGATGTCTTTATACCCGAAATTATATAGCCTACATCTCCTGTCCTGAGCTCTTTGGTCGGAACCATATCCATCTTGAGTACTCCCACCTCATCGGCTACATACTCCTTGCCTGTATTGAAGAATTTTACTTTATCGCCCGAACGGATGACACCGTTGACCACCTTGAAATATGCAATGATACCGCGGAATGAGTTGAACACCGAGTCGAAAATGAGTGCCTGTAATGGAGCCTCTTCATCGCCAACCGGTGCGGGAATGCGCTCAACTATAGCCTCGAGCAACTGCTCTACTCCCATACCTGTTTTTCCCGATGCGAGAAGAATATCATCGCGATCGCAACCAAGCAGATCTACAATCTCGTCCTTCACCTCCTCGGGCATCGCATTCGCCATATCACACTTGTTGATTACAGGGATAATCTCAAGCCCATGGTCGAATGCCATATAAAGGTTCGAAATTGTCTGTGCCTGAACACCCTGAGTGGCATCAACGACCAAGAGCGCACCTTCGCAGGCTGCTATCGAGCGCGACACCTCATACGAAAAGTCCACGTGTCCCGGACTGTCTATCAGATTCAGAGTATATTTCTCGCCTTTGTAGGCATACTCCATCTGTATGGCATGGCTTTTGATGGTTATACCTCTTTCGCGCTCCAAGTCCATATTGTCAAGCATCTGACCTTCCGTAACCTGAATGGTCTTTGTAGTTTCAAGCAGACGGTCGGCAAGCGTCGACTTTCCGTGATCGATATGGGCAATAATGCAAAAATTCCTTATATTCTTCATATTATGCAATAATTCTCATTTACAATAAAATACAGCCACAATTTGCAACACAATGATTATACAACAATATCATTGAACACATTTAGGCTATATAAACTATTCCATGCAAATTTACAAAAAATCAGCGAGATACATTAACAAATCACAATAAAAAACATAAAAGCGGCGATTTGCAATTGCAAATCCGGGCTTTTGCTATTGTTATTCCTTGGGACAAGAATTATGCCATCCACTTAACGAATGCAAAATCCTGTCTGTGGGGAAGATCCTCGTGCTTGGGATAGATGCGGTAACATACCTTGAATGCACCGGCATTGTTCACCGAGTAATTGATGTTGAATGTATAGAGGTTACCTTCGCTCTTAACCATCTCCATAGGCTCAACAGAATAGATAGACTCTTTTCCGTTAGCATCAGCTGTGAGAGTTACAAGCTCAATACCAATTGCATCCTCAAGACCCTTCTCGTCGAGAACTACAGAAATAGGATAGCTCTTTCCTACCTCCATGTTGCCGTTTACGAGAGCCTCATCTCTATCTATAGATATAACCTCGATATCGTTCCACTTGGCAGCAACCTCCTCTTTCCATTTTGCAAGTGCGCGTGCAGCCTTAGAATCGTTCTCGATAAGGTGGTGATAACGTTTTGCCTGCTTGTTATAGAACTTGCTGTAATAGTCGTCGAGCTGACGCTTCATTGTGAAGTGAGGTGCAACCTGAGCGATAGAGTTCTTGATATATTTTACCCACTCGTCTGAGTACTCTTTACCACCTCTGTTGTCGTGATAGAGGGGAAGAATCTCGTTCTCGAGAAGAGCGTAGATTGTAGCTGCGTCGAGCTGGTCCTGATGCTCCTGGTTCTGGTATGTACGCTGCTCTTTGAGCGCCCAACCTGCACCGGGTTTGTAACCCTCTACCCACCATCCGTCGAGGACTGAGAGGTTGAGTACACCGTTCATAAGAGCCTTCTCGCCCGAAGTACCTGAAGCCTCCATAGGACGTGTAGGAGTATTCATCCAGATATCCACACCCGATACGAGCATCTTGGCGAGGTCCATATCGTAGTTCTCGAGGAAGATAATCTTGCCGAGGAACTGGGGCATCTTTGAAATTTCCATAATCTTCTTGATCAAGCCCTGACCTGCACCATCGTGGGGGTGAGCCTTACCGGTGAAGAGGAACTGGATGGGACGCTCTTCGTTGTTTACAATCTTCGCAAGACGGTCGAGGTCTGTGAAGAGAAGGTGAGCACGCTTGTAAGTTGCGAAACGACGGCCGAAACCAATAAGAAGCGCATTGGGGTTAATCTTGTCGAGAAGGTTAACGATGCGCATGGGATCGCCCTGGTTCTTCAACCATGTCTCCTTGAATGATTTGCGGATGTGCTCGATGAGCTTGCTCTTGAGCTGTTTTCTGATTGACCAGATTTCGTCATTGGGCACATTGTAGATTGCCTCCCAGATGCTTGCGTTTGACTGGTCGCCACGGAATGTGGGATCGAAATACTTCTCATAGAGAGCATCCCATTCGGGTGCAACCCATGTGGGGAAGTGAACACCATTGGTTACATAACCTACGTGGTTCTCCTCTGCAAAGTAACCCTTCCAGATACCGGCAAACATATATTGTGAAACCTTACCGTGAAGACGGCTCACACCGTTGATCTCCTGACAAGTGTTGCAAGCGAATGTTGACATACAGAAACGCTCTGACTTATCCTTAGCATTGATACGGCCCATACCCATAAGCTCGTCCCATGTAATGTTGAGCTTTGCGGGATAGTTTCTCATATATTTGCTGAAGAGAGCCTCGTCGAAGTAGTCGTGACCTGCGGGAACGGGAGTGTGAACTGTGTAGAGTGAGCTTGAACGTACAATCTCAAGAGCCTCCTCGAATGTGTAACCACCCTTGATGTACTCTGTCAGACGGTGGAGGTTGCAGAGTGCAGCGTGTCCCTCGTTGCAGTGGTAGATATCCTTCTTGATACCAAGTTTCTCAAGCATGATCATACCGCCGATACCGAGAAGAATCTCCTGCTTCAGACGATTTTCCCAGTCACCACCGTAGAGCTTGTGTGTGATAGGTCTGTCATATTCGCTGTTCTGCTCGAAGTCTGTGTCGAGAAGATACAAGGGAACACGACCTACATTAACCTTCCATACATTAGCCTGTACATGGAAGTCGTTGAAAGGTACATCGATAACCATAGGTGTTGTACCATCGTTCTCCATTACACGCTCGATGGGGAGAGTGTTGAAGTTCTGAGCCTCGTAGTTTGCAACCTGTGAACCATCGATAGAGAGAGACTGTGTAAAGTATCCGTAACGATAGAGGAAACCGACTGCACACATATCTACATTTGAGTCAGAAGCCTCTTTGAGGTAGTCACCTGCAAGAACACCGAGACCTCCTGAATAAATCTTGAGAACGTGTGAAAGACCGTACTCCATACAGAAGTAAGCAACAGAAGGTCTGTTTGCATCGGGCTTAACACTCATATATTTCTCGAAACGTGAATATACGCTATCCAATACTGCGAGAACGTTCTTGTCCTTTGACAACTCATCGAGTCTCTCGTAGCCAAGCTTCTCGAGCAACAGCACGGGGTTCTTTCCGCACTCGAGATAAAGTTTTTCGTCGAGCATAGCGAAAAGGTCCTTTGCATCCTGGTTCCATGCCCACCACATATTGTGTGCAAGGATATCGAGCTTCTTGAGTGTCTCGGGTATCTGTGATTTTACATTAATCGTTTTCCAATTAGGAACATTAGCATTACTAATTTCAATCATATCTATTTTCTTTAATTATAATTCTTTTCTATTTTCTGCCTGTTGCAACGCAAAGTCGTATGCCTCGAAATAATTGGTTATAAAACACTTCCAAAGTGCCTTATCTGCAATTTTCGCTGCTTTTTTCCTTATAGCGTCAACTTCTTTCTCGTTTTGAACCGCAAAGGTACAAATAGTTTTTGTAATAACATCGGACATTTCGAAATAATTGCTGTCCGTGCGCTGAATAACCTCAACTCCATCATTGAGTTCGCCCTGTTTGCCGAGCAAAGAATTTACCCAAAGACCGAAGCCTGCAAGGTTGGTTGTAATGGTAGGTATGCGGAACGCAACACTCTCAAGCGGAGTGTAGCCCCATGGCTCGTAATACGAAGGATACACACTGAGGTCGTTTCCGATGAGAAGATCGTAATAATTTGCATCGAAAATTCCATCTCGTCCGTTCATGTAACAAGGTACATAAACCACCTTTACGCGGCTGCCATCGATTCTGTCGAGACCCAATGAACGTATGGCGCATACGATTGCATCCTCGTTCATATTGTGGAGTTTGTGGGTGATGAAAGGATTCTCCAGAGGTGTATCCCACTCTGCGTCTTTCTGTGCAAGGCGCTCGCAGAGGTCCTCTCTTGCAGTATCCATCCATGCGGGAACATCGACAAAAGCTATGATATCGCGGTCGAGACCTTCAACCTCTCTCAATCCTTTAACAGCCTGCAGGAAGAGGTCGATACCCTTGTTGCGCATCTCCATGCGTCCACCGATACCTATAAAAAGAGCATTCTCCTCTATTTTTGTACCTGTGAGTGCCTCGACAACCTTTATTCTGTTCTGACGCGCCTTCTTGCGTTTGCTTGTGAAAGCTGCACCTGAGGGCACAAAATCCTTCTCAAATCCATTCTCGAGGACAACATCTATCTTGCGCTCGATAAGCTGCTCGCACTCACGTGCTGTAAGCTCGCTCACTGTTGTAAAGCAGTCGACATTGTGTGCCGTCTGTTTCTCCACCGAATGTTTCGACTGCACATTGAGCTCAGCCGCCATCTGGTCGCCGTTGTAACCCTCAAAATAATCGTAGAGAGGTTTGCCGTTTGAAGCTATCGAACGACCTATGCTTGTCGCGTGTGTAGTGAATATTGTTCCTGCCTGGGGCAGATTCTTTTTCACATAAAGTGCAGCATAGCCTGTCTGCCATTCATGTGCCTGGACAACAACCTTGTTGTCTTTATTCAAGTAGTAGTTATAAAAACTCTCGATTAAGCGTCCGGCTGCATATC
The DNA here is from genome assembly GCA_045578665.1 of Bacteroidaceae bacterium. GTDB lineage: Bacteria > Bacteroidota > Bacteroidia > Bacteroidales > Bacteroidaceae > HGM04593. The sequence continues at coordinate 15,879 of JAZNKR010000152.1, read as the reverse complement.
CGAACATCATGGAATCGTCATAGTCGCCGTATCCGTGAAGGGAGTCTACCTGGAAATCATTCCAAAGTTCGGCGTAAAGTTCCTCTTTCTTTTCGAAGTAAGGCTTGAAGTCAACGAGCACGACTTTCGGTCTTCCGGGAATTTCCCAATAACCGCAACGTACGTTTATACCCTCTTCGCTTGCCTTTTTTACCCAGCCTTTCCACATTCTTTTGTCTTCTTTGAAAAGCGGGTTCACATTCTCTTTCCACAAATCGGGACCGATATATATCGCTTCAATCCCCTCTTCATCAGCCAAGGTGCGGGCTTTTGTAGATACCACTGTATATATACCGCCTACCTTGTTGCATACCTCCCAGCTTATCTCGAAAAGATATTCGGGAGACAATTTTTTATTTTTCATGTTCAACGATTGTTCAACAACAATATAAATTAATAAATAAGGTAATCCACACTTGAACCACCCTGATATAATAACAACAAAAATAGGGAGAAAGCGAGCTTCCTCTCTATTCGCGTACAAAGGTAATATATTTTTTTCAAATTCTAAAATTTAGACATATCCAATTGATGTTTCAACAGTTTAGGTCCAATGTAAGTAGAAAAATATAATATATCAAAAAGCAAACCATTCAGAGATATTCATACAATTATCACACAGAAACATCGCAACAACTGACAAAAAGAGAGAAAGGGCGCTGTTTTTCTGACAGCACCCTTTCCCATATCAACATCAAATACTATACCAAGAATGTAGCTACCAATGCAAGAATAGCGTAAAACTCGGGGAATGCGGCATAAATCATGGTATTTGTCTGCACATCATGTCCCTGAGACATACCAACGATACCATTTGCACAGACCTGTCCCTGACGAATGGCAGAGAAGAGGCACACAAGACCCACTCCCAGACCTACACCAAACCACAAGTAACCGGTCTCTGCATTCACCTTGCCAAAGTGAAGGAGGAATGCCAGAAATCCGTACAGACCCTGTGTAGCGGGAAGCGCGGAGAGAATCATGTAACCTGCCGACTTTGAAGAGTCTTTTTTCAATGCACCCTCGGCAGCATTACCTGCAATTGAAGTACCATAACAGCTACCGATTCCGGCAAGGCCTAACATGAGACCCATACCCAAATAACCTAATAATTCGTTCATAATGTTTTCTTTTTTATTATTTTAATTTGTTTATTTATTCTTGAAAGGTTTATATTCAACACCCTTGCCATCGTATCCTGCATTCTTGAAATACTCCACGAATGTAAGACGCAGAGGATGCACGAATGCACTAAGACAGGACATTGCTATATTCAAAGTGTGTCCGAAGACAATTATCAATCCGAATCCTATCCAGCCAAACACAGCTCCTACACCCTCCTGACCATCCACAACCATCATTGCAAGGCTGTTGAAGGTCTGACCGAGCATACCGCCGGCAAGTCCGAGTGCAAAGAGACGGATATATGAAAGAATATCTCCCAAAAGTCCCGATGCCATATTATATGTATCCCACAATCCGGCACCGATATTGGCAAAGACATTGCGATTGAGATTATTGAGCAGATAGACAAATACCGCGCCCAATCCTCCTACGGCAATGAATGCCCATTTCGAAACCTCGGCAGGTATGACACTGACAAAAGAGAGTGTTGCTATTATAACGCCACCCACAACAACGAGCCACCATCCCCATGCACTCAACGATTCCTTGAAGCCATAGAAAAAAGTGCTATTGATAGCCTTAACCGTCATTGCGATGGAGATATGCACGACACCGATTGCCAAAGCCAGAATCATCTGCTTGTCATATACCGAACCGAAAAGCTCTACATTGCCTGAGATGATGAATTCCTTGAGTTTTTCGGGGATATCCGAATCCAACAGGCTCATTCCGAAGAATGTTCCAAGAAGCGCACCTATGAAGGTGGTGAAGATACCCAATGTAATCACAAGGTTCATCATTCCTCTCATATCCTTGCCAAGTTTGCTTCTTAATATGAAACCGAGCAGGATGAGGATGAGTCCGTATCCTGCATCTCCCATACAGAATGCAAAGAAGAGGGAGAAGAAAGGTGCAACGATTGGTGTCGGGTCGAAGTCAGTTGCACTGGGCATACCGTACATTTTTGTCAGCACCTCATACATACGTGTGAAGGCGTTGTTTCTCAGTTTCACAGGAGCATTGTCGCCACGTTGTGCGCGTCGTATCTCATAGAAGACACTGCTTGCCGAAAGCTCATTTTGTGCTGCTTCGAGACTCTCCTCGGGCACCCAGCCTTCGAGCAAAACAAGTTTATCACCCGAAACTTTCTCACCATCGAGTCTCACCTTTGAGAATTCCATTTTTCTCTGCAAAACCTTAGAGAATGCCTTCAACACAGGCAGAGACTCCTCGGCATAACTTGCTATGCGGTCGTCGCAGATGGATATTTCGGCATTTATGTCGCGTAATCTTGCTTCGAGTTCACTCAAAGAGTGCGACAGCAGACGAACTTTCTCTGCCTCTATCTCCACCTCTTCACCATTGTGGGTGACGGTCACGAAATAGATTTTTGACGCCACGCTGTTCACGACAACAGCATTGTATCTCTTTTCCCACTCGGGGTCGAAAGCCTTTGCCGTAGTCTGGAAGAAATTGATTTCGTATCCCTCGTCAGAGAGTCTGTCGACAAGCGCACGGTCGAAGTCGCCCCATACAGACATGGTTGCCACATCCTTTTCCACACCCACTTTCTCCTGCAACAGCTGCTCGCGCTGTCTGAAAACCTCTTCGCACTTGCCTATTACCGACTCTGCATCATCGGCCTTGGCGGGAATGTTGTCATTCTCATGCGACACAGTCTCGAGTCTCTTTATCATCCTGTCGCATCTGCCTTGCAGAGCAAGCAGAGACTGGAGTTCGGGCGAATCGGCAGAGCCGCGGTTCTTCTCGGCAATATGCACTACGCCTATCTCGCGCAATTTCTCGAGAAAATCCTCATACTCCTTATGATATACGAGCATGGTCAGTTTATACATTCTGCTAATCATACTTCTGCCTCCTCTCTGTTTTCGAGCAACGATTTCAGAATTTTCTGAGAAGACTTTGACAGGTTCTCTTCATCCTCCATGAATCGTTTGATTTTACGTATAGCATCCTGATAGCCGGGAATCTGCACCTTTTCGAAAAGATTCACCTTCTGGGTGGTCTTCTTTCTTGCCCTTTCGAGCAACATAAGTTTCTTTTCGAGCAATTCGCGCTGTATTGCAGTCATTGCCATCTGTTTGAGAAGTTCTATACCGTCCATATACCATTTGGGCGTACAGAACATGCTGTATGGTGCTACTATGAATTCCACATTTTTGAGTACGGGGACCTTCACGCCTGCCACTTTCTGTTTTTCGATTTCGAATTCACCGGTTCTCACAAGCGATGCGTCAAAATCGTTCCACAGAGCAAACAGACCTTTGTAGCTCTCCATTTGTCTTTCGTACTCAGCATCATGTTCAGACATCTCTCTTTTGCAATTCTTCACCTCTACGCGCAATGCGCTCTCCTTATTCTTGATGATAGGAAGAGTACGTTGGCGCATCTTCAATTGCTTTTCGAGATGCTGCAACGATGTTTTGTTATACTGAAATGAAATCATTATTTTTTTAGCATTACCTTTCCATAATTTTCTATAAGCTCCTGACGGATGTTCACCTCTTCGGCCTTGAAGTATTTTGCGAACAGCGACCATGTTACGTCGAGCATCTCTGTCGTGTCGAGGTTGACGTCTATGGCAAGCAGTTTGTCGGAGTAGTCTTTTGCAAACGAGAGTGTACGTTCGTCATAATCGCTAAGGTCGAATCCGTTCTCCTGTTTAGTCTTTGCGTTTGCAGCATCAGCATAAAGACGTACCGCCGCATTTATCACCTGAGGATGGTCCTTACGTGTCTTCTTTCCTGCCACAAGCTGTTTCAGACGCGAGAGTGAACGGAAGGGATCGACAATAACTTTTCCGATATCACTGTCGCGACGCAGGAAGAGCTGTCCCTCTGTAATGTAACCGGTGTTGTCGGGTACGGCATGGGTGATATCTCCTCCCGAAAGTGTAGTTACCGCAATGATTGTGATTGAACCTCCCGTGGGGAACTGCACAGCCTTCTCGTATATCTTTGCGAGGTCCGAATAGAGCGAACCGGGCATTGAATCCTTTGAGGGAATCTGGTCCATACGGTTGGATACAATGGAGAGCGCGTCGGCATACATTGTCATATCTGTCAAAAGCACAAGTACGCTCTGGTTTTTCTCCACTGCAAAGTACTCTGCCGCTGTAAGTGACATATCAGGGATAAGCAGACGCTCCACAGCAGGGTCTTCTGTAGTATTCATGAAGCAGATGATGCGGTCGAGAGCTCCCGCATTAGAGAAGAGGTTCTTGAAGTAGAGGTAGTCGTCATTTGTCATACCCATACCTCCAAGGATAATCTTGTCTGTCTTTGCACGCAATGCCACATTTGCCATCACCTGGTTGTAGGGTTGGTCGGGGTCGGCAAAGAAAGGAATCTTCTGACCTGTTACAAGGGTATTGTTGAGGTCGATACCTGCAATACCTGTCGCAATGAGTTCAGAAGGTTGTTTACGGCGTACAGGGTTTACAGAAGGACCGCCGATTTCCACCTCTCTACCCTCTACAACGGGACCACCATCGATGGGGTCGCCGTATGCGTTGAAGAAACGTCCTGTCAACTGGTCGCTCACCTTAAGCGAGGGAGCTTTGCCCATGAACACCACTTCGGCATTTGTAGGAATACCGCCTGTACCTTCAAAAACCTGCAATGTAACCTCATCACCCATGATTTTTACCACCTGGGCAAGTTTGCCGTTCACAGTGGCGAGCTCATCATAACCTACTCCTGTAGCCTTGAGCGAACAGGTTGCTTTGGTGATGGCTGTAATTTTAGTATATATTTTTTGAAATGCTTCAGTTGCCATAATTATCTGTTTTATCTGTTATGCAGATTTTTTTGTTGCTAAAAGTTCCTGCAATTGTGCAAGATAGTCGTTGAATTTATCCGACTTGTACTCGGAATAGTTCATCTGCTTGCAGAGGTTGATTACCTTCTTGAAGAAGATTGTAACTTCCTGGAAGTGCTCGAATTTGAATTTTGTGTGGCAGATGTCCATTACAAGATTCAGAATCTGCTCCTGACGTTCGAGAGGAGTAACGGCATCGACCTCGTCAAAGGCATCCTGCTGCAGCACTACAAAGTCGATAAGTTCCGATTTCCAGAATGTAACGTGATATTCCACGGGTACACCGTCGTCGCCGAGAATATTTATCTGCTCTGCAATCTCCTTTCCACGAAGAAGTCTTGTCTTTGCCTCGTTCACCTTTGCAAGCCACTCATCGTTCAACAAGCCCGAAATATACTTGCCGAATTCGGGATACTCGATATATTTGGAATATGAGTCGATGGGGTTTACCGCCGGGTAGCGTTTCTTGTCTGCACGGTCCTGTTCGAGAGCATAGAAGCATCGTGCAACCTTCTTTGTATTCTCTGTCACAGGCTCCTTGAGGTTACCTCCGGCAGGCGACACGGTACCGATGAATGTGATTGAACCTACCTCGTTGTTATTGAGGATTACATATCCTGCACGGCTGTAGAAGTTGGCGATAATTGCCGAAATATCCATAGGGAATGCATCGGGTCCGGGGAGCTCCTCCATACGGTTGGACATCTCACGCAAAGCCTGTGCCCAACGCGAAGTAGAGTCTGCCATGAGCAACACTCTCAATCCCATAGCACGGTAATATTCGGCGATTGTCATTGCTGTATATACCGATGCCTCACGTGCTGCTACGGGCATGTTGGAGGTGTTGGCGATGATGATTGTACGTTCCATCAGTTTGCGTCCTGTATGGGGGTCGATAAGTTCGGGGAATTCGGTAAAGATTTCCACAACCTCATTGGCGCGCTCACCACAGGCTGCAATAATTACGATGTCCGCCTCAGCCTGCTTTGAGATTGCATGCTGCAACACTGTCTTTCCTGTTCCGAAAGGACCGGGAATGAATCCGGTACCACCCTCCACTATAGGGTTAAGTGTATCGATTGTACGAACACCGGTCTCGAGGAGTTTGAAGGGACGGGGTTTCTCTTTGTAGTTACCCATTGCAACACGTACAGGCCATTTCTGAATCATGTTGATGTTCATTTCCTCGCCTGCCTCGTTTGCTATAACTGCAATTGTATCTGTAATCTTATACTCGCCTGCCTTTGCTACTGACTTCACAGTCCATGTGCCTTCGAGCGAGAATGGAGCCATAATCTTGAGCGGCTGGTTGTTCTCGTCAACCTTTCCGAGCCAGGATGCCGCCTGCACTTTGTCGCCTGCCTTTACTATAGGCTCGAACGACCATATTTTCTCTTCGTCGAGGGGATTGGTGTAATCTCCACGTTTCAAGAAGACTCCCTCCATCTTGTCGAGGTCGTTCTGAAGTCCGTCGTAGTTCTTAGAGAGCATACCGGGGGCAAGAGAAACCTCAAGCATGTGACCGGTAAATTCAGCCTCCTCGCCAATCTTCAATCGACGTGTGCTTTCGAACACCTGAACATAAACTTTTGCGCCGTTGATCTTGATGACCTCAGCCATCAAGCGGTCGCCTCCGGTAGAAATATAGCAAATTTCGTTCTGCGCGACAGGGCCGTCCACTGCCAGGAGGACCATGTTTGCTATCACACCGGTAACTTTTCCTTTTGTTGCCATATATTATTCTTTGTTTTCTACTATTGATAATCTTCGTCGTTGATGGTCATATTGCCCTTCAGTCCCTCTATCAGTTCTTTGTAACGTTTAGTTCCAGCCTCGGTATCGAGTTTTGTCCAACGTGTAAGAATCTCGAGTTTCTGCAAAAAGACATACAGACGCTCTATTGTGAAGTAGTTGAAAATGGAATTCTCGTCAAGCCAGTTCCATCTGAGTTCGTCCATCTGTCTTTCGCGCTCCTGAAGTTTGTCCGATTCGCAGATGCGGAGCACCTGTTCGAGGTAGTCGAGACTGCCTGCGAGTCCAAAATCTCTTGCGACGGAATTTCTTATTGTCTCACTTGTTTCGTCATTGCCCACAATGCACTCCGAGAGATTCATCTTGTACTTGCGTGCTGTGTATGCCACCTGCAGGTTGTTGATGTTTCTGTTGAATGTGAACCACGATACAAGGAACTTGTTATTGCACTTTGTAGCATAGTCGTAGTAACGACCGGCGAGCGCATCCTCGAAGAGAATATCTTCGCGACCTTCGTTCTCGAAATAATAGAGAAGAAAATCGTACATATATGCCGGAAAATCAGCAGGACATCTGTCGCCGCTCTTTGCAGCCTCGATAAGTTCTGCTATCTGCTCGGCGTTGAACTTTCCCGTACGCGAAAGCTCTGCATCATTGCCGTGACGCAACACCTTTATGATATTCCCGTTATCCCATCCATAGAAGAAGAGATCGATTTTTGCTGCATCGTCGGCTGTAAGATTGGGATATATCTCGCTTTTGAAATTCTCGACCGTAAAATTCACCTTATTGGCGTCGAAACTTATATCCGGCAATCCTGCTACCAAATAATGATATTCACTCATGTTTCTCGCAATTTTGAATACCTCTTAGAAGAGCAACTCAACAATCTGGGGACGCAGGAAAGATTTCAAGAATGCCTCAAATTCGTCGGCACCGAAGCTGACTTTGTATGAACCGTCGGCAGGCGAGACAGTAAAGCCTTTCACACCATTGATTTCCTTTATCTCAACACCTTTGTCGAGAAGCGCTTTTGCTTTAGCGGCAAAGAAGGCTTTCAATTCCTCCGCCTCGGCTGTTGAGATGACCAACTGTTCGTTGGAGTTCCAATTTTCGGCGATCTTCAGTATCACCTCTTTGAGCAGTCCCTCCTTGATTGCACCGTTCAGGCTTTCCTTTACTATTGTATCTGTAACGATAGTGGCAACTTCTGACTTCAATGCTCCCACAGCCTGTGCTCCGTAGAGTTTAAGTTCGGAACGTGTGTTGGCATCGAGTTCGGCAGCAGCCTTGCGTGCTTTTGCAGCAATCTCCTCGGCATCAGCCTCTGCCTTCTTGACAATAGCAGCTGCTTCGGCTTTTGCTTCGGCAATGATGCGGTCTGCCTCGACACGTCCTTTCTCTACACCTTCGTTAAAAATTTTCTCGGTTAATTCTTGAATCTTATTCTCCATTATATTGTTTTTTAATATTTTTCTACAAAATGCTTTATTCTGCAAAAATAACTCTTTTATTTTGTAAATACATATTTATCTCCTTATTTATTTTTATAAAAAAATCAAAATTACCATAAATCACAGAAATAAATGATTCTTGTACAAAAATTGTGATTTCACTGCAACTTGATTTCAAGGCAAAATTAATGGTTATCTCCGTAAATGCAATGTTCCTGAATTTGTCAAAACTGTTCTATTGTCCCAATTTTATGTTAAGTAAGGTTATATCGGAGATATTATACTTACACATCTGTTAAAAGTTTCCATACTCCGTAAAATATCTTTACCTTTGCACTTGATTAATATATCACATGAAAAGAGACGCCATAAACTTCAAGAATGAACCTGTCGCCGTTCTATTCAGGAGAATACTTATCCCAACCCTATTGGGAACAATTTCAATATCAGCCGTAACAGCCATCGACGGAATTTTCATCGGACACGGTGTAGGAGCCGATGGAGTTGCAGCCGTAAACATCGTCGTACCCATATATCTGTTGATGTCGGGCATCGGCATCATGATAGGGACAGGATGTTCGGTTGTCTCTTCAATTCATCTTTCACAACAGAATGTGAAAGCCGCACGACTCAATATAACGCAAGCTATAGCCTTCACTTCGCTGTTTACAATCCTTTTCAGTGCATCTGTATTGGCGTTTCCCATACAGACCGCCACACTACTTGGAGCATCGGGAACTTTGATGCCGCAAGTATTGGATTATATCACTTGGATTATGCCATGCTTTCTGTTCGAGATGTGGAGTATGATCGGGCTGTTTGTCATACGTCTGGACGGTTCGCCACGCTACGCGATGTGGTGCAACATGGTACCGGCTTTTCTTAACGTAATACTCGACTGGCTGTTTATCTTCCCTCTTGGAATGGGAGTAAAAGGCGCAGCAATTGCCTCCGCCATAAGTATAGTAGTCGGTGGCATCATGGCGCTTGGCTACCTGCTTTTCTTTGCAGGAGAATTGAAATTGTCGCCTATCAAGATGAGCCGCAAGAGCATAATGCTGTCGATGCGTAACATCGGCTACCAATACAAAGTAGGTTCATCCTCGCTGTTCGGCGAATTGACACTCGCCGTACTCATTTTTGTAGGCAATCTTGTCTTCATGCACTATCTCGGCGACGATGGGGTCGGAGCATTCGGCATAGCTTGCTACTATGCACCGTTCTTCTTCATGATGGGCAACGCTATCGCACAATCGGCACAGCCTATCATCAGTTACAACTACGGCATTTCGCGGTGGAAAGAGATTAAAGAGGCACGCAGGTTGCTGTTGTCCACCTCTGTGGCAACGGGTGCGGTTGTGGCACTGCTCTTCATCTTCATCCCGGAAAAACTGGTTGCACTGTTTGTCGATACAGCAAGCAATGCCGGAGAAATTGCCATCGACGGATTTCCCTATTTTGCAACGGGAATAGTTTTCTTCATTCTCAATGTTGCCATTGTAGGTTACTATCAGAGTGTAGAAAGAATCGGACGGGCCACATTGTTTGTATTCCTCAGGGGATTTGCCCTTCTTGTACCGAGTTTCATATTTCTTCCCAAACTGTTCGGCATCGCAGGAATATGGTTGGCTATGCCAATGGCAGAGATTGTTACATTGGTATTTATTGCTGCATCCATTCGCAGATGATACATATAGGTTAAATCTTTTTCTCGATAAAGCAATTACATTCAAATTAATTATTTATCTTTGTGAATGAATATTTAACACTGTTGTGTGCCCAAAATACAAACTTTAAAACTATCGACTATTATGGATACTGCCGAATTTAACAAACTAATCAATAACGGTGCATCTTTTCTCGTTGCTAATGATGGACAATTCTTAGGAAGATTGTCTTTAAACAAGAATATTTTAGATTCAATATCAAACGAGTATGGATTATACGGTAACAAGTATTCTTTGACATCTATATTCAACAAATATTGTACTTATGGGAATCCCAATTCATTATTAAGTCCATTTAATCCTTATTCAACGACACCGCCTGCAATATATTTGCGAGGACAGCAAATCGGTTATTTAACTGCCAATAAATTTATTAAAGGTGGTATAGATCCAAGTAGACTAAATGAATGGATGGAAATAAACAAGTTATTATATTTTTAAAAGAAATTTCACAAATTAGTTAACATGATTGAAGTTGCTGTCACTCGCTGTGCAATCTGTGAACAAGTTCACATTGCGCTCGTTTAACCGCAACTTTCGAGTCGATTTATTTGAATTCAGAAGCTTTTTGATTTTTATTTTAATGAGATAGGATGCGTCTCGGGATAAAAAACAAGCATGATTATTTTACTCTATACTTTAGCTATTTTGCGTAATTTTCGCACAATTTTCACAGACTACAGTTTCTACACCTCAACCTTATCGAGTATACCTGTAAGCGCAGCTATGGCAATTCCATAATTGGTCATTGGCACACCCTGAGCCTTTGCCATGCGCAATCTATTGAGTACATGACGGCGAGTGAACATGCAGGCGCCACAATGAATTATGAGATTATAAGGTGTAAGATCTTCGGGAAAATCGTTGCCACCGACAATATCCACTTGCAGATTATCGCCCAATTTCCTGCGCAACAGACGTGGCAGTTTCACACGACCGATATCCTCGTTTTTCGGGATATGCGAACAAGCCTCCGCTATAAGTATGCGACCATTTTCGGGCATATTGAGCAAGAGTTGCGCGCCTTCGCGAAAAGCATCTATATCACCCTTGTGCCGCGCCATGAGGATGGAGAACGAGGTAAGCAGAGTTTCGGGTGGTGTCAGTTTGTGAACCTCGGCAAAAACCTGTGAATCTGTAATTATAAGCGCCGGAGGCGACTTTAGCATATCAAGCATACGTGGAAGTTCCTCGGGAGTACAGCATAGTGAAAGGCAGTGCTTGTCAAGCAGATTGCGCAATGTTTGCACTTGCGGCTGTATGAGCCTTCCGTGCGGTGCCTGGGCATCCTGTGGCATCACAAGCACCACAACATCGCCCCTCTTCACAAGCGAATAGGTAACATCTTCAAGATTATCGCCACTCTTATATATGGCAGCCATAGATGCAAGAAGCCTGTCAATGCCCTCTCCGCTCCTGGAAGAGACCTTCTGCACCTCTACAGAGAGTGCTTTCTCCCATGCCTCACAATTCTGCGCAGTATCATCAACATCACTCTTGCCCAGAAGATAGATGACCGGAGTATTGAACGAACTGAAGAGCCTGCTCCACTCCATTTCTATTGAAATATCGCCCGGAGCACCATCCAACAACACAAGGGCAAGGTCTACACGGGCAACCGACTCCCTTGCACGCTTGACACGCATTTCGCCGAGCGCACCGCAGTCGTCGTAACCGGCAGTATCGGCAAGCACCGCAGCACCTATGCCGGGAAGTTCTATATTCTTCCACACGGTATCTGTGGTTGTTCCCGCCGTAGAGGATACGATTGAAATATCCTGTCCGGCGATGGCATTGAGCAATGAGGATTTTCCGGCATTGCGTCTGCCATAGATTCCTATATGGTAACGGTTGGAACGTGAAGTATCGCTCATTTCTTCAGGGAGGTTGGACTAAAATCTGAAATCTCTCTCTCCGTTGTCTATCGCAGCAAGATACTTTGCTGCTGTCGCCCGGGCACGTTCATTGGGGATAGTATTTATCATCTTCTTTATCATCGCTTCACCCTTCTCGCGGGTTGAAGGTGAAGCATAATCCTTAAGATACTCCTTCAGTGTAAGAAGAGCATTCGGAAGACAACAGTTTGCTATCTGACCGTTCTTCAGAAGAGTCATGAAGCGGTCTCCGGTGCGCCCCTCGCGGTAGCAGGATGTGCAGAAGCTGGGAATATGGTCGAGGTCGAGCAACCAGCCTACAACCTCGTCGAGTGTACGACGGTCCGAGAGGTCGAACTGTGCAGAATTATCCTCCTCGCTCTCTTCGTTGACATAACCTCCGACACTGGTACGCGAACCGCCACTTATCTGTGTGATTCCGAGTTCGAGCACCTTTTCGCGGCTCTTTACACTCTCTCGTGTGGATATTATCATTCCTGTATAGGGGACAGCAATTCTTATTACAGCCACAATCTTGTGGAACACCTCATCGGGAACACAGTTCTTGAAGTCGGCTGTGTCGATATTATCTGCCATACACAAGCGGGGCACGCTGATGGTGTGAGGTCCTACTCCGAATGTGGCTTCGAGATGTTCGGCATGCATCAACAGACCGACAAAATCGTATTTATAGGTTTCGAGACCAAAAAGTACTCCTATTCCCACATCGTCGATACCTCCCTGCATTGCGCGGTCCATAGCCTCCGTGTGATATGCATAATCCTTTTTGGGACCGGTGGGATGCAGGAGTTCGTAATTCCTCTTGTTGTATGTCTCCTGGAAAAGGATATATGTACCTATTCCGGCATCTTTCAGTTTGCGGTAGTTCTCGACAGTGGTCGCAGCTATATTGACATTCACACGACGTATGGCACCATTCTTGTGCTTTATGCCATATATGGTCTTTATACTTTCGAGTATATATTCAATAGGATTGTGCAGAGGGTGTTCACCCGCCTCGAGAGCAAGACGTTTGTGTCCCATATCCTGCAATGCGATAACCTCTTCGCGTATCTCTTCCTGCGAAAGTTTCTTGCGACGTATACTCTTGTTCTTTGCATGATAGGGGCAATATACGCAACCGTTCACACAATAGTTGGAAAGATAGAGAGGAGCAAACATCACAATTCTGTTGCCATAGAACTTGTGCTTGATTTCGCGTGCAAGCCCGAATATTTTCTCCAACAGGTCGGGCTCTTCACACTCAAGGAGCAGAGCTGCCTCGCGGTGCGAAATACCTTTACAGGCACGCGCCTTTTCCAATACAGCCTCTATAACTTCGCGATTATTGCGGTTAGACTCGGCATACGCCATCGTGTCGCGTATCTCCTCGTCGCATATGAATTCTTCCGCTAACGCAGATTTGGGATTATACATAATTCTTCCGTTTATTACAACATCATTACTGCAAAGATACAACAAAGAAACGAAAGTCTGCACTCCGTTTCGTTTCTTTGTTGTATCTTTGCACAAGTTATCCGCATAGACACACCATGTATACTACGGATAGAACAAACATAAACAGACACTTATGCCAAAACTAAGATTCGACGTTGTCCGCGACGCATTCAACAAAAAACCTGTAAAACCCGGAATTCCCATCGGAAGACCTTCGGACTATTTTGCAATAAATGTATTCAATCGCGAAAAGATGTTCAAATATCTTTCGAGCGACATATACAAGAAACTGATAGACGTAATAGACAATGACGCGCCGCTTGACATGTCGATAGCAGATGCCGTAGCAGATGGCATGCGCCGCTGGGCTATCGAGCATGGAGCCACACACTACACCCACTGGTTCCACCCGCTCACTGAGACGACAGCCGAGAAACACGATGCCTTCATTGAGCACGACGGCAAAGGCGGAGTAATAGAAAAGTTCTCGGGCAAACTGCTCGTGCAACAGGAGCCCGATGCCTCTTCGTTCCCCAACGGCGGCATCAGAAGTACTTTCGAGGCACGCGGATACAGCGCGTGGGACCCCACTTCACCGGCATTTCTCATGGGAGACACACTCTGCGTACCCACAATATTCATATCCTACACAGGCGAGGCTCTCGACTACAAGGCGCCTCTGCTGAAAGCGCTACGTGCAGTAGACAAGGCTGCCACCGACGTATGCCACTATTTCGACAAGAGCGTAAAGAAGGTAAACACATATCTCGGATGGGAACAGGAATACTTCCTGATTGACGAGGATATGGCACTCGCACGCCCCGACCTGCAGATGACAGGCCGCACACTCATGGGACACGACAGTGCAAAGAACCAGCAGCTCGACGACCACTATTTCGGCTCAATACCCGAACGTGTGGCGGCATTCATGACAGACCTCGAGATTGAGGCACTGAAATTGGGTATACCTGCAAAGACCTGCCACAACGAAGTAGCCCCCAACCAGTTCGAACTTGCACCGATATACGAAGAGTGCAATCTCGCAGTGGACCACAACATGATAATAATGTCGCTGATGAAGGTGGTAGCACGTAAACACGGCTTCATTGTGTTGCTCCACGAAAAACCATTCAAAGGCGTTAACGGGTCGGGCAAGCACAACAACTGGTCGCTCGGGACAGACAACGGCACACAGCTGATGGCACCCGGAAAGAGCGACAAGGAGAACCTGCGTTTCATCACCTTTGTAGTGAACACCCTTGCAGCCATCTATCGCCACAACGGACTGCTGAAAGCAAGCATTATGTCGGCGACAAATGCCCACCGACTCGGCGCAAACGAAGCTCCACCCGCCATCATTTCAAGTTTCCTCGGTTCGCAACTCTCATCGGTACTCGACCACATGGAGACAACAGACGATGTAGTGAGAATACTCGGCAAGCGCGAACTGCGCCTCAACATACCCCAGATACCAGAACTGCTGATAGACAACACAGACCGCAACCGCACATCACCCTTCGCATTCACCGGTAACCGTTTCGAATTCCGCGCTGTAGGCTCAGAGGCAAATTGCGCATCGGCTATGATAGCCCTCAACACAGCAATGGCAGAACAGTTGGTGATATTCAAAAGAGAGGTGGATGCACTGATAGAAGCCGGAGCAAGCAAAGAGGATGCCCTCGTAAAGGTACTGCGCAAATATATAAAATACAGCAAGCCCATCAGATTCGACGGCAACGGCTATTCCGACGAATGGAAAACCGAAGCGGAGTCACGCGGTCTCGACTGCGAATCGAGTGCACCTGTGGTATTCGACCGCTACTTAGACAAAGCAAGCATTGAGATGTTTGCAAATATGGAGGTGATGACAGAGACCGAATTGAAAGCCCGCAACGAAATAAAATGGGAGATGTATACCAAGAAGGTGCAGATAGAGGCACGCGTGCTCGGCGACCTTGCACTAAACCACATTGTACCCACTGTAATGAAATACCAGAGTATGCTTCTCGACAACATCATAAAGATGGAGACGGTTCTCGGCAAAGAGGAGGGCGACAGATACTCGGCAGAGAACATTGCCACCGTCAAGGAGATTGCAATGCGTGTTGTGGAGATCAAACGCATGGTAAACGAAATGGTAGAACGCCGCAAAGTAGCCAACCGCATAAGCATAGAACGCGAAAAGGCTATCGCCTACCACGACACGGTTGCTCCGATGCTCGAATCCATAAGGGCGCATGTCGACAGTCTCGAACTGATTGTGGACAACGAGTTATGGACACTGCCCAAGTATCGCGAACTGCTGTTCATCTGCTGACAGAGTGAATCAAACCGACAGAGGCGCCTGCATTTTTTGCAGGCGTTTTTTGTATATTATCCAATAATACCACACTAAAACGATAGTTCCATGCAAAAAGATAAAAAAATTATCAGTGTACGGTAAACGTATTCAAACCTTTTAGAATTCGATATTTAGTCGTCCCTTAAAAATTCATTTTCAGAGAAATTCTATCAGTAATTAGGATTTCTCTGATTTTTTGCATGAGTAATAAAAGAGCTTTCATAGCTCTTTTGAAGTTATATGCAGCCGCTGCAAGGATTATATTCACA
>JAZNKR010000151.1:0-18298 GCA_045578665.1 Bacteroidaceae bacterium | reverse complement strand
GTTCCGCAGCCCCAAAAGTCATCAGCTGAGGCTGCCGTTAAGAAAGCGCCCATGCGCAGAGCTTTTTGGTTCTTTAGATAAAGCACTCGCGTTCGGCAATTTGCAAGCAAGCTTGCATTGCGCTCACTAAACCGTGCTTTTTTGTCGGCACAAAAAGAACGTAAACTTTGTTTAAATCAATATAACTACAAACTGCCATTAAATAAATACTGTTTAGCCAAAAACAATTAGTAATGTTTACCGGACAGTAATAATATAGAAATAGAAAACTTTTCCAATAAGGGGGGCTAAATTTTCTCTCATGCAATCATCTTCTCTCGTCGCAGGTATGATATTATGGCTTCTTCTATCAATCTATGTCCCTCTTCATTGGGATGAATGCCGTCTTCACACAAATAATCGCTGTAATTCCTACGTTCGAGAAAAACCGAAGTAATGTCAATTACGGGCGTGTGTGTAAGAACACCGAGACGCATCACTTCCATATTATAACGCTCATGCCAGCGGTCGATGTTGAGTACAGAACCGTGCAACCATTTGAGGATATTGTCACCGTTGAGTCCACGTGAAATGAACTTGAAATAACGTACCGGGTCGAGCACAGGCAAAGTGAGCAACACAGGACGCACTCCCATCTCTTTTATGGTAGAAATAAGTTCGCGGTACTTCTCGCTGAACATATCTATAGGCACATTCGGCAGATGGTAATCATCGGGGCGACTTGCTATCTCCGCCCAATTGTAATCACAATCGTTGCCGCCATATTCGAAAAGGACATAGTCTGAAGATTTGATTTTGTCTGAATACCTCTCGACAAATTTCATGGCATGGGTAACTCGTCCGCCGAATCGGGCAAAGTTTTCGAGCTCTATGCCTAAGCTTCTGCGGCAACGTGCCGCAAAACCCATATCACTTATCTTATATTTTATGTTGTCAGCGGGGGAATGTTCCTTGTCAACCACGATACCTTTCATTACAGAATCCCCGAAGAGACATACATTTTTCACTGCAAGTTTCATAATCTTTTTTATTATTCTTGTACATTTTCGGCGCAAATGTAGAAAGTGAAACAATGCAGGCAAAAAAACTATTGACTATGGATGGTTTTAGTGGTAAAACAGTGTATTTAGGGGTGAAATTATGGATTTAGGGGTGAAATTATGCGCGCATTCTGTAATACTGAACCCTTAAAAGAGGGAGGAAGCAGATATTCAGCTCACAATATCTCTGATTATAACAAGATCTGCAGCATCTATACCTTTTGAAAGCAGAACCTTTTTGTCGGCAAGCAATGTCTCGGAGAATTCATCGCCGTCCTTACATAGAGTAAATGCATTTCTGTAATACTCTATTGCCACCCGGCTATTGCCACAGACAAGTTCTACATGGGCAGCATTCAGCCAATCCTGCATATTGCGTGCGGGAGTAGCAAGCAGTTTACCGTAATACTTTCGGGCACGCTCAAAATTGTCGGTAACAAAAGAGTACCAGGCTATCGCTCTCCATGTACGCAACGACTGTGGTTCGAGATATTCAGCCTTGAAGAAACGTTTGAATGCCTCGTCATAATTCTTGAGGGCAGCAAGCAATTCACCAGTCTGCATAAGGATTGCACAATTCTCAGGAGCAAGCCGCTCAGCTTGATGATAATATGGCAAAGCAGCTTTTGAATTGCGGTTCATTCTGTAGCATTGGGCTATGTGGCGCACTGTCCACAGATTGTCGGGAGAGACAATATCTGCCTTGTGATAATAGTTCAAAGCTTCGTCATATTCCGAAAGTATCTGTTTGCAATAGCCCATTTCTTGGTAGAATTGCGCTTCGCAATCGTTTTGCCCTGTACTCTTCTCTATTGCACGCCCAACTGTGAAAGCCTCAGAATAGTACTCCTTCTGGACAAGATAGTGGAAGATATTGAGCAGGATTTCGCGCTTGCGCAGATGTTTGCCCAGACAATCATCTTCGAGCAGATTGAGCGAAAGTGTGAAGGGATCGACGAATTCTCTTTTGAATATTGATAGTTTGAAGAAGCGATAGAGATCCTGAATGTATTGCTTGCTCAACAATTCATCCTGCATCTTTTGTGGTATAGCCGCTGAAATGTCTGCGGCACTCCCACCCTGTCCGTCCAATTGCTGCATGAGCATGGAGCGTTGCTCCTCGGGTACCTGGTTGAATGTGAAACAGAACGAATACTTGTCGCTGTTGCAGAAGAAACTCGACTCGAACAGTGCTTTGATTGCCATACGACTGTCCGAGGCTTTATCATCAGATACGACCCACGATACTGCCGTATTGTACAAGTCGAACGGACGGAACCAATTTGCCATTTCATTGAAGAAAGGATAGTGCTTCAACTGCGAGAATGTGCTCATGTAGACATCGGCACCCTCCATCTGCCACTGCGCCATTTCGTCGAGTTTGTTCTTTATGCCGTCCTTGTTGAACCACGACTCCCATTCGGGATTCATCCCCTCCTGCTCTATCTCCTTTTCGAGGTCGAAGCCCAATTTCACATTTCGTATATTGGGATTCTTGAGCATGGCAGGGATTATCTCTTCGCGCATCTTGCGGTCGATTTTCTGTGTCTCCCTACTGCGGAACAACTGCATCTGTATATTCAGCAGACGCGTGGTGAAACCCGGGATTTCTCCAAGAAGTTCTATCCTGCTGCCCAGTTCGGGATAGTACTCGATGCGATAACTGTCTGTATATGTAACTATTGCAAGACCCACCAAAGCACGCGATGCGACGATTTCCTCTTCGTGGCTGCACGCTTCGCAAAGCAACATCGCCTTTTGCGGGTCGAATATCTTCATAAGGCTCATTGTTACAGCACTCACAAACATCGCCTTGTCGTTGAGGTCTGTTTCGAGGTCGGCAAGCAGTTCTCCCGCTTCGAGCCGTTCGCTGTTCGTCCATGCACCTCTGCTGAAGATATACATGAAAAACTCGTTGCTCAGGGCTTCGTGCCTGCGTGCAAGTTCTTTTGCCGACTCCCCGTCCTTGTCGGGCATCATCTCCATGAGCGCCCTTTTAACCGAAAATTCGCGCAACCGGCTGTGGTATTCGCCCAAGCGCTTCTCCTCTTTGAATTTGCGACGCATCTGACAGTAGACACTTGTGGAATGCTCCGAAAGACGGGCTGCCGCTATTTCGTCGTTCAACAGAAACATCTTGCCTATGATTTCGCTGTGAAGCGTTGCTCTGTCTGGGTCGGCGATACCTTTACCCATATACTCGAGCATATATCTATAGACCTGCGATGCTTCGCTGAAACGTGTACGCAGTTCCCAATTGCCGAGGTGTTCCATCTCCTCTGCAATCAGTTCAATGGCTTGCTTGAGTCTCTTCTCGCGCAGCAACATTCCTGCCTTTCTATGTATTTCGTTGATACGTTTCTCTTCCATGAATATCTGCAAACAGTTTCTCAGATGAATCGGACCTTAGAACGGTACATCTTCTGTCGGTTTAGGCGGTATTATGTCTGCCTGTTGCAACGGCGCACCATCTGTGATATAATCGGGCAACGGCGGCAATGGAGCATCTCCATCCTCTATCGGTTGTGGAGCTGCATTCAGTCGCGAGGTACGCACTACGGGTACATCACCGGCGGGCGGAGCTGCAAGCGATTCGTCGTCAAGGTTCATGAAGCGGGCATACTCGCCGCGGAAAGCCAGGCGCACATCACCGATTGCACCGTTTCGATGCTTTGCTATGATTATTTCTGCCTTCTTGCGCCAGTCGAAGTCTCCATCCTTATATATATGGAAATATTCGGGACGGTTCACGAAGAGTACAATATCCGCATCCTGCTCTATGGCTCCCGACTCGCGAAGGTCGCTCAATTGCGGGCGCTTACCCTCCACACCCTCTCGACCCTCGAGGTTACGGTTCAACTGGCTGAGCGCCATGATGGGAATGTTCAACTCCTTGGCAAGACCTTTCAACGCACGCGAGATTGTACTGATCTCCTCCTGACGGCTGCCCTTGCCCACATTGGCGCTCATCAGCTGAAGGTAGTCGATGAATATCATCCTCACCCCATGTTCACGCACCATACGGCGTGCCTTTGTACGGAGTTCGAAGACCGACAGCTGCGGGGTGTCGTCTATATAAAGAGGAGCATTTTCCAAAGCTGTTATCTTGCTGTCGAGCTGTCCCCACTCATACTTTTCGAGTCGTCCGCTCTTTATCTTGTCGCCCGGTATCTGGCAGACATTGCTTATGAGACGCTGCACCAACTGCACGTTACCCATCTCAAGCGAGAACATTCCAACAGGAATCCGCTGGTCGACTGCCATATTTCTTATCATGGAGAGCGCAAAGGCGGTCTTTCCCATAGCCGGACGGGCAGCAAGGATTATAAGGTCGGTGTTCTGCCATCCGGCAGTAATTTTGTCGAGCGCATGATAACCGCTGCTGATACCGCTGATACCGCTGGTATTCTTCGAAGCCGTCTGTATGTTTGTATACGCCTCTTTAATGACAGGGTTTATCTGTGTAAAGTCCCTCTTCATGTTGTGGCGCGAGATGTCGAAAAGTTCAGCCTCGGCACGTTGCATAAGCTCCTCCACATCGACAGTCTCGTCGAAGGCATCGGTCTGTGTCTTGCTTGTGAAAGTTATTAGGTCGCGTGCAAGTTTCTTCTGCGCTATGATGCGCGCATGGTATTCGATATTCACCGACGATACGACACGGCTCGTAAGCTCGGTTACATAGAAGGGACCGCCCACCTCTTCGAGCGTGCCCTTACGTCTGAGATAGTCGGTTACAGTGAGGATGTCAATAGGACGGTCGTTGAGGTCCATCTCCCTGATAGCTTCGAATATCAGCTGGTGACGCTTGTCGTAGAACGATTCGGGACGCAACATATCCCCCAGACGTCCTATAGCGTCACTGTCGACCATCAGCGCACCGAGCACTGCAACCTCAAGTTCCAATGCTTGTGGCTGCAAATGACCATATTCATTAACTAACGGGGCAGCAACAGCCTGCTTGCTGCGTGGTTTACGTTTAGGGGTATTTGTTGTCTCTTCCATTTATAAGCGATAAAAAACAGCTCCTGACGGGGCTGTGTATTAGACTGCAAATTTACAATTTAGCAATTGCAAAACAAAATAAAGTCATCCGTTTTTTTGCACATTTTTTTCGCACATTTTTTTGCACATTTTTTTGCACCTTATATTTTTTGCAATGCCATTCTTTAATGCTAACTTTGTATAACCTCGGAATATTATTCAAGTAAACTTGATATTCTTATCTCAGTTTACACTATCTTTGTATTGTTAAACAACAGAAAAATATGGTTACATTTCCTAATGCAAAAATAAATCTCGGACTGAATATTGTAGAAAAACGTCCCGACGGTTATCACAACCTCGAAACCCTCTTCTACCCTGTCGCGCTGCAGGACGTACTCGAAGCAACACCGAGGAATACTGATGCCGACGGCAATTACTCGATAACAATGTTCAATGCCCCTTTCGAGGGCAAAAGCGAGGACAACCTTGTGATAAAAGCATACAATGCCCTGGCGGCAGACTACACTCTGCCCGGATTGGATTTTTTCCTTCATAAGAATATCCCCACGGGTGCGGGACTTGGCGGCGGTTCGGCAGACGCTGCATTTGCACTCAAGATGATAAACGAAATGACCTCACTCTCGCTGAGCGACAACGAGCTTGAGAAGTATGCGGCACGCATAGGCGCAGACTGCGCATTCTTTGTGCGCAACAAACCAGCATTTGCTACCGGAATAGGCAACATACTCACCCCAGCAGAATGTTCGTTAAAGGGATACTATCTTGCACTTGTAAAGCCCGAAGTGCATATATCCACAAAGGATGCATATGCCCTGGTAACGCCCCAAAAGCCCGAAGTCAGCATAGAAGATATAGTAAAAAGACCTGTTGCCGAATGGCGCGGAGTACTTAAGAACGATTTCGAAACAAGCGTTTTTGCAAAGTATCCCGAAATTGCAGAGATCAAGACCAGACTCTACTCTATCGGTGCCGAGTATGCCTCGATGTCAGGTTCCGGTTCAGCGTTTTTCGGAATATTCAAGGAGGAGCCCGATGCCACTCTCATAGAGGAGATGTTCAAAGAGTGCTTCACAAAGGTTATTGAACTTGAATAGAAGGGATATTCACAAGAGGTTGCATCAAAGGGGAAGAAAAAGCAATCAATATAAGAGAATGTGCAGTGTAAATATCCGCGATTTACACTGCACATTCTCTTATATTGTCTTATGAAATTCTATTCCTTCTCCATGGCAGTCTTGTCGGTCCGCAGAATCTTATAATTCAACTTTGCTACAAGAATACTCATCAACGGGCTTATAATGTTGAAGAAACAGAAAGGAGCAAAAACAAGTGTAGGTACTCCCAGAACCATGCTCTGCACCACACCACAGGTGTTCCACGGTATAAGCACCGAAGTTACCGTTGCCGAATCCTCTGCCGAACGACTCAACAGACGGCGGTCGAGCCCCAACTTGTCGAAGCTTGCCTTATTAAGGTCGCACGCAAGAATTATCGACATGAACTGGTCTCCTGTGCAACAGTTGAAGAATAGACCCGAAAAGACAGTTGCCGATACAGCCTTCGTCACACTATTCACCCCCTTCAGCAGTGTGGCAGTGATAGAACCCATCATTCCGCTGCCCACCATCACACCTCCGAAACACATTGCTGTGAGCACAAGCCAGATGACATTAAGTGCGCCACCCATACCTCTTGTCGAGACAAGAGTGTTGAGAACGTCATGCCCGGTCTCTATAGAGGTGGAATTACAGCAACTTGTAAGCACGCCAAGCACTGCCGACTCGAAATCGAGCACGTCGGAGCCACCAATCTGCGCCACAATCGATGGTTGGAAAACAAGCATAGCCACGCACGCTGCCAGCATCGACAGAAAGAGTGTCAACAGAGCAGGCACCTTCTTTGCGATAAGTATAAATGTAAGAACAGGCACAACAAGCAACCACGGCGATATATTGAAAACTCCGTGAAGTGCGTCGACCAATTCATTGGAAATGGTACTGTTGCTGTCGTATATACAGAGACCGGCAACTGTATAAATCACCAAAGTTATTACGAATGAAGGCACTGTCGTATACATCATGTAACGTATGTGGGCAAACAACGGCACCTTTGCCGTAGATGCGGCAAGCACCGTCGTGTCGGAGAGAGCCGACATCTTGTCGCCGAAATATGCACCCGAAATGACCGCTCCAGCAGTCCACCATTCGGGGAAGCCATTGGAATATCCTATACCCATAAGAGCAACGCCTATGGTTGCGCATGTTGTCCACGAGCTGCCTGTTACAATGCTGACCACAGCACATATAAGACATGCAGCGACAAGAAATATTGCAGGATGCAGAATCTGCAGTCCATAGCAGATAAGCGTAGGCACTACACCGCTCACCATCCATGTGCCGGCGATGGCACCTATAAAAAGGAATATGAGTATGGAATTGCTCGACGAAAATATGTTGGTTGCAATCGCATTCTCGAGCGTTTCCCATTTCACGCCATAGATACCCATCGACAGCGCCGTTGCTACAGCCGTCGACAGTATCAGTGCAAACTGGCTGCCACCATCGAGAGCATCGGCACCTTTCAGAATTATAACCACTGCAAGAAATGTTGCCAATGTCAATATAGGCAGCAATGAGACCCAAAAAGATGGTTTCTTTTCTATCTTATCCATTTGTATTTTGTTCTATAGGGAGGGTTTATAAATTAGTAATTTAATGTTCTTTGTAGGGTGGATTCTGTTTCGGTCGCTTTGGTATTTTCCGAAGTTTTTTGCGCTCGTTGGAAATAAAAGTAAACTTTTGGCTTTATTTTTGCATCTGTTTAATGTTTGCTCAGTTGCGATGCCCACATCGCGCCCTTACAAACATCAAAAATATAGTAAAAAGAAAACTCATAATCGTCGCGAGAGTTGCGGTTAAACGAACGCAATGTGAACTTGTTCACAAATTGCAAAGCGAGTGAGAGCAACTTCAACTATGTTAATTAATTCATAGAACCTCCCTTTAAAATTATCAATTCTGTTCCGGGATAATAGTGTGCAAGTATCTCCTTGTAATCGTATCCCTTTTCTGCCATCACGGCTGCACCTATCTGACACAGTCCCACACCGTGTCCCCATCCGGCACCCTTGAGCCGAAAACTCACTTTACCGTCATCATCCATAAACCGGTCTACGACAAAAGCCGAACTATAAAGGTGCGATGGTGAGAGCCAGCGTCTTATCTCAAGTTCCTTACCTACGGTGAGACTCCTCTTGGTGCCTGCGATTCTGAGTTTCACTATACGTCCCGAGGCTCCGCGCTCTATTGGCTGCAGCTCTTCGACAAGTCCGAAGTCTACACCGCTTTTTTCGTGTACAAGCGACGAAAGTTCCTCTTGACTATAGGTTACGCTCCAGCGATAGAAATCGGCAGTCTCGCGGTCGTAGCTGTTCAGCACCTGCATTATGACCTTCTCCTCGGGCGTAGAGCAGAAAGATTCGGGGACACTCTCTATCCACTCCCTTGCCCCCTTCTCGGTATCGAGCCGTGGCAACTGTCCGCCACAATCGCTGTCGCGCAATGCTGTGAGATATTCAATATCTGTATCCTCCCAACATGCCGAAAACTTTTCTGTAATACCACCGCAACATTTGCTGAAACGCGCATCGCACACCTCGTCGCCGTATGCAAGCACCATATTCTCGGTCTCTTTTACGGCACGCGCAACATCGGCATTTGCTACCATAGTTATCCCCTGATAACGTTGGCAATGGTCGTCGGCACAAAAATCGAACAGTGTATGGTTCTCGCGCGCATACCAGCGGATAATCTCGTCGTTGTTGGTTTGTTCACAGAGAGCTGTCGCGTTTATATTCTTTTTCGCCCTTTCGAGCTGTGCATACAGCCAGCTGCGCGAAATGACAGCATGCGCCTTCAGCAACTGCATGGACGATGTTGCAGACATCTCCGATGAGATGACACTGACAAGATAATCCTCCACAGCCACTCGGTCGACCACCCTCACCCTGTCATCCTCTACAAAGAGCAGAAGAGTGCCTTTGAATGACTGGTCTACCTTGCGTTGCCAATGGAAATCGATGCCTATGACAACATTCTCTATAGTGAAGAATGATTCCCCGCTGCAAGGTTCAAACAGCAACCTGTCGCAGATTGCACCATTCCAATGCAATTTTCCCTCTACAGCCGATACTGTATGCCTTCCGTTGCAGATGCTGCCTCGGCAACGATATTCGCCATTGAAAGAGAATGCCACACTGTCGGACAGCAATATACCTACATCTATCTGCCTCATTCCTTGTCTGAAAGTTTTGCGACAACATCCATGCATACACTCTTCGGGAGAGCCACCTCCTTGAGCACAGAGGCGGCATCGTCGGCAGTGATATTATCGAAGTCCTCGCGGCGTGCTGCTATTATCAAGCCTGCCATATCTATTGTTCCCGGACTGATGATGCGCTGCCCGATGCCCTCGGCATAATAGCAATCGGGGCGATGTTTGGCACGCGGAATGAGAATGGTTGTCCATCCCTCACTCTCCTTGTGCAGGGTTATTATGTTTACAGCCGGCTCTGCTGCGCCCTCATTCATTGGCAGGGCAGAGATCAGTTTGTCAAAATACATCTCCATGTTCTGTACGGTAGAAGATTTTATCAGGAAGAGAGGCACAACATATGAATCGCTGAAGAGTATTCCATCCCCGGAGTTTCCGCAGACAACGCTTGCAACACCGGCAACCTTCTTCATCCATTTCTGTCCCAGCAAAGGAAGACTCTTTGCCGGCACTGCCTGAAGATGGGCATGGTCGGGAGCCGAAGCGCCGCAAGTGGCACCGTTGTAAAAAACAGCCATTCCACGCCAGCGTTTTGCAAGGAAAAGCATATCGGCATAAAATGGAGTTATCAGTTGTGGTATATGCTCTTTGGCTACAACAGTATAGTGCTCTCCAATGATGGGGAAAGGATTGACAAGCACCTCCAATGAGGAGCAAATATCTCTTCCTGACTGCTCTGCGGGACGGTTGGCTGAGCAAAGGAAACAGGGGCGTTCGGCAATACTCTTCTTGTCGACAGCAGCAGCCGTAGATCTTATACGCGCAGGATTGAACTGCACGGAGAGTCCATTGTCGAAACGCTTTGTCTCTACTGCATCGAGGGCTTTGTAACGCTCCGCAACCTCGCTCCACACATCAAGCTGTTTGGCGAAAAAGTTCGATATTCCGCGTCGGCAGGGACCTGCCCACTCCTTCACCAGCTTTATGCGCTCCTTCAGTTCTTTGCTACGGATAGAGTCCTTGTAGAGGTTGTTGGCATTTACCTTTTCTCGCGAGAGTGCCGCATCGGAGTTTCCTCCCCAACGGCGACAGAGATAAAGCACGTCGTATATGCGACCAATCCTGTAACGGCGCGAAATCTGCAATCCTACAGCATAATCCTCGCCATAGCTGACATTGGGAAAACCGATGCTACGGATAACAGGGGTGAAGAAAGCACGCGGAGCGCCCAAACCATTTATGCGCAACGCATTGTTGCGACCATTCTCCTCGGTCCACTCCCTATGGTCTATGATACCGGGAGGCAATGTCTCAAGTTCGAAATTGCATATTCTGTATGTTCCTATCAGCATTGCACACTGCTGTCGGTAGAATTCATCGACAATCTTCTGCAATGTATCGTCGCCACTGTAAATGTCGTCGCTGTCGAGCTGCACTGCGAATCGTCCGCACATTTCTGATTGGACAGCATGGTTCCAGCAACCGCCAATGCCCAATGTGGTCGATTCGGGCACAATGTGTACCACACGCTCATCGCCGAAGGAATCGATAATCTCGCCCGTGCCGTCGGTCGAATGGTTGTCCACCACCAGAATGTTGAACGGGAAAGAACACTTTTGCTTGAGCACCGAACCTATGGCATCGGCAATGGTTGTCTTGCGGTTAAGTACAGGGATTATCACCGAGGCCTCCACCGGGAATTCGCCTTTCTTGAGGTCTATACTCTCATATTTCCCGGGACACAGATAGCCGCCTATGCGCTTCAGATGGTCGGTGCAGGCAATCTCCATCTCAATCTGCACCTCACGCTGTGCCGGATTTACATAATCGAACTGTTTTTCGCCGCTTTTTCTGTTATCATCCTCACACTCGGTGTAGGCAAACTCCTTGAAATGTGTAAACGAGCCTATGCGGCTGAGTGCCAGACGCATCTGATAGAAGCCGGCAAATCTGTACATCTCCTTTTCCTGGGCAAGATACTCCTTCAAAGCCGATGTACGCAATAGCAAAAGCGAACCGAAGTCGAAGTCGTTTCTCAGGCTTCCGCACTGATAATCTATTACCGGTGCCTCTTCGCGCACTCCATCGACCACCTTGTAGCAGTCGGCATAGAGCATCACAGAACCATCGTTCTGCATTGCATCGACCATTCTCTCAAGAGTCGCCATCGAAGGAATTTCCACCCCTTGTTTAGCTACATAGAGCAGATAGTCTGCTGTTGCTTGTGATGCCATTTCTATAAATAGTCCGCTGTCCGAAAGCGAGGTCGTATGTATGATTTCCACACCTTCGGGTATGGAAGAGAGGTCGCTCTGCGGAAGAGACCAACAATGCACTTTGCAGATGCACCCCTCCTCTATAAGTTTCCGGACATTGCCATATTCCCCTGCAGAGGCGGGCATAAAAAGTTCTATATTGCAGTTTTTCATAAATCGTTATTTCTACTGAAAGAGCAAAGATAGTAACAAACGAGCGAGAAATATGAAGTTTACTTCAATATTTTTCCAAGCGAGTGCAGGATATCTTCGAGGTTTACCTCAAAGATACAAACAAACGAGCGAGAAATATCAAGCTTGCTTGAATATTTTTCCAAGCGAGTGCAGGATATCTTCGAGGGTACCGCAAATATACGAAGAACTCGCGAGAAAAAGGCAGGAAATTGGGAAATAATGCAACTGATTCTCATCAGATGAAATAAGAGAGAAACCATCACAGATTTCTCTCTTTTTCTTTGTGATCCCGGTGGGATTCAAACCCACGACCTTCAGAACCGGAATCTGGCGCTCTATTCAGCTAAGCTACGGAACCATCGTTATATATCTTGCAGACAGAGCTGCCTGCAAAACAGATTGCAAAGATACTATTTACTCATAAAAAACTTGCAAAAAGAGAATAAAGTTTTAGAAAAATTTATAGAATTGATACAAATCGGCACATTTATTCATATTTCTGAAAATATTTCCATACATTTGCTATTGACTTATGAATAATAATCAAAAAACACAATAACAAATATGCTCAAGACAATAAGAAGAACTATCGGCATCATCTTTCTGCTTGCAATCACTTTGCTGTTCCTCGACTTCACGGGAAGCATACATGCTTGGTTCGGATGGATGGCAAAGCTACAATTCCTACCGGCGCTTCTTTCGCTCAACATTGTGATAATAGCATCATTGGTAGTGCTAACGCTCATTTTCGGCAGAATATACTGTTCTACAATTTGTCCGCTTGGAGTGATGCAGGATCTCTTTGCACACCTCGGACTCAAAAGCAGGAAGAACAAATACAGCTACTCCCCTGCGAAAAACATCCTGCGATACACTGTGCTTGCACTCTTTGTGGCAGCTATCGTCGCAGGCATCAATTCATTTGTAGCGCTTCTGGCACCATACAGTGCATACGGGCGCATTGCCGGCAATCTGTTACAGCCGCTATGGATAGGCGTGAACAATCTGTTCGCCTACATAGCCGAGCGCGTCGACAGCTACGCATTCTACAGCGTACCGCTGTGGATAAAGAGCATAGCCACCGTAGCAGTATCAGCAGCCACACTCATCATCGTCGGCACATTGGCATGGCGCAACGGCCGAACATATTGCAACACTATATGCCCCGTAGGTACAATACTTGGGGTACTCTCCCGCATATCGTTGCTGAAACCGGTAATCGACACATCGAAATGCACCGGTTGCGGAGTGTGTGCCCGCAACTGCAAAGCAGCCTGCATCGACAGCAAGAACCACAATATCGACTACAGCCGTTGCGTAGTCTGCATGAACTGCATAGACAATTGCAAACGTGGTGCCATCACATACTCCATGCGCAAGAAGAGCAAGGCACCTGCCACAGAAGCGGTTGCAACCGACGGCAACAGCCTGTCGCGCAGAAGTTTTCTGACGGCTACAGGAGCGGTGGCAGTAGCAAGCATAGCCAAAGGTGAAGAGAAGAAGATGCAGGCAGGACTCGCCGCCATCGAAGAGAAGAAAGTCCCCAATCGCGAGACACGCATCGTTCCCCCCGGTTCACAGAGCATCAGAAATATGGCTGCACACTGCACCTCGTGCCAATTGTGCGTATCAGTATGCCCCAATGAAGTGTTGCGTCCCTCGGAAAAACTGGAAACATTCATGCAGCCCGAAATGTCTTACGAAAGAGGATACTGCCGTCCCGAATGTACCCGATGCAGCGAAGTGTGCCCCACAGGTGCCATCCGTCTCATCACCAAAGAGGACAAGTCGGCAACACAGATAGGACACGCAGTAGTAATAAAGGAGAACTGCGTAACAATGACCGACGGTGTGAAATGTGGCAACTGCGAACGGCACTGCCCCGTAGGAGCCATCAAGATGATACCCTCCGACCCGCAACAGAAATCATCGCCCAAAATCCCCACCGTCAACCTCGAAAAATGTATAGGTTGCGGCGCCTGCGAAAACCTCTGCCCCGCACGTCCGCTAAGCGCAATATATGTAGAAGGACACGTTACACACAGAACAATTTAGAAGTTTCTCAAACACTCCAAACCATGAATAAGGACAACAACAAAAATATAAACCGCCGCGAATTTCTCAAACGTTTCAATACAGCAGCTGCTGCCATAGGCACAGCATCACTCGTCGGCTGCAAGGACGGCACAGAGACAAGAACAACATCATCAGGTGCAAAAACTTCGAAAGAGGGCGGAATGACATATCGCACCGTACCCACCACAGGCGACAAAGTATCCCTGCTCGGATACGGCTGTCTGCGTTGGTTCTCACTGCGCGACAAGGAGACAGGCATCATAGACCAGGAAGGTGTAAACGAACTTGTAGACTACGCCATTGCACACGGCGTCAACTACTTCGACACCGCGCCCGTCTACTGCGACGGCGAATGTGAGCGCGTAACAGGCATCGCCCTCAACCGTCACCCAAGAGACAAATTCTATATCGCTGCCAAAATATCCAACCTCACCCCCGACACATGGAGCCGCGAAAAGACACTCGAAATGTACGAAAACTCCTTCAAGGAGCTTCAAATGGACTACATCGACTATGAACTTCTCCACGGCGTAGGCATGGGCAAAGGCATAGAAGAGTTCGAAGCAAGATTCATTGACAACGGCGTACTCGACCACCTGCTCGAAGAGCGCAAGAAGGGACGCATACGCAACCTCGGATGGTCATTCCACGGCGATGTAAAAGTATTCGACCACCTGCTTGCACTGCACGACAGCGGCAAGTACACATGGGATTTTGCACAGATACAGCTCAACTACGTCGACTGGAAACACGCACAGGAGGAACACCCCCGCAACATCAATGCCGACTACCTCTACGGCGAACTTGAAAAGCGCAACATCCCCGCAGTAATAATGGAACCACTGCTCGGAGGCCGTCTCGCAAACGTACCCGACCACATATCGCTACAACTGAAAGAGCGCGACCCCGACAAGTCAATCGCCTCATGGGCATTCCGCTTTGCAGGAACACGCCCCGGCATCCTCTCCGTACTCAGCGGAATGCCTTACATGGAGCACCTGAAAGAGAACGTGGAGACATTCTCCCCCATCGAACCGCTCTCACAAGAAGACATGGATTTCCTCGACTCCACCGCCCAGCAGTTGCTACGCTACCCCACCATCCCCTGCAACGACTGCAAATACTGTATGCCCTGCCCCTACGGGCTCGACATTCCCGGCATATTCATACACTTCAACAAGTGCATCAACGAAGGCAGGATGCCTCTCACCTCGCAGGATCCCAACTACCGCGAAGCACGCCGCGCCTTCCTCATAGGATACGACCGCTCGGTACCCAAGTTGCGACAAGCCAACCACTGCATAGGATGCGACAAATGCCGCGCCCACTGCCCGCAGAGGATAAATATCCCCTTCCAGATGAAACGAGTAGACCGATTCGTGGAAGACCTGAAGCAGGAACGCGAATTCGACACAACGACATACATTTGGGCAAGATGACAAAAGAGACGGCAAGTTACATACAGCTTGCCGTCTCTTTTTCTACAACCCTATAACCGCCGAAACACCGACAGCCCCCGGCGAAGCAACAGGACAAAGAGCAACGCGATGTTCCTTGGCAAAAGGAGTAGTGATTGCTATGGCACAACCGACACCAATGGCTGCACCGGCAAGCACATCCCACACGTCGTGTCTGTCGGCATAGACCCTGCCCCACGCAACATATCCGCTGATGGCATACGCAGGCAATGCATACTTCCATCCGTAGCGTTGCTGAATGAAAGTGGCACCCATGAAAGCCACCCCGGCATGGTTCGAAGGGAAAGAATGAGAATCACTGCCATCGGGCCGCTCCTTCTTGACCGTATATTTCAGAGCATAAGCAGCAGCCACACTTGCCGCGCCACTGCCCACAAGTTGCACTAAGCCATTTTTGTCTCCCTCAATAAGAGAAATGACACCTCCCACGGCAGAAGGCACAAACATTGCAATATCGGTAGAAAAATCGACACCCTTGCGCGATTGTGCAGAAACTACAGAAAAAGAGAGTGAATATAAAAACAACAGTAAAAAAACAACGATTCTATTCATAAATGTGCAAGTATAAAACATCCTGTAAGCCATCATACACAGCTTGTAAATGACAAAAATACAACAAAGCAGAGAAAATATAACCGATTAAATTATCAAAAATCATTTATAATCTCTATTTTTGCAAAAAATACGAAGAAAATAAAAACAGACAAAGATATGTACTTACACAAAGAGATGGAGACGATGACTCGTCCCGAAATAGAAAAACTGCAGCTTGAAAGACTGAAAAAGACAGTCAATCACTGCATGAACTCACCCTTCTACAAAAAACGATTCGAAGAGATAAACCTAAGGCCCGAAGATATACAGACACTCGACGACCTGCGCAAGATACCTTTCACCACCAAGCAGGACCTGCGCGACACATACCCCTTCGGCATCGCCTCGGTACCCCTTGAAAAAGCAACCCGCCTGCACTCATCGAGCGGCACCACAGGCAACCCCACAGTAATTCTGCACACACAGAAGGACCTTGACGAATGGGCAAATGCCGTTGCACGCTGTCTGCACATGGTAGGACTGCGCCCCACCGACGTATTCCAGAACTCATCGGGATATGGAATGTTCACCGGCGGTCTCGGATTCCAGTACGGTGCCGAGCGTCTGGGTATGCTCACCGTGCCCGCAGCAGCCGGCAACACAAAGCGACAGATAAAGTTCATGACCGACTTCGGCACTACAGCCGTACATGCCATACCCAGCTACGCTGCACGCATCTACGAAGTGATGGAGGAGATGGGTGTAGACCCACGACGCGACACAAAGCTGAAGACCCTTATCATCGGCGCAGAGCCCCACTCCGAGGAGCAACGTCGCCGCATTGAGGAGATGCTCGGAGTGAAGGCATACAACTCATTCGGAATGTCCGAAATGTGCGGTCCCGGTGTAGCATTCGAATGTACCGAGCAGAACGGTCTTCACATTTGGGAGGACTACTACATTGTAGAAATAGTAGACCCCGAGACACTCGAACCCGTACCCGAAGGCGAAGTTGGCGAACTTGTGCTCACCACCATCAACCGCGAAGCAATGCCTCTGCTCAGATACCGCACACGCGACCTCACCCGCGTACTTCCGGGCGAATGTCCCTGCGGACGCCACCACAAACGTCTCGACCGCATGAAGGGTCGTAGCGACGACATGATAATCCTCAAGGGTGTGAACATCTTCCCCATACAGATAGAGACTATATTGTTGCAGTTCAAAGAGCTCAGCACAGACTACCTCATAACATTGGAGACCGTAGAGACCAATGACGAAATGACCATCGAGGTGGAACTCAACGAACTCTTCACCGACGACTACGCACGTCTGCAATCACTCACACGAGAGATTACCCGCCAGCTGAAGGACGAAATACTCGTAACTCCCCGAATAAAACTCCTCCCCAAAGGAGCGCTTCCCAAAAGCGAAGGCAAGGCTGTGAGAGTGAAAGACCTTCGCAAGACATTTTAGGGTGGTTCTATAAATTATTAATAATCTATATTTCTTTTCCGGGTGCATTCTATTTCGGTCGCTTTTTGTTTTCAAAAATCGCCTCGAACTAATTTACAGAACCACCCTTTTAAAAACCAATAAAAACATACAGATATGACAATACACCAGCTATCCGTATTCATGGAAAACAGACAGGGAACACTGCAGAAAGTGCTCGACTTGTTGAAAGAGGGAAACATACAGTTGATAGCCAGCACCATTGCCGACACAACAGAGTATGGCATCTACCGCATCATCTGTTCAGAGCCCACACGCGCATACGAAACCCTGAAGAATGCCGGCATATCAGTGAACCTCTCTGATGTCTTTGCCATAAAACTCGAGAACGAAGTAGGTCGCGCCGCCGACACCGTAAAAATCTTCAGCGAAGCGAACATAGGTATCTCATACCTCTATTCATTCATGCTTGGCGACAAGGGAATTATGGTATTCCGTACAGACAATGCGGAGCGCACACGCGAGACAATAATCCTGAACAAACTCGACTTTATAGCCGAAAAAGACCTGTCCAAAATGTTGTAAAATACAATAGGATAAACGATGAGTCCCGAAAACACATAGTCTTCGGGACTCATCGTTTATTAAGGGAGATTCTATATATAGTAATTTAACGCGAGTTCAATATAAGAGAAAATGTAAAATGATTATCAAATATATTACCTAAAATGCAACGTAGCATTGCAATGTCGGTGGAAATAAGTAACTTGAAAAGTTGTCCCACTTTAAGCTAATATTTGGACACATCTTTCAGTTTTTATATTTTGCTAATCTCTTTAAAATAAGAAACTTAAAAAGCTGTCCCTCTTAAAGGGGGACGAGAACTTTTTTCCGAGAAAAAAGTTCGGAGGGGGTTCTTAACCCATCGTACTACAATAAACCATACTACGCGAGGAAAACCCCTCCGTCTTCAAAAACTGTCGTTTTT
>JAZNKR010000150.1:0-17165 GCA_045578665.1 Bacteroidaceae bacterium | reverse complement strand
CGATTTTGAGTTTTATTTTTAGTAGATTTTTGATATTTGTAAAGGCGCGATGCGGGCATCGCAACAGAACGAATATCAAAAAGATGCAAAAATAAAGCCAAAAGTTCGCTTAAGCGAGTGAATAAAAGTTTGCTTTTATTTCCAACGAGTGCAAAAGAACTTCGGAGAAATCCAAAGCGACCGAAATAGAATGCCCCCGGAAAAGATATATAGATTAATAATTTATAGAACCTCCCTTAAATATAATTTGGCAGCCGTTCTCTTTCGCGAAAGGGGACGGCTGTTAAAAATGTAGTAAGACGTGGAAATTTTCAATATTATAAGAGTAGGAATATCAGAGACTTTCGATACCCTCAATGTGTGGGTGCAACAGATAAACGATGTGCTGTGGGGATGGCCCATGCTGACAATATTGCTCGGAACCCACTTGTACCTCACCTGCAAGTTACGTTTCCCCCAGAAATACCTTTTCAAGGCCATCAAACTCTCCATCACCAAAGATAAAGGGTCGAGTGGCGAGGTGAGTCAGTTTGCGGCACTCTCCACATCATTGGCAGGAGCCATAGGTACAGGAAATATCGTAGGTGTGGCTACGGCGGTTCTTATCGGCGGTCCAGGGGCCGTTCTATGGTGTCTGCTGACAGGATTCCTGGGTATGTCTACAAAATATGCCGAGGGACTTGTGGCAATAAAGTTCAGAGTGAAACGACGCAACGGAAAGATAGCAGGAGGTCCCATGTATGTCCTCGAGAGGGGATTGAACAAGCCCGTGCTTGCATCGCTCTTTTGTCTCTTTACACTGATAATGAGTCTTTGTGGGGGAAACTTCCTGCAAGGCAATGCAATTTCCGAGGCAATGAACAGCTCCTACGACATAGACCCATACGCAACAGCATTGGTGTTGACGATGCTTGTGGGGTCGGTGATATTCTTCGGACTCAAAGGTATAGCCAATGTGTGCGAAAGACTTGTTCCGGTGATGGCATTTGTATATGTGATAAGTTGTGTAGCCCTCATTATAATGAATTTCGGCTACCTCGACAATGCGCTTCTGCTTATCTGCAAGTCCGCATTCGCACCTCAGGCCATAGGCGGAGGTGCTGTCGGAGGATTCATGATCTCCATACAGTACGGTGTAAGCCGCGGATTGCTCTCCAATGAGTCGGGAATGGGCTCGGCTCCCATCATCGCGGCTGCGGCAAAGACACGCAACCCTGTGCGCCAGGCATTGGTCTCCTCTACATCCACATTCTGGGATACGCTTGTAGTCTGCTCCATGACAGGTATCGTTACGGTAACTACCATGCTCGCACTCGGCATAACCGGGATAGACGATGCGAGTGCACTTATTATGCAGGATGCTTTCAGTCAGATACCGGTCATCGGTGACCATTTGCTCAATATCTCCATGTTTACATTCGCCTTCAGCACCATACTGGGCTGGACCTATTATGGCGAGCGTGCGATAGAGTATCTTTTGGGACGGCGCAACCGCAAGGCGACACAGCTCTTCCGCACTTGTTGGGTCCTCTCCACATTCATCGGCGCAATAATGCCGTTGGAGTTCGCATGGAATATAAGTTCTACGGCAGTTGTCTTCATGGCACTCCCCAACCTCTTCTCGCTCATCATGCTGTCAAAACTGATAGTGAAGGAGACACGTTATTATCTTTGGGAGGATAGACTCGACGAGGCAGATAACGAAGAGATTCCATCCTTGTAGTAGAATACATAAGCAGTTTCAATAATATGTTGGCAGATAGCAAAGGAACTCCGGCTTACCATCAGACAGGTGAGCTGTAGTTCTTTTGCAATAATTACAGCCTGCATATATCGTTTGTTATATATTGGGGATAAATCCCGAATATACCTGCACTCGCTTTGAAATAACAAAGCAAGCTTTGTTTATCTCACTCGTTTGTTATATATTTGCACTGCGTATAATTACTCAATTGACTGCGTAAAATGTAATACTATGTATAAAAGGGCTGAATATCAAAAGATTAAATCGAGGCTTGAAGAGGATAGAAGGTTTATTCAGGTAGTAATGGGGGCACGCCAGATAGGAAAATCAACAGTTGTAAAGCAAGTGTTGAAGGATTTGTCTCTACCATACCAATTCTTTTCTGCCGATAATATCCCTGCAACTAATTCAGCATGGGTATCCAACTGTTGGGCAGCAACACGAAGCCTGAAAGATAACAATGGCTGGAATAGTGTGATTCTTGTAATTGACGAGATACAGAAGATTGCAAACTGGAGTGAGGTAGTAAAGAAGGAGTGGGATGATGATACATTCAACGACAGAAACATCAAGGTCCTGCTTCTTGGCAGTAGTCGTGTTTTGCTCGAAAAAGGATTGTCGGAATCCCTGGCAGGACGGTTTGAAGAGATTCGCATGAGCCACTGGAGTTACAAAGAGATGAAAGAGTGCTTTGGTTTCAATGTCGACCAATACCTTTTCTACGGTGGCTATCCGGGTGCAGCTACATTGATTGCAGATAGCGATCGCTTTGAACAGTACATCCAGTCTGCAATTATCGATGCGACTATAAACAAGGATATTCTTATGGATACCCCCATTAGTAAACCCGCATTATTAAAGCAAACCTTTGAACTTGGTGCGGCCTACTCGGGTAACCTGTTGTCATTGAACAAAATGTTGGGCTCGTTGCAGGATGCCGGCAACACTTCCACATTGGCGGGGTATGTTAATCTGCTTAATGAAAGCGGTTTGCTATGCGGCTTGCAGAAATATAGCGTCGATATGTCGCGCAGAAGGTCCAGCATCCCTAAGTTCCAAGTATATAACAATGCCCTGAAGATGGTGTACAGCCCGCTTACATTCGAACAAGCTATACTTGATCGTAAGGCATGGGGGCATATTTTTGAATCGGGAATAGGAGCTTATCTTGTCAGTCAGGCATTTGTTCATCGTTTTGATGTATATTACTGGAGAGAACGCAATGATGAAGTGGATTTCGTCCTTAACAAGAAAGGTTCGCTCGTTGCAATCGAAGTGAAAAGCAATGCGGAAAAAAGAATTGATGGCTTGGAAAAATTCAAACATATGTTTAATCCCAAATCATCATTCATCGTAGGCGATGGCGGCATTGCCGTAGAAGAATTTTTGTCAATGGATATCAGCAAACTTTTCTAACAGTTCTGCTATTTAAGGGTAGGAGTTTTAAAGAAAATGATTATCAAATATATTACCTAAAATGCAACGTTGCATTACAATGTCGGTGGAAATAAGTAACTTGAAAAGTTGTCCCACTTTAAGCTAATCTTTGGACACATCTTTCAGTTTTTATATTTTGCAAATCTCTTCAAAAT
The DNA here is from genome assembly GCA_045578665.1 of Bacteroidaceae bacterium. GTDB lineage: Bacteria > Bacteroidota > Bacteroidia > Bacteroidales > Bacteroidaceae > HGM04593. Next base: position 13,829 of record JAZNKR010000150.1, on the reverse strand, counting down.
AAGAAACTTAAAAAAGCTGTCCCTCTTAAAGGGGGACGAGAACTTTTTTCTGTTGAAAAAAGTTCGGAGGGGGTTCTTATTCCTACCGTACTGCAATAACATTTTCTCCGCGAGAAAAACCCCTCCGTCTTAAGTGGCTTCGCCCCTTAATCCACCTCCCCTTAAAGGGCAGGAGTTTTAAAGAATATCTTCGTAAACTATTTAAAATAAGAAAAAACTCTCCCTCTTGGATAAGAGGGAGTACCCGAATGGGGGAGGGAGTTTGACTGAACACACCAACAACAAGTTTCAAACTCCTCCGTCTTCAAATACTTGCGTATTTGAATCCACCTCCTCTTATCCAAGAGGAGGAGTTTATACCGCCTAAAATCATTGATTTATACACTCTCCCTCTCTATTATTATAGATAGACGAGAGGCTTCCTCCTCGGAGGTGGAATTCCCGAATACAGTGTATTTTATAGCCATTATTGATAATTTTTAATGATTATGCGATATTATACCTAAAAGAATTGTTTTAACTCTTTAAACCATTGAATTTTAATCAATAAAACTCTCCCTCTTGGATAAGAGGGAGTACCCGAAGGGGGAGGGAGTTCGAATGAAGACACAAGCAACAAGTTTCAAACCCCTCCGTCTTCAACTGCTTGTGCAGTTGAATCCACCTCCTCTTTTGGGAGGAGTGTAAATGATAGAAAATTTTCATTGTAAGAACATTCGGGACGAGAGAAGCACACTACTTCACATACCCCTCAAGAAACCGAATCAATTCGCCGGGTTTGGCATCCTTCAGCAGGACCACCTTTCCCTTGTCCATGAGATATATCGAGGGCAACGCCCTGAGGGCATACAACATCCTCCTTCTTATATCCTCGCCGTCATCGAAGCAATTTATCCATCCCCTCGGAGTCTCGCTGCGGTGCTTCTCCCACACCCCGCTCTCCCCCTCGGTGTAGACCATCATCGCCGCCAATCGCCCGTCCGAAATCAACTTCCTTATGATGTCGTTGTCCACAAGCTCGTATAGTGTCCTGCAGCAATTTTCGCACTCTGGGTCGTGGAAGAGCACCAATGTCAACTCACATCTGATGCCATATAGCGAAGCAAGCATGCCGTTCGGCAACCTGAAATCAAAATCCGTAGCTTTGCTGCCCGGGCGGTTCTTGCGGGCAACCTCGATGCGGCGCATATAAACAGGCTCCTCCTCCTCTGCGAGTACACCCGCGCTCAAAGCACCCTCGGCAAAAGGCAGATAGAGAGACTCGTTAAGCCTTGACGACTCAATGTTGAACAGATGCTTGTCGGCAAGCACTAAGAAACGTCTTGCCCAAATCCTTCCGAGCCCCTCAGCTGTCATACACCTATATATATATAAGTGAGCACTATCGTGCTCCACAGCAGAGAGACAATCTACATACTCAAGGAACAGCCGTTCCGTTTCTGCCGCGTCGAGCGATGCTGTGTCCTCCGGCGATAGGTTGTCCCAGTAGTGCTCGGCAAGGAAACGTCTCCGTTCCTCCTCGCTACCAATCTTTTCGGTAAACTCGATGATAGAAAAGCCGCCCTTCCCCCTCTTTTTAGATAAATCCCCGCTACACGCAAAGAGGAGAAATATAATTGAGATGTAAAATATTTTCATACAAGATGTTAAAAATCATTATGCGAAGATAGCTTAAATTTGTTCTTTCTCAAAAAAAAATAATGAATAGAATCAATTTGAGTAAATAAATGCTTGAATAACAATTTTATACATCTCGTGTCGATAAGATGCCAAGCAGAAAAGGGAGTTTGTTATCCCATTGCACACTTCGCAAATGTTTGTGAAATGACATCGTGATTAGTGCTTTTTAACTAAAAAAAATAGTAAATAATTTTTCCGCAATTTAAATATTATTTATATTTATGTGCTGAATGCTGAAAAATTGAAATTTTGATAGGAATTTGTTAAGAAAAATGAACACTCGTATAATAACCTTGATGCTGACAATTCTGTTCAGTATGACGCTACAGGCTCAGCTGTTCCGCAAGAGCGAACAGAAGAGCATTGTAGGTATAGAGGTTCATTTCCGTCTCGACAAACACTATCTCGACCTCAAGTACATGGGCAACGACGTCTCGTTGCGCAATTTCGCCCACAAGATAGACTCTATAGGACTCCAGCGCATCGACTCAGTGGTTATCGTATCCCAGTCATCGCCCGAGGGTGTCTACGAACACAACCTCTGGCTCTCCGAGAATCGTGCAAAGACCATGCGCAAATACATCGAAAGCAACCATCCCGAACTCAAAGAGAAACTCTTTGTGCACCCCGATGGTGAGTCGTGGGAGCAGTTGCGCGAATTGGTAGTCAAAGATACAAAATTAAAGGATGCCACCAAAGAGAAAGTCCTCGCAGTAATCGATGCAGATATAAATATAGGTACAAAAAAGTGGCGAATGAAGCAGTTGCCTGTCTACAGGTATCTGTTGATGACCTACTATCCCCGCATCCGTAACTCGATGTTCTGCATCCTCTACTACAACGAGTTGCCCATACCGCCTGCGCCGGAGCCCGAACCCGAGCCTGAGCCCGTGATAGTCCCTGACTATCCCAAGATACCCATCCCCTCGGCATACCGCGACACCATCACCCCCATCGCCTTGAAGACCAACATGCTCTACGACCTGGTGACAGCGCTCAACTTCGAGATAGAGGTGCCCATCGGCGACAAATGGTCAGTGATGGTAGAAGATGTCTTCCCTTGGTGGCACGGAGGCAACAAATGGGCATTCCAGATGTGGGAAATGGGAATAGAGGGCCGTTACTGGTTCAAGCGCACGCCCGCCCGCAGAGTGCTCAGCGGACACTTCGGCGGCTTGTATCTGATGTCGGCAAAATACGATTTCCAGTGGAAGCGCGACATAAACTATCAGGGTGAATACTGGTCGGCAGGTCTCACCTACGGCTACGCAATGCCCATAAGCAAACTCTTCAACCTTGAATTTTCAGCATCATTCGGCTACTTGTCAACAGCATACCGCCACTATCAGCCATCGCAGGACAACTCGGTGCTTGTGAAAGACCCTTACGACCATGGTCGTATGGGCTACATAGGTCCAACAAAGCTGAAAGTATCACTTGTGTTGCCTATCAACCTGCCACTTAAGAAGAGAGAGGAGGTGCGCTATGAATAAATACATCAGTATCTTCATATTGGCACTTGTTGCTCTTTTCACGGCATCGTGCGAACGCCGTCCGCTTGTGGAGGTCAGCAACACCCACTATGTGCGCGTATATATAGATGAGGCAATAAAGAATGTAACCTACGGATTCTACAACTCCGAGTATGCCCGTCCCGTACATAAGGCGCCCGACGTGATGCGTGTGGCACTTGCCGACAAACTTACCGGACATATTAAGGCCGAACGCTTCCTGCGCAACAAGAGCAAGGACGAAAAAGGCACATACTACGACGGTTACATCATAGCCGACCCCGGAGAATATAACCTTGTAACATACAACTTCGACACAGAGACCTCCATTGTGGACGAAGCGGCAGACATCGAAGAGTCCAAGGCATTTACCAATGAAATAGCATCGCACCTGAGAGCCAAAATTTCGAGCCGTGGTGATGCAGAACTTTCGGGAGACGAAAAGATTGTATATGAACCCGACCACCTCTTTACTACAAGTTGCGGCGAAGTGTCAATCCCCTACAGCGAAAGCGCCGACACCATACTCCCCGACGAAGGCGGCTACTTCATGGCAAAGAGCGTAGTAAAATCTTACTACCTGCAAGTGAAAGTAAAAGGTATAGAATATGCTGCCTCCACTGTAGGTCTGCTCACCGGACTTTCGGGCTCGTGCCGATTGATTGATGGAACCATAGACACAAGCGACTCCATCACAGTGTACTTCGAAATGAACCCCAACGCGACACAGAGTGTGGGCATGGAGTACAGTTCGGGTATAGAAAGTGCCGGAAGCGACAGCACGGTGATACTTTACACCACCTTCAACACCTTCGGTAAGATACCCGACCTGAAAAACAAGTTGCAGATAACATTCGACTTTATAACGGTTTACGGAAAATCTTTCAGCGAGACATTCGACATTACACCGGCCTTCCACACCCCCGAAGGAATAAACAACCAATGGTTGCTGATAGACCGTATTATAGAGATACCCGCTCCGCCACCCGTAACAGGCAGTGGAGGATTCAAACCGGTAGTAGACGATTGGGGAGACATAAACGAGGATATTAACATATAGTATTAACAATCAAAAGATAGTAAAGAACAGAAAAACAAGAACAACAGAAAAAACAGAAGTAAACAAACAATTGAAAAAATTTTATTAACTATAAACCTTAATCTTTTTAAATTATGAAGAAAAGTTTTTTAATCGCAGCAATGGCAGGCTTAGCATTTGTCGGCTGCACAAACGATGAGGTTAGCAACAGTTTCAATCAGGATCGTGAAATTACTTTTGCTAATCCTTATGTAAGCAAAACAACAAAGGCTGTTTATCAGGAAATGGAGAATCCCTATTCAATAGCTGAGAAGTTCAATGTGTTCGGTGTATGGCACAAAGATGCATTTGGAGGTTGGGCAACTAATGCTTCGCTTTATATGGATGATGCTACAACCCAGTATGATGATACATGTAATGGTTGGCGTCCTGAAACAAGGTATTATTGGCCTAAGAATGGTTATCTGACATTCGCAGCATACTCTCCCACTGATGCGAAGTCTGCTTCAACTGCAATTACTTATGATGCTGCCGGTCTCCATATTGACGGTTTCCAGATTGCAGAGAATAATGCTAATCATATCGATCTTATGTATAGCCAGCGTTCATATGACAAAAAGAAGGGCGATGGTACCAATACAAACACTCCTTATGACGAGGTTGACCTTGACTTCAAACACGCATTGTCATCAATACACTTTACTGCAAAATTGGCTGAAGCGTATACAGGAACAACAATTACTTTGAATAAGATTTCAATCTACGGTGTTAACACAAAGGGTGATTTCGATGAGAATGTGGATGAGACAACTCCTGCAACATATACATCTGATCCTAAATGGACAAGCCAGAGCGAGCCACTTGCCGAAGCTAATGCATATGTTTATTTCGATGGTAGCCAGGTGTTGACTGATGGTGTATTTGTTATGAAAGATAATGCGTCTCAGGTAGATGTAATTGCATTGCCTCAGGAATTGCCCGCTGGTGCAAAAATCAAAATTGAGTATACTATAGACGCACCGGGTGCATCAACACCTGCAATTGACCAAGTGAATATTGTTGAAATCAAAGATCTTACAACAACAGAATGGTTGCCTGGCAAACGTTATATCTACAATATGACATTTAGCTTTGAGGAGATTTACTTTGCACCTGAAATCCTGAATTGGGAAAGTGCAGCTGATACAGAGGTTGAAATTGATGACTATCAATAAAATATAATCAGCTACCCCACAGCCTATGCGTGCCTGACCGCACGCATAGGCACAAGAAAAAATGAAAAACACACTATACATACTCATCGCGTTGATGCTTGCATCCTGTACGCACGACGATCCGCTGGAATATGACCCCGACCTTGCAATCAAGTTCCAGCCCAGTATGTATATGCACGTATCGCACGACAGTGTAGAGGGCTTTACCGAAGAGATGGATTTTGCAGTGCGGGCATGGTCGCTGCCTCGCGGAGCAAGGTGGGGAGAATCTTCGGCAAACGCAAGCGAATATCTCCCTGCAACCGTTGCACACTGCAAAGAGCAATCGGCAGGCAACAACGGCGTGAGCGACAAACTATGGAGCCTCTCCGACCAACAACTGTGGCCCGCAGCAGGCACAACCCTCACATTCATCGGCTACTCGCCCGCAAGCGCAGCTTGTGAATGTAACCAAACAAACGGCGTAACATGCACAATGGATGTCGCCGAAGAACAGACCGACCTTCTCTACACGCAGCCCTGCTGTGACAGAGAAAAGACAACCGACGGAGGCATAGTGCCGCTGGTATTCGAGCACGCACTCTGCCGCATCGACCTCAGAGCCGTAAATCGCGTCGCCGAGGGCGAAAAGATTACAATAAAGAAGATAACCATCGACGAGGTGTTGCACAAAGGCACATTCACCTCGCTACCGGCACCGCAGTGGAAGCTGGACGACTCATACAAAGAGATAGTCCTCTTCGATGGCACGCAGGAATTAACATCAAAACCCTCAGCCATAGGACGATACATATTCCTGCCCCCGCAGAAACTGGCAACAGCACTGACAGTGGAGTTTGAATACACCACCGCCATGCAGACAACAATCCCGCAGAAGCAGAAGACAACGCTCATGCGCACGCTCCTGAAGGCGGGACGCACATACACCTACACACTATCCGTAGGCATTGACGAAGTAAAATTCCTGCAAGATATAATAAACAAATAGGCAGCATTATATGATAAGGAAGATAACATACAGACAGATATACATACTCGTCGCAACCATGCTCGCAGTAACATCGTGCACCGGCGACGACACCCTCACCGACACCAAAATGCCGATGACTTTCACCTGTAATGCCATTGCTCAAACAAGAGCCGGAGGAGAATACGTAGCTTACGATGGCCCCGCATTCGGTGTCGCAGCTATGCATCATCAAGCTCAAAGCAACCGACCTACAGCAGACATAACAACATATATCGACAATGCCCAGGTATCGAAGCAAGGCAGCGTGTGGGCAACAAATCCCATCTACTACTGGCCTCATCAGGGAACCATGCACTTTGCTGCCTACTCGCCATATATAGCCGATCTTGCAAACTCTAATGTAAGTATAACCCTACCGCAAAACGGTGAAGGATACACATATTCAGGCACAATAGACGGACAGACCAACCTGATGTTCGCCGACGAACAGTACGGTTCCTACGATAATTTTCAGAACGGCACAGTGCCCATCATCTTCAACCATGCTCTCACGCAAGTGAGATTCCGTGCGAAGATGTCAACAGCATCAGCCGGCACCACATTCAACATAAAATCGCTGCAACTGATAAACGTCCGCAGCAGAGGAACAGTCAATTTCACTCACGACGGCACCTCGTGGAACACCGAAAATAGAGATTCGCTGTGGACAGTAGAAAAAACATTCCCCGTAGGCAGCACATACGATGCCCAGTATCTCGACGACTATCCCGTGTCGACGACAGGCATGACAGGCATCACAGACACCCCAAAAGAGTTTCCCGGCTGCCTCTATCTGATGCCCCAACAGCTCTACGCAGATACCGAGAGCCAATTTCTGCAACAATTGCAAGTAACATACACCATCACCAGCGGTGGTGTGGAAGGCGCACCCATCACAAAGAGCGTACCCCTGAAAAATGTAGGCAGCATCACACAATGGACGGTAAACAAGTCGGTGCTCTACACCCTGATTGTTGAGGCAGGCAAGCCGCTCACCCTCACAGTGACCGCACAACCCTGGACACTTGAGGAGTTTACCAACGAATTCAGCAATACGGTAACCGTAAACACAGAACCCGGCAATGACGGACGAATAAAATGGACAGCCGGTACCTACGAAAAAATAGAGGCCGACAAAGTGGTACTCAAAGACGACATCAGCATACCGGCAGAGCTAAAGTTCACCATCGCCGGCCCGTTGGGTAACACATGGCAAGCCATCCTTGTAACCAAAAGCGGCGACCCCGGAGCTTTCATCCTCAGCCAGACCGAAGGAGCTATAGGCGAAGAGTGTACACTCACAATAACAGCCAAGCAGCAAAATACCTCCAACGTCTCCAATCAGGCCGAACTGCTCTTCGTTGTTCGCACCAGCAGTGGTATTCTCCCTGTAGACATCCTCACCACATTAGGCGAAGGAAACAACTACACCATAATACAGAACATCAACAAGTAAAAACGCATGAAATATATACAGAACATACTGCTCCTTTTTCTCGGCATTGTTGCATTCACAACAATATCGTGCAGCGAAGACGACAAGAATTTCGGCGACACTTGCAACGTAAGGCTCACATTGCAGATAAGTCGTCAGGAGGGTAACGGCACACGTGCGACCGATCCCGGTGTTGATGCACTCAATGAAAATGCATTGAACAGCGTGGACCTTTTCTTCTACAAGAAGGGCGCAGCAGTTACCGATGCTCCTGTATTCTTTGCAACAGACATACAGTTGCCCGCAGGCACAACAACCCAAAGCGAAGTGTCGGTGTCGATGCCGCTGGACGCCTTCAGCGAACTATTCCCCACAGATGCCGACACAGAGTGCTTGGTCTACGCAATAGCAAACCGTCCGACATCATCGGGCAGCGACAATGCCTTGCCCGCCGACAAGAGCATAAATTCGCTTAAAGAAAATACAATACTCTATGCCCCCGACTTTAAAGAAAGAGTAGAAGACCCCGAAACACACAAATACAGTCCCAAAGTGCAGGAAGACTTTGTGATGGACGGTCAGGCCACAGTAACCCGTGCAGGCGAAAACCTCACAGGCAATATACCAATAGAACGTGTAGCAGCCAAAATAACCCTTGTAATAAACGGAATAGCCGACGAGGTTACAGACAACTACGATAGTATCTGGTGTTCCGACAAAGATAATGTATCCCTATGTCTGCGTCGTGCCTCGGTACGCTCAAAATTAGGCTCCACTCCCGACGAATACATCTACTCGGCCAATAAAGACGACATATTCGAATTGGATGGAATAAACCTCACCTCCGAAGGTGCAACACTTACCACGGAAGTCCCTTTCTATACCTATCCCACCAACTGGAAAAACGACGAAAATTCCCGAACACACTTCATACTTATAGTAAACTGGAAATTAAAAAACAATCCCTCAAAAACAAAAATAACATATTACGAGATAAACATCAATCCGGCAGGTTCATACACCCGTCGCAACAGCCACTATAAGATAAATCAGGAGGTAGGAGTGCTTGGAAGTGAAAGTAAGGAGAAACCTTTCGTACTATACCCATGCAACTATGTAATACTCGATTGGGGCAACACACACGAAGGAACTGCCGACACAGACAGCGATGCCAACCTCAACCGTTTCAAATACCTTGTAGTGGACGAAACCACGATTGAAATGGAAAATGTAGCAAGCAAGCAGATCTATTTCTTCAGCAGCGACCCCATTGAACTTACAACATTCGATGCAAAGTGGGAATACACCGGCGGAAATACATCTCAGACACTGACTCTTGCATCACAAGCAAACATTACATCAACAACAACAGACCCTGTTACCGGCGACATAACATACACCGTATCCAATACCGGGGCAACCGATCCCTCTATTGCAGGTGTATCAAACCGTTTGCAAGGCGATTATAGTGCAATTATAAAAATACACAATGCCAACCCGGACGATCCCAATGACCGTAGCTACATATACTTTCAGCATAATCTGAATAATAATATGGAGAAAAATGCTGATTACACTGAATATACATTTACATTCGGTGTCCGGCATAAGGATAATGACAAGTATAAAGATGAAATAAAGATTACTCAGTATCCGATGATTGCCATCAAAACAGACTTGAATACAGACTACCAAGCAGATAACAGTACATCTAACGATAATGCACATAAGGGTTATGTTATTATAAATAATCAGACCGGCACGGGAACTAACTGGAGTGCTGTGCGAGGATTGGAAGGTTCTAATAAGAATCCCAATAAATATATTATTACAGTTTCCTCACTCCCTGCCACAGCTATAGGACGACAATTTATTGTAGGTGATCCAAGAAGCAGTACTGTTACAACAATATCCGGATTAGCTGATGATGATAGAAGTAAGGACTTGAATTATTATTATCCGACAAACACTTCTGAGTCAACAAAAGAGATGATTTCTCCTAAATTTATGGTTGCGTCGTCCTATGGCGTATGTAGTCAAGCAATGGATTATGATGATGCAGAAAAACGCTGTGCTGCATATCAGGAAGATGGTTTTCCTGCAGGACGATGGAGAGTCCCAACAGAGGCAGAAGTAAAATATATTATCCAACTCTCAGCGCAGGGTACTATTCCGGTTCTGTTTAATAAAGGTACCTCTTATTATTGGAGTGCTCACAGCGGCGTAAATGTTAATAACAATAACGTAATAACTACAAGAAATAAAAACAGCGACTGTTACGTCCGTTGTGTATATGATATATGGTATTGGGGCGATGAAAGACTTACCAATAAGGAAGAATTTGTTTACGGTGATAAACAGATGTAATAATAGTTCTTGCTAATTATTTGAAATATTGAAACAATAACATTCTCCCTCTTGAAGAGGGAGTCCCCGCAGGGGGAGGGAGTTCCCACCATCACCGCGAGCAATGCTTGCAAGAAGCATCGCATATTTCAGAACTCCTCCGTCTTCAACCGCTGTCGCTGTTGAATCCACCTCCTCCTCTTGAAGAGGAGGAGCTATTTGAATTAATATAAAAGTTGAAAATAGAAAATGTATAATTCGGATTTCAACAAAAAGGAAAGTAAAGATAAACGTAAAGAATTACGTTTAAATGGAACACCCGAAGAAGCTGTATTATGGTCAGCTTTAAAGGGAGATAAGATAAATAATAGAAGGTGGAGAAGACAGTTCTCAGTTGGTCCCTTTATACTTGACTTTTACTGCCCTTCGTTGAAATTTGGTATAGAGTTAGATGGTGCGCCCCATTATGCACCAGGAGCACATGAATCGGATAACTCAAGAACACAGTACTTGGAACAACAAGGAATCAGAATTATCCGTTTCGAAAATAGAGATATATGGAATTCTTTTGAAAGAGTTATCGATGTTATTGATAAAGCTACCCGATAACAAACTTCTAGTATTCTATGTTTAGTGAGCTATTTGAAAAAGTAACAGAAACAGCTGTCCCTCTTGAAGAGGGACGAGAGAGTTTTTCAGTATGAAAAATTCTCGGAGGGAGTTCTAATTACCTCGCTAACGTCAACCTGTCCGCGCATAACAGAACTCCTCCGTCTTCAACCGCTTGCGCGATTGAATCCACCTCCTCTTCAAGAGGAGGAGCTATTTGATAGATAAACAAAATACACTAGATATGAAAATAAAAAACTACATATACCTACTACTGATGCTGTTGGCAACATTGTTGCCTACAGCATGCAACGACAACATACAACTCCCTGCCAATGACGACGACGGCAAAGTACATTGGACAATAGGAGTCTCGCTGCCGGGAGCAGAACAGAATATCACCAGAGGTTTCGGTGACGAAGGAACCGGTAGCGGAGGATATTTCGAATTCAAAGACCTCTATGTGGCAGTGTTTGTAGACATAGACGGAGTAAGTTACCTCGAAGAATTTGTTCGCGCAGATAGCACTGCACCGACATGGAACGCAGAAGACAATTGCTGGGACTTTGGCGTAACATTGAACCAAACCGATGGTCCCCGTCGTCTGCACCTGATAGCCAACTATCCCGGACTTACGATGGGATTTGGTGAAGAGGGACAGCTTGTGGGACGACTCATGGCAAATGGCGCCGACCACGATGTCTATTGGAATTACCGCGATGTAGAAAAAGTAGCTGACGGTTTTCAGGAACAAGTACAGATGGTGCCGTTGGTGCGTAACTATGTGAAGATAGAACTTGAAAATAATATTCCTGCGACAGATAAATTCCAACTCGATGCGTATGCACTCTACAATGTGCCCACCAAAGGTACTGTAGCCCCTTACAATCCCGGAAGTACATCGATGTTCGCCAATTATGTGGATGGAAGCGGCAATTGCCAATCCTACGAAAACCTCTCGGCACAAGGATACAAAGGCAATGAACCTTATGATGACGGCACACTGCTATCTAAAAAGATAAACTGGGTAGCTCCCGGCACCCCATCATACATATATGAGCGTAGTAACCGCAATTCGGATACCCCGACCTGTATGCTTATTAAAGGAAAGTACGACGGTGGCGAGTCTACATATTACAAACTCGATTTTGTCCACTTGGAGGGTGAAGAAGGTGCAAAAGTAAAAGTGTACTACAACCTATTGAGGAACTTCATTTATACGATGAACCTCAATTCTGTGACAAGTGAGGGTTATGCGACTGTGGAGCAAGCAATAAAACAGCCTGCCAGCAACAACATATCAGGTGATGCTATTGCAAAGGACTATACAAATATATCCGACGGCGAGGGCCGCTTGTTTGTTTCAACAACGGGATTGCTCTTTACAGATAACACCCCTAAGGTTGTCTACTTTAAATACATCCCCAATCTTCAAAACCCGGATACAATAAAAAATGGTGCAGTAGTAGTCTCTGCTCCAATGGGTGATGTGTTGAGCAAAGCAGCGGAAATTGCAGCAACAGATGAAACTGAAGGAATACATAAAGGTTGGCGCAAGATGACACTCACACCCAATGCTCCGGGTATCGCCGGTGTATTTCAGGAAATAGCAGTGTCGGCAGGAGGTTTGCAACGTCATGTGGAACTGCTGTTGCGTGAACCCTATAACCTTGCAGTGGCGGTTGACCCTAAAACGGTTGAAACGGGTGCAAAGAGGTCGCTGACGGTAAATATCACCCTCCCCGGTGGTCTTCCCGAATCAATATTCCCCTTGCGACTATTTATCAGTAGCGAGGACAATACCATATACCCCGATTATGGCACAAATATGCCGGCTGAGGCACAGAATGGCAAGTATGGTTTCATTAGAGAAGTCAGTTTGTTGGAGTATCAAGATTCAACAAGTTATGCCTGCAAGTTCCTCACCAATTGCGAGGAGAGTGCGACTACTGTGTATGTCGACAATGAGTATTTTAATCGTGGAAGCGATGATTTCGGAAATCCGAAAATAACTTCTGTAACATTTGATAGGTCTAAATTCACAAGTGTATCTATTCAGCAGGATTATGGTTATGGACCGTATTCTCTTAGGAATAATACTAATACCGTAAATGCTACGGTTTATTACAATGGTGCTAACCTAGGCAATATCACTATTAGAAATAATAATGGCTCATACAGCATAACGCAGGTTAATGGAAATAATAATGGCTCGATAACAATAGAAGACAATAATGGAATTGGCAGTATAGAATTTGTATTTAGTAGTAGGTATAGGATTTCTAATAATAATTGGAGTCCAAATGCAAATACGATTGAATATAAAGCGATTATGAAAGCCGGACAATTATCAAATGGCGGTGAGATTAAATTTACTCACGAATAATAATACTTAGGCCCGCTTGTATGCACAGGTGGGCCTAAAGTTTTTTATGCGGCTATCGTTCCTCCCGTCCCTTCGCGTTTGTAACGCGAAGGTTAGAGTGTCAGCATCTGTGATGCGGTATTATGTATGTAAGCGCATTGTAAATGCTTATACTCGGAGCATCCGCATTGCAAATGCGGATGGACAGAGGTTTTATTCTCCGAAATGGAGCTAATCTTCGGACGTATTTATTTCAAATCGATATTTGCTATATTTTAAAATATCAGCAAAATAGCTTACTAAAAAAGCTCCTGCCCTTAAAGGGGAGGTGGATTCAAAAACGATAGTTTTTGAAGACGGAGGGGTTTTCCTCGCGTAGTACGGTTTATTGCAATACGTTAGGTTAAGAACCCCCTCCGAACTTTTTTGGAAAAAAGTTCTCGTCCCCCTTAAAGAGGGACAGCTTTTTAAGTTTCTTATTTATGTCTATTCCTAAAATAGGTTTACAAAAAAGTAAATAAAATGTAACCCTAAATTAGTACACAATGACAACTCAACGCAGGACATTCAGTGATGCCGAGAAGCTTCAACTCATAAATGAGTATCTGGCATCCGGAGAGA
>JAZNKR010000149.1:0-5254 GCA_045578665.1 Bacteroidaceae bacterium | reverse complement strand
AGCATTAGAAGGTCGAGGTTGTTGCGGGTACTCTCGCTGTTATTTGCAAAGTATTGCGATGCATCGGGAATGTATCCTTTCAACTCAGAAGCGAGCAGCATCTGTGTGTAGATGTTGCTTGAATAGCTGGTGAGAATGCTGTTCTCTTCGCCTGTTACAGCTACCGAGTAACTGCCGTCCTTTGGCAACGGCGAGCCATCTTCGCTGCTGATTTTCACTGTTAGCTTGCGGTAGGGTTTATAAAATGTTTTTTCTTTCGCGGGATTTCCGTTAATCTCTGCCTTTAATTTTACGGGGACAAGGTCGCCCTGTTGCGGAACAGAGTGCTTCACGAAGAACATTCGTTCGCACAAGGGCGTGCCGTCGGCAGTGAGCAGCAGACAGCGATTCACGCCTTCGCGCAGTTTGTCGCGGTGCATGGCAAGGGTGGTAATGTTCTTTTTGTAGACGTAAGCCTGATTGCGGTTGAGTATCACAAATCCTGTTGTTTGAGCGGGCTGATTGCTCGTTACTGCAAACCGTATGCTGTCGCCGTCATGTTTTACAGCGATGGTTGCTCCGCCGTTTTCTATTGCAGGTAGTTCAAATTTGTGTTTTTTCTTTTCGCAAATAACCTCTGCACGGTATTTTATATCCGACTTCGGAGTAAGCATAAAATATCCTTTGCCATTGTGGGTGGCAACGGTTGTCAGCAATGGCTCTTTATCAGCAAAAATAGTGATTGTGTCGTTCATTGGCTTGCCGCTCTTGTCGCGCAGTTCAAAAGCTACCTTTGTTTCAATGCCTGCGACAAGGTGCCCGCCTTCTGGGTAAAATGCGAGTGTGGGTTCTTTGCTCTCTTGAGTCACCCACTCGCCACGATAGAGAAAGCCTCGCTTGCGGTCGAGAAGGTTGCGAAAATCGTAGTTGTCGCCGTTCACTTTGTCGTACACAGGAAATACTCGGCTGAAGATTGCATCGTCGCCCCAGTTGAGCATATAGCGTGTGTAGGCGCGCACCTCATAATAGCCTGACAACAGCGAGGGCTTCAGTTCAAACTCTCCGTTGCAGCAGCCTTTTTCATCGAGTTTGAACTTTTTTGTCTCTATCACGTAGCCTTCGGGGGCGCAAAGTTCTATGTACAGCACCTTACTCTTCGGGGTGGCATGAGTCGTGCCATTGCCACCCACACAGTATGCCTTGAACCACATTGTCTCGCCCAAATAATATCCGCAGTTGTCGAAGTGCAGATAGACGCGTTCCTGTGGCAATGCGCGAGAGGCGACGAGGCTTTTTATTACAAGGGTGTCAAGAGCCTTTTCGTCGGCGTGGGCAAGGATGGCAACGAGAAGCAATAGTGCGGTATGTAGAAGTTTGCGTAGCATGGACGGTAATTATTTTGAGATTATATAAAACTTATTCTTATTCATTCCCGCAACGTGCGGCAACAAGACACTCTCCTTGCTGTTGTTGTGCAGTTCAATGGTGATGCAACCATCGTTTCCCACTTCGGCATTGGGAATCCACTGCAATGTACGGCGATAATCCTTTGTATTTTCGTCAGGCTTGTTTCTTGAATAATTGGGCGAATAGAATTTCTTGCTTTCACTGTAGCCCTGCACGCGGGTATAGCGGCATGTAGTCTTTACTGCAAGTTCAGGGATTATTCCTTGCGTAACCTTGTCCTCTTCCTTGTTGGGGATGAAGCAGGCAACGTAGTTGGGGTGCTTGGGGTACATCTTGAAAGAAATTTGTTCATCGCTGTATTGCAGGTACATCTTTAAGTGCGGAACTCTTCTTGCCATTTGGTTGCGGAAAATAATATGCCCCGGGTAACCGTCTATCTCTTTGTCATCTTGCGGGGTGATGGAACTTCGTAACAAAAAGCCGAAATAGAATGAACGGAATTCCCGCTTGTTAAGGTAGCCTATTCGCTGACTGTTCCATCTTTCGTTATTGAACTGCTGCAATGTAGGTTCGTCGCTGCGTATAACAATCTCTTTGAAGTTCATCATTTTTATTGGGTCTTTACCTTTTATGTACTCTTTGTCTTCTAACGGTACTTTTTCGCTGCTGTACTCTCCTTGCGGCACAATCATCTTTACCCAATATGCCCAATTGTAGTTGTGGCGCCAAAAGGCGCTTTGCAACACTTCGTATGCACTAAGCACATTCTCATAAGCGCTAACGCGTGGTCCCTCCCAACCGTAAGCGCGCCACTTGTCAGCCGTGGTGCTCACGGCAACAGTGTCGTAATAATCAGACACATACGCATTGCCGGAGGTTAATACGTATTGTTCGCAAAATGTTTTTCTGGAAATATCGGGGAAGTTTGCTCCATCTTCATATATGTCGTTTAGATCGCCCACCTTACTCATCATCCAATTATCTTGTGGGGTATAAACATAGCTCACATCCTGTGCATACTCCCACTCGTCCATAAAGTCGAGGCGTATCTCACTTTTGGGTGGCAATGTGGCGCGACCTTTATATTTCTTTGAGGTTACATCCACAGCTTCAAGTTCGTTTGTTTTATCGAGCAGTGTGGCTGTGGCAGTTGCTTTTTTCTGTTCAATGCTGCTACCGGCGTTGCGTTGCCAATAGTCGAACAGTCGGAATTTGGGCGAAAAGTATTTGTCTAAAGAGAATTTAAAGAGTGTATCCTGTATCTGTTTGCCTGTAAGTTCGGGTGTCAGCGAGGCATACTTTTTGCCGTAGAAATCCTCTATCTCGAGGGTGAATTTTCCTTCGTAGCCTGTTACAAAGTCGTAATTGGAAATTACACTATCCTCGTAGCAGATATCGAAACGTACATTTACGTCTTTCAAAGGTGTTACTTTGAAAGTGCCCATTTTTCCCAACTTCTTTACTTTCTCTTTTTTCATAAAGTAGCCTTTCACTTGAATGCCTTTCTCAATCGGGTGCTTAATTGAGAATGTACTATCTGTGCCCGCAAGCATGCTCCAGTCGTATGCTGTCCAGCCGTGGGTGAGCATTAGAAGGTCGAGGTTGTTGCGGGTACTCTCGCTGTCGTCTGCGAAGTATTGCGATGCGTCGGGAATGTAGCCTTTAAGCTCGGAAGCGAGCAACATCTGTGTGTAGATGTTGCTTGAATAGCTGGTGAGAATGCTGTTCTCTTCGCCTGTTACAGCTACCGAGTAACTGCCGTCCTTTGGCAACGGCGAGCCATCTTCGCTACTGATTTTCACTGTTAGTTTGCGGTAGGGTTTATAAAATGTTTTTTCTTCTGCTTTTAGACCGTTGATTTCTGCCTTTAGCTTTACGGGGACAATGTCGCCCTGCTGCGGAACAGAGTGCTTCACAAAGAACATTCGTTCGCACAAGGGTGTGCCGTCGGCAGTGAGCAGCAGACAGCGGTTCACTCCCTCGCGCAGTTTGTCGCGGTGCATAGCAAGCGCTGTAATGTTCTTTTTGTAGATGTATGCCTGATTGCGGTTGAGTATCACAAATCCTGTTGTTTGAGCGGGCAGATTGCTCGTTACTGCGAACCGTATGCTGTCGCCGTCATGTTTTACAGCGATGGTTGCTCCGCCGTTTTCTATTGCAGGTAGTTCAAATTTGTGTTTTTTCTTTTCGCAAATAACCTCTGCACGGTATTTTGCATCCGCTTGCGGAGTAAGCATAAAATATCCTTTGCCATTGTGGGTGGCTACTGTTGTCAGCAATGGCTCTTTGTCTGCCAAAATAGTGATTGTGTCGTTCATTGGCTTGCCGCTCTTGTCGCGCAGTTCAAAAGCTACCTTTGTTTCAATGCCTGCGACAAGGTGCCCGCCTTCAGGGTAAAATGCGAGTGTGGGTTCTTTGCTCTCTTGAGTCACCCACTTGCCACGATAGAGGAATCCGCGCTTGCGGTCGAGGATGTTGCGAAAATCGTAGTTGTCGCCGTTAACTTTATCGTAGACGGGGAACACGCGACTGAACACTGCATCATCGCCCCAGTTGAGCATGTAGCGGGTGTAGGCACGCACTTCGTAGTAGCCGGAGAGTAGCGAAGGCTTCAAATCAAATTCGCCGTGGCAGCAGCCTTTTTCATCGAGTTTGAACTTTTTTGTCTCTATCACGTAGCCTTCGGGGGCGCAAAGTTCTATATACAGCACCTTACTCTTCGGGGTGGCATGAGTCGTGCCATTGCCACCCACACAGTATGCCTTGAACCACATTGTCTCGCCCAAATAATATCCGCTGTTGTCGAAATGCAGATAGACGCGTTCCTGAGGCAATGCGCGGCTCGCAATTATACTTTTGAGCACAAGCGTGTCGAGACTCTTTTCGTCCGCATGGACGAAAAGAGCAACTAACAATAGCAGGGTTGTATAAGTAATTTTGCGTAGCATTGGGGATATTAATTTACAGGGTAAAATCCACTAAATGGATGCCTCTCTCCCATATATCTTATTGATACATTATTAACAGAATCTACTATTTGATTATCATCGTAAATATACCTGAAAGATGGTTCTAATACATATGCATAACATAAAACATAACCGCTATATTTAAAGGATGGGTTATCAGGAGTTCCTCCTTCTTGGCTAAAAGTTATATTTACTCCACTACCATGTCCTGTTGTTATACTGGCATTTAATGATAATGAAGCCGAAACACCTAGTGAATTTGTATTCCAATTAATTTTTATTGTTGTAGGTGAATTATATTCCGCTCCACATGTAATATTCATAAAATGAGTAAAACTACCACTATATGTTTCTCCCGACGGTGGTGCAGCCATAAGCATTATATCATCAATGGAAGAATCATTCATTAACAAAGAATCATTTGATATTTCATTTACAATATGAGCTTTTGTGTTAACGTTATCACCCAAAAGTTCCTTAGAAGATATATGTTCCTCTAATTTCGTAAATATATCCTCAGAAACTAAATCTATATTTACTTTCTCGTCCATTATTACTCGTGTCCCATACTTCTCCCCAATCTCATCCAAACGGGTCTGTACCTCTTCGCGGGTCATATACGAAGATGATGTTGCTGAGCGAGTACCGGCATTGATGTCAAGGGCATCGCTCTCGTTACTGCATGCTACAAAGAAGCATGCTACAAATGCACTGAAGAGTGCTGAAAGAATAGTTTTTCTTTTCATTTTGTAAAAATTTCAAGTTGTTTGTAATAAAATAAATAAAAGTATTATTAGTTACTTATCCTTTTTAGTTCGTACTTTACATTGTTCAATATTATATCTATCTTTTTCGATGGTACTTTTATTTTCTTGTTTAGAATTTCTTTACCTACCTTT
>JAZNKR010000148.1:0-13151 GCA_045578665.1 Bacteroidaceae bacterium | reverse complement strand
GTTAAATGGTATCGCAAAGCAGCTGAACAAGGGAATGCGCAGGCTCAATATCTTTTAGGAAGTTGCTACGAGAATGGTCGTGGCGTTTCTAAAGACGAGGTTCAGGCTGTAAAATGGTTCCGCAAGGCTGCGGAACAAGGAGATGCTGACGCTCAATGTTATTTAGGCTGGTGCTACGAGTATGGTAGTGGCGTTTCTAAAGACGAGGTTGAGGCTGTAAAATGGTACCGCAAGGCTGCGGAGCAAGGACATGCTGACGCTATCGAAGTTCTTAAAAAATGAGAGTGATGACATATTCTACATTTTCCCTTTCTCGCCTTCCATTACCATATATACAGAAACATAGCAGCCACCATTGTAGGCATTCTCTTCATCCTTAAAAAGATACCGGGTATAGGTAAATTATATTTAGGGAGGTTCTATAAATTATTAATCTATATTTCTTTTACGGGTGCATTCTATTTCGGTCGCTTTGGATTTCTCCGAAAAATCGCCTCGAAAGTTGCGGTTAAACGAGCGCAATGTGAACTTGTTCACAAATTGCATAGCGAGTGAAAGCAACTTCAATAGCGTTAACTAATTTATAGAACCACCCTTTAATGATTATGTGATATTATACCTAAAAGAGCAACTCCTTTCCTTATAACAACAAAACAATTCTTGAAGTTCCAGCCCTTCAAGGGGAGATTGCGTAATAAGCAATATTTGCGGTTAAAGACGGAGGAGTTTGAAAGTTTTGCTCGTGTTTTCATTCAATATCGCTGTCCGAAGAAATGTGTACTTTTGCCCATGGTTATATTTTAAGTGTCGTAACTCAAAGATGACCAAAAAGGGCTGACATACCAAATCGGTTGTCAGCCCTAAATTTTTAGGCATAAATTAAAGTTTACCGGACAGTAATAAAAAAAATACTGCGACGGAGAATCTGTCGCAGTATTTTTTTTGTTACAACTCGGCACTCTATTTGAACAGAGGAAGTATATTCTTCACCTCCTCGCCTTTGAGGTAGACAGCCGCACCGTAGGGCGCAAAGCGCAGATTCTCGTAGACCGACAGCTGCACAGCTGCAAACATATTGTCGTCCGAAATTGCAGCATCTACACGAAGATTGCTGTTTGCTCTTTTAAGGAAAGCCTCCACGCCGGCTTCTGCGCCACCGTCAATCCACTTCTCTGCTGCAATACGCTGCGAAGAGTCAAGATAGCAAAGGTGGTGGCAAAGTGTAGCGTTTGTAGACGCGTAAACCAGTTTGCTGTTGTTATTCATTATAATATATAGGGCGAATACAAAAATCACCCCGCCTGCAACAAGCATACTCATGGTAATCATCTCATTCTCCAACTTTATAAAAGAAGAGGCGGCAATAAGTGCTACAGCAAGGAGGAATCCTACTGCCGATATTGCTATATTCTTGATATCCGCTACTTTTTTAACATCACTGTTCTGTATCGTCATTGACGAAAATTTATATATCTGTGTTGACATAATTTATCTATATTCAGGTTTTTAAAATAAACAATAATAAGGTTACCGGCTCCGCCAAAGGAATTAGGGAGTCGTAGAAAAAACATAATAAAAACCTGAACGCTAAATAATAAGCCTCCTTAGAGCATAGACATAATATCTGCTCGGAGGTGTACAATAGAATGGTGAAGAGAGTTCGTGCTGCCTGAACAGCGCACCTTGACAGAACATTCCACCCCTGCCCGACCACTGCGCCGAAGAGAAGAATTTGAGCGATGTATGCAGACGCTTCAACATTGAGTTGCAGCCTGTGTTGCATACATTCTGATGGATGGGAACGGTTATCTCGCCGACAGGACATGCAAACAACGTTTCGGGCAACGACAGCGACAAATATTCGTTCGCCGGTGCAGAATGCGAAGAGCGACACTCCCTTTCAGCAGCATCGATGCACTCCGACGAAAATGCCGCAATAAACAGCGTTACGACGAAGAGGAATATGTATCTGTATAGACTTTTCATAAAAATATCGGCAAAGATAGTAAGTTTTTCCGATAAGAAATGCGAGATCGCTTCTTGAATTTATTCAAAAAAAACTGGGTTGACGGCGAACAATATATGCCATACAATTGTTAATAGTACAGAATCAGTGTTTTACAAACACTTCGTTTTGCCATTTTTACATAGAAAAGAAGAGTCCTGTTTCATTGAAAAGTATTGAAACGGGATTCTTCGTCTAATTAAGAAACTTACTTACACTACAATCGCAATCTGTTTTTCACCATACACATTCAATCCCCGTTCAGCACTACGTTACAAAGCGAACAAAAGGACTAAAAATTAACCGGACACTAATAATTGTAAATCAATATTTAAGTGTGTACTGCAACTATCCCAAGAGTGAACATTTCCCCATTACATTTGAACTGAAATCACTCAACACACTTACATTCAAGATAGACGGAGAGGTGAGTTATTTGCCCGACAGCGCAGTCCTTATCCGCAAAAGCAACGAGAATCCAACATTCTCAACAGAGATTGTAGATTTGTATAAATAGAATTACCTTACACCCGGTATAAACGACGAAAATCAAACTG
Source organism: Bacteroidaceae bacterium (assembly GCA_045578665.1). GTDB lineage: Bacteria > Bacteroidota > Bacteroidia > Bacteroidales > Bacteroidaceae > HGM04593. The sequence continues at coordinate 10,589 of JAZNKR010000148.1, read as the reverse complement.
TTTCTCAATTCACATATACCGTAGGGAAATATTCATCGAAAAGAGCCTTTGCCTCATCCAATTGTTCGGGGGTATTCTCTTTTACACCCGCAAGCTTATACTCTTTGCCCATAGCAGCATACTTGTGCACGCCCAACGTATGATAGGGAAGAATCTCCACACGCTGCAACATCCTGTACCCGCCAAAATGCCTGCCGAGTGAGCGTATATCCTCCTCTATGGCACTGTAGCCGGGGACAAGCACATAGCGCATCCAGAAGGGTTTCCCTGTGCTTTCGAGCCACTCGGCAGTTCGCAATGTCTGCTCGTTGCTACGTTCCGTAAGCACTCTGTGACGCTCGGGGTTGTGTTGCTTCACATCGAGCAGTATGAGGTCGGCAATGGAAAAAAGTTCCTTTACATCGTCGTTGAAGATACTGCCGTTGGTATCCACACAGATGTGTATGCCGCACTCTTTCAGACGGCGGAAAAGAGGAATAAGAGCCTTTGCCTGCACCGTCGGTTCGCCGCCGCTGAAGGTTACACCACCCTTCTTGCCGAAGAAGGGCTTCTGATTGAGAGCCATACGGAGAATCTCCTCAGGAGCAGTCTCCTTGCTCTCGCCGACAGGGTCTATGGTATCGGGGTTGGCACAGTAGAGACAGCGGAAATTGCAGCCCTGAAGGAATATCACAAGCCGCAGCCCCGGACCGTCGAATGTGCCCATCGATTCGTATGAGTGTACGCGTATCATTGTAGTTCAAAAACAGGGGTACACAAAACCTCGTTCCGCGTACCCCTTGTATTTCATGTGAATATATTGTATTACATTTTCTCGTGGAAACTGCGCGAGATAACCTCTAACTGGTGCTCGCGGCTCAGTTTGATGAAGTTCACCGCATATCCCGACACACGTATTGTGAGCTGGGGATACTTTTCGGGGTGCTCCATAGCGTCGAGCAACATTTCGCGGTTGAGCACATTCACGTTCAGATGGTGAGCGCCTTTGGTGAAGTATCCGTCCATCATTGTTACAAGGTTCTCGATGCGTGTCTCCTCGTCCACACCAAGAGATTTGGGTATGATGGAGAATGTATTGCTGATACCGTCCTGCGAGTCGCGGTAGCGGAGCTTTGCAACCGAGCTGAGCGATGCGATGGCGCCGTTCTTGTCGCGTCCGTGCATGGGGTTGGCACCGGGGGCAAAAGCCACACCTTTGGCACGTCCGTCGGGTGTTGCACCGGTCTTCTTTCCGTACATCACGTTTGATGTGATGGTGAGCAGAGAGAGTGTGGGACATGCACCTTTGTATACGGGATGCTTCTTGAGCTCTTCGTTGAAGAAGTATACAAGGTCTACTCCAAGGTGGTCTACACGGTCGTCGTCGTTACCGAAGCAGGGGAAGTCTTTCTCTATCTCAAAGCCCTCGGTAAGTCCTATCTCGTTGCGTTTAACGGTTACCTTGCCATACTTGATAGCCGAGAGCGAGTCGAGTACGATAGAGAGACCTGCAACACCATATGCAAGGTTTATCTGAGGATTGGTGTCGATGAGCGCCATCTGTGCCTTCTCGTAGTAGTATTTGTCGTGCATATAGTGGATGATGTTCATCGCGTCGCTGTATACGCGTGCCACCTGCATGAGCACCTTCTTGTAGTTGCTGAGCACCTCTTCGTAGTTGAGGAGTTCGCCTGTGAGGACAGGGATATTCTCTACCATCACTGTACCTGTATTCTCGCAACGTCCACCGTTGATTGCAAGCAGCAGCGCCTTTGCAAAGTTGCAGCGTGCACCGAAGAACTGTATCTGCTTGCCGATTGCCTGGTACGATACACAGCAGGCAATTCCGTAGTCGTCGCAGTTGCGTACCTCGCGCATGAGAGTGTCGTTCTCGTACTGAATAGAAGAGGTGTCGATTGATACCTTTGCACAGAACTCCTTGAATCCATCGGGGAGTTCGGGGCTCCACAGCACTGTCATGTTGGGCTCGGGCGAAGGACCGAGGTTATAGAGTGTCTGCAGGAAGCGGAAAGAGGTCTTTGTAACCTTTGTGCGTCCGTCGTTGAAGCGTCCGCCTATCGCCTCTGTAACCCATGTGGGGTCGCCTGCAAAGATGTCGTTGTAGGACTGCATGCGCAGATGGCGCACCATGCGCAGTTTTATCACGAACTGGTCGATGAGCTCCTGTGCGAATGTCTCGTCGATGTTTCCCTTATCGAGGTCGTACTGAATGTATATATCGAGGAACGACGATACGTTTCCGAGCGACATTGCTGCACCGTCCTGCTCCTTCACGGCTGCGAGGTATGCCATGTAGACCCACTGCACAGCCTCCTGTGCTGTTGTTGCGGGGCGGCTGAGGTCGAGTCCATAGTATTCGCCCATTATCTTCATTTCGCCAAGCGCCTTTATCTGCTCGGCAACCTCTTCGCGCAAGCGGATGGTTGCATCGCTCATGGGGCTTGTGAGTTTCTTGAGGTCGGCTCTCTTTGCCTCTATCAGACGGTCGGTTCCGTAGAGTGCCAGACGACGGTAGTCGCCGATGATGCGGCCGCGTGCATAGTTGTCGGGCAATCCGGTGAGGAAGCCGAGCGAGCGGAACTTGCGTATCTCTTCGGTATATGCATCGAACACTCCGTCGTTGTGTGTCTTGCGGTAGTGATAGAAGATGTCCTTCACCTTTGCATCCACCTCTACACCGTTTTCGAGACATGCCTTCTCTACCACCTTAATACCACCGTATGGTTTGATGGCGCGTTTGAGCAGTTCGTCGGTCTGCAGACCTACGATAAGTTCATTCTCGCGGTCGATGTATCCTGCCTTGTGCGAGGTTATTGTGGAAACTGTTACATTATCGAGTGAACGGACGCCATTGTTGGCACGCTCCTCTTCGAGCGCCTTGAGACATTCGTTCCATACTTTTTTTGTTCTTTCTGTGGGGCCTGCGAGGAAAGATGCATCGCCCTCGTAGGGAGTGAGATTTGTCTGCACAAAATCCGACACATTGATCTCTCTGCTCCAGAGTCCCTCTTTAAACATATTGTTCATTTCCATAGTATTTTGAATTGTAGTGCAAAGGTACGATTTTTTTCACATAGTATACATACGTATCATACATAAAAATAGTTATAAGTGCCTACCCCTATAGCCATGCATAGACAACAAGCCCCGCAAATTACCTGCGGGGCTTGTACTATTCTTTATTTCATTACTCTCTTATAGGTATCTACCTTGCCGTTTGCATAAACGGTCTTCACTATATTCACCGTATTCTTGAACGGTGTCACCGAGGAAGCACCTGCCACATTGTAATAGGTTACAGAAACCGGTTCGTCACCATCTGCCGCCACACTGCCTATGGATGTGCCATCGGGGGTAACATCCACCCCGGCAGCACCTATCGCAAATTTTACGGGAGTGTCAATGGGGTTGAAGCCATAATAGCGACCATACTGTTTGTAGCAGAAAGCTGATACGGGAGTCGGCAATGTAACCTCGATATAGGGATAGCCCTCGGTGCCGGTGTAACCGCCAGGGTCTTGTTCTTCGCGGACTGCACTGTTGAAATATGTTGTGAAACTGCCATCACACAACCCCTTTATTCCCGCACCGTAAAGAGGAGCAATGGAATTTGTCTTAAAATTGTCGGGAGTCAGTTCTATAAGATTACCGCTGATGTCGTAGACCTGGAACTCGCCCAACGCATAACTGTCATAGTTGCCGAACTTGTTGCCTGTGTTGGTTTCAAAGACTGTGAAGCGGAATGCAGTAACCTCTTTTTCGAACAAATAATAGGGCGATTCCCACACATATCCGGTATTCTCTTGTACAACACCCGGAAGACCGTCGCTCTCGTCAATGCGGATGGGGAAGGTTGCAAGTTCATCTATTCTGCCCGCCCAGAACTTATCTATAGCAGCCTTTACACCATCTATTATATTGTCTACATCCTCCATACAGCCCACTTCCTCGATGTCGGCAAGGGCATTGTCACTGGTTGCAAGGAGAGCGTTGAGGAAATTTATGGGATATGTGCCGATGACCCAATCAGGAGCAGCCGAAGTCTTTATCTCCCCGTCCTCTTTCGCTTGCAGAATCCCATCCACAGAGTCGCTGTATGTATATATTTCTCCAGCAGCATATTCTATGAGATACCCGGTAAGTTTGTTCTTGGCATTTATAATCTCCGCAGATGTGGCATCACTCTTTTTCAGAAGATTCTTTCCGCGCTCTATTTCTGCGGCAAATTCCGTGTAAGAGCAACCGCAGTCTTCATCGTCGTAGAAGCCCAGACGCTCTATGCGCCGTTCCGCCTCGTCGATGACATCCTGCAACACAAAACCTATAGCCGAAGCATTGAGTTCCACCTTGTGCAATGTAAAGTTCCATGCCGTAGGTCTTCCTCTTTTACCCATTTTATCTGCCTTGTGTTCCACAAGCACCATTCTGCCCATAGCATCGTGTCCCAGAAGCAATGTATCGCTGATGGTAAGGATGAAATCACCGCTCACCGAATCGCATGGAGCAAACTTCACAAAAGCAGCATCGGCTTCGGAGTCTGTCCAGTGGTAAGTTTCGCCCGCACCACTATTCTTCATATAACGCTTGTTGTTGAGCCACACCACCTTGTATATATCTTCCTGAACATCTACCGGAATCAGATATATGGCAGACGCGGCATTGGGTGTAACATGACTACCATAGGGCGAATGCCAGAATCCACCACCGGGATATGTACGCTTTGTTCCTGTAAACGAATGGAGATATTCGGGAGCATGACCCTCGAGAACATAGACGCCGCCCTGAGCCAATTCGTCTGCCGATGCCACCTTTTCGCCAAGAACAAACTCCTGCTCGGGATAGGGAAGATACTCTGTGCCGGGGGTGAGACCTATATGTGTAGGCATATTCTCGTAATTGTTGACTCTGGAGTGCCATTTGAGACGGAATTCACTCATAGGCTCTTCGAATTCGAATTCTATATAGTGGTATGCCTGGGGGCAGTCGCCCATATAAGTTGTGGTGGAGAAGTATGTGTCGTATACACCATCGTTTATATACTCCATATAGGCACCACTGTTCAATGAGGCTGCATTTGATGTAGCCTCGAAATTGGTTCCCTTGTTATTGGCCTTGAGTATTCGCAACTCGGATATACAGAAGAAGGGGAAGCCGGGACCGTTGCCACCTGTGGTACCCGTAGTTCCATAGCTCTGTGCGTCGACAGTGTTGGTGGAGACAACCGTCACGCGGAGCTTTGTTATGGGCTCGTCAAACTTATACAGATCCGAGACAAAGGTAATTACCGTATCTCCTTCATAGTCGTCTATTACCTCCAGCGCACCTGGAAGACCGTTTGCCGTCGTAAGGGTGATGGGCCATGTAGAGGACTGAGCTGATGCAACAAGACCGGCAAATGCCACAATTGCAGTGAGTAAAAAATGTTTCATAGTGTAAATCTTTATCTGTTATTATTTATTCTCTTTATCACAATGCTTCACTTGTTGTGGAGCATATATTCGAGCACGCCTCAAATATACGAACAAACGAGCGAGAAATATCAAGCTTGCTTGAATATTTTTCACAGCAAGTGCAGTGTATATTCGAGTTTGCCTCAAATATACGGATTTTATTATATAAAAGTGCAGAAAAAGATTTTTTTTGTAAAATTTTCTTCTCCAAAAGAGATATTGCTACGTTCAGACACTGCGGTAACACATCCCAAACAAAAAGCCCCCATTCTTGTTATTTTCTCAATAAACTCTTCAAAGATAGATATATGGATAAAAAATTTCTTACCAACGAGGTGGGAGCACCTGTTGCCGACAACACCAATTCACTCACAGCGGGAGCGCGCGGTGCTCTGCTTCTCGAAGACAACTGGCTGATAGAGAAGCTTGCACACTTCGACCGCGAGGTCATCCCCGAACGGCGCATGCACGCAAAGGGCAGCGGTGCTTTCGGACATTTCACCGTCACGAACGACATCACCATGCACAGTTGTGCTTCACTATTCTCTTCGGTGGGCAAGAAGACTGAGGTCTTCATGCGTTTCTCCACCGTGGCAGGCGAGCGCGGAGCGGCAGATGCCGAGCGCGACATACGCGGCTTTGCCATAAAATTTTACACCGACGAGGGCAATTGGGACCTTGTGGGCAACAACACACCGGTCTTTTTCCTGCGCGACCCTCTGCAGTTCCCCGACCTCAACCATGCCATCAAACGCGACCCGCAGACCAACCTGCGTTCGCCGCAAAGCAACTGGGATTTCTGGACCATGCTGCCCGAGGCGCTGCATCAGGTAACCATAGTTATGTCGGACAGGGGCATTCCCGCCTCCTATCGCCACATGCATGGTTTCGGTTCGCACACCTACAGCCTCGTAAACAGCATGGGGGTGCGTGTGTGGGTGAAGTTCCACTTCATCACACAGCAGGGCATCAGAAATCTCTCCAACGCCGAGGCTGCCGACATCATAGCAAAAGACAGGGAGAGCCACGGTCGCGACCTCTTCGAGGCAATAGAGCGAGGCGACTTTCCCCGCTGGAAAATGTGCATACAGGTGATGACCGACGAGCAGGCGGCAGCCTACCGTGAGAACCCCTTCGACATCACAAAGGTGTGGAAGCATGGCGAGTTTCCCCTTATTGAGGTGGGCATTCTGGAGCTCAACCGCAACCCCGACAACTATTTCGCTCAGGTGGAACAGGCTGCTTTCAATCCTTCGCACATTGTGCCGGGAATAGGACTCTCGCCCGACAAACTGCTGCAGGGCAGACTCTTCTCCTATGGCGACGCGCAGCGCTATCGTCTCGGTGTCAACCACGACCAGATACCGGTGAACAGGGCAAAATGTCCGATACACAGTTTCCATCGCGACGGGCAGATGCGTGTAGATGGCAACGAGGGTCCGAGCAAAGGCTATTCGCCCAACAGCATAGGCGAGTGGCAAGTGAAGGAGACAATGGCTGTCTATTCGCCTGCCGAGGGTGCATCCATGCGCTACAATCCCTACGAAGACAGAAGCGACGACTGTTTCTACCAGCCGGGCGACCTCTACCGCCTGATGACCGAGGAGAAACGCCGACTGCTCATCGAGAACACTGCCGCCGACATAATGCCTGTAAGCGACAACATCAAATATCGCCATGCAGCACACTGCTTCCTTGCCGACCGCGAATATGGCACACGTCTTGCCGAGGCTCTATCGCTGAATATAGAGGAGGTGAAACGGCTTGCTTCGTTAAACGAGAAGGAGCGTCTGGAACAGACTGCGACGCATGTATAATCGCGGAGTATTGGATTACTGCCACTCGCGTTTGATGGAGAATCGAAAAAGGGACCGGGACAAAAAAAGATTTTGGCTCGGTCTCAAAACTAACGACTATCCGGCAGACAATTTGTATAACCTCTTCGGCAAGGTTTAACCGAAAGCAGGCAGTTTACTTGGTATAAACCCACAGAATCACAGGCTTATCTTTGTTGGCATTGAGTATCTCCTTTGTCTCTCTGTACCTTGCAAATGGAATGGCGACACAGCCTTCACTGCTTGGTCGCAGAAGAGTTTTCCCCATAAAGCGGTACACCTTTGACGGAATGTGGAAAGGGAATATAGGAAACGATGGCAGATGTGCCGGATGGAGCAGAATTCCCCGAACCTCGGCATTGCTGTTTGTCGCATCCAGCCCTGTCAAGTTAAAGGCAGGACGTCCCTTTATGGTATTCATTGTCCGCTCATTGCCTATTTTGTAATGCCCCAAAGAGGAACAAAGCGAACCAATCTCATTGCTGAAGAGACCCTTTCCTCGACTTTTCCCTTTCCCGCAACCCTGAGCACAGATGCTCTGCACAAGAGCCTTATTTGTCTTAAAATCCCATACAACATAGCGGCAGCATCCTGAATGAACGCTGTAATCAACAAGAATGCCGATTTTGGTATTGTAGCCTTTCTTTATGCAATATTCTTTCAGTTCCTGTGCTCTTGCTTCGACATCACCGGGCAGTTTGTTGCCTATGAAGTTGAATAGAATTATGGCAGTGATGAGAGCTGATACTATAATTAAAACAACCTTATGTATTTTCACTTTACTCATTTTGAGAAATAATCCATTTTTGAAAAACAATCAACAAGACTCGAGGCTAAGTTTTTCTATTCTATATATATCCAATTCGTCTGCTTATCTCGGCTAAAGTACCCCCATATATAGAGATGCCTTGTAAAGAAGCGGTTCTTTATATATCCGTACCCGAACTCCCCCATATCCAAATAGGAGGCATTTGTGCTGCGCTTGCTGCACTCCAAAGCAAAATCGGACATTGTCATCGGATAATTGGACTGCAATATAAAAGCCCCGTCCCTATCCTTGCACAAAGCTCTGCGTACAGCCTTACGCGTATCGTGGAACTTCATAGGTTTTGAATTATACACCAATGTCAACTGCTGAAAGCCATTATCTGCCATCCAATTCTTGCTGATATAGAACATATTCCCTTTTAAAGAGACTTTCAACTTCATCGTTTTGTTCGCGTCATAGTTTTTCCCGTTAATCCTGTAAGCGCCAAGAATACGGCCCTTTTCGTCAGTAAAGGCGGCAGGCAGACACATTTTTGCAATTTCGGGCCTTTTGTCAGTCCATTTCAATTCACCTTCAGGCAAATCGTATCTGGTTACCGTATGTGCAAAATGCCAACACGTGCAACCTATAACAATTAAGAGAATGATTATCAAGATCCGTTTCATGCAGCTATTCCACTTGAGACTCTCAGTCAAGAGCAAAGGTAGAGATATTCTATGTGAACTACAAGGATTTCTCTATGTAGGTGGAAGTATTGTTAGCTCCAGAAATAGAGACTGCGCCAAATTTACACGAATCAAGAAAAATATCAGAGCAAAGTAGCGTATCTCATTTCCGGCAGATTAGAAATGAGTAAGGTGGTTTCTTTTTTTATTCTGCCTGGAAATGCTTAATCCAGCATCCATTTCCAGCACGGGATAACTTCTATTGTTCCATGCGGGTCGGTAAAGGTAGTTTCTTCGTCAAAAGTGATTATTATGCGACGACTACAGGGATGAACATTCGGCAACTTAGCTAAGGCTGTCACTTCACGTTCCTTTGTCTGCTCATCGTTCAATGAGTAGGCTACCTGTATAGCCAATCCATCTTCAGGAACATAGAAATCGACTTCTATATTGGCGTTGTAGAAATATACGCGTTCATTGCCCATATCGTGCCCATATTTACGAAACAAGGACAGTGCTACCATATTTTCAAGAAGCGTAGTTTCTACATTTTGTAATTGAAGTGATAGAAGGCCGTTGTCGATAAAATAATATTTACATACACTCTCTTTCTCTGAAAACGCAGAAGCAATATTCCTCAAGCGCAATAACAACCAAGCATCCTCGGAACAATTCACATACGATGAAACAGTCGGTACACTTATGCGACCGGCAACACTTGAAAGAATCTTTGACAATCTATTATATGATATCGGTTGCTTTACACTCTCTGCCAGTTTTTTGGTCATCAGCTGCAACTGTTTAGGGTTGGATATGTTATTACGTTGCACAATGTCGCCAAGGTATATTTTTTGGTACACACTTGACAAATAATGTCTCTTTACAGGCAGATTGACCGATTCGGGCAATCCTCCCCAAGTAATATATTCCTGATAGGCTCTCATAAACAGCGCCTTGGTCTCTGTTGCGGTTAATGCCTGTTCGTCATATGCCACATTTGTATGATTCAGAAATTCCTTGAAGCTCAGTGGATAAACTTCTACAGGCAAATATCTGCCCCCCAACTCAGACATAATCTCGCGGGAAAGCATCTTTGCATTGCTCCCGGTAATAAAGACGCTGTATTTCTTATCGGCAAGATTACGGGCAAATTTCTCCCATCCTTCGATGTTTTGTATCTCGTCAAGGAAGAGCATTGGGCGTTTCCCGTACATCTCCTGATGACATTCAAGTATTAGATTGAAGTCCTCTTTGGTAAAACTATCAAGTCTTGTATCCTCAAAATCCAAATACAGCATATCTTCCCAGCCGTATCCGGCATCAAGCATCATACGCATTTTTTGAAAAAGAAGGAATGACTTACCCGAGCGTCTTACCCCTACAAATACTTGCAAAGGAAAAGAATCCAAATCAAAGTCACGATAAAGGATATTGTATTTTTCAACATCCTTTTGATTGTCAAGCATCACCTGTTTTAATATAGTTCTTGATATTGACATACTCTATTTTATTAAATACGACTTTACAAAACAACACAAAAATACAAACTAATACTTTAAAACCAAAATAAATTTGATATTTATGTGACTATATCTGGAAAAGGTTGACACTTAATCCAAAATTTTTGAACACAAACCGTGCATTACGTGGATTAGGCAACTGTTTGATTTTAGGGTGGTTCTATAAATTAGTTAACATGATTGAAGTTGCTGCCACTCGCTGTGCAATCTGTGAACAAGTTCACATTGCGCTCGTTTAACCGCAACTTTCGAGGCGATTTTGAGTTTTATTTTTAGTAGATTTTTGATATTTGTAAAGGCGCGATGCGGGCATCGCAACAGAACGAATATCAAAAAGATGCAAAAATAAA
>JAZNKR010000147.1:0-14746 GCA_045578665.1 Bacteroidaceae bacterium | reverse complement strand
GATATCGCAATAAACCTTCACCATTAACACCAAAAGGATACATTCGAGTATCAAAAGTTTTTCGTAAGTGACTTTCAGTAGGACGATATACTATAAATGAATACAAATCAGGTTTATCAATGAGAGATACTTTTAGTTTATTAAATATATCAGGATATTTTTTATCAAGTTCTAATATATCAAAGTCGTCATCGTGCAATATCTCAAGTGTACTGCCAGTATTTTCTTCATATCGTTCAAACGCGCGTTTGATTTTAAGTTTGTTTACACTATTACCAAAATTAATCCATTTTTTCAAGTTTTCGGCATACCCGATTAGGACATTAGTATTTAGTTTTGGTTTAGAAGTCACATCGACTGTTATAAATGGCATTTTCGATTCATTGTTCTCATCGCTTTCTACATCACTAAACGCATTAAACATAAATTTGGGTTCTGGCATTCTAACATCTCTATTAGCAAGAAATTCCATATCAAGTTTATCCTGAGAAGCGATACTAGCTAGTGTGATAGCCTCGAGGATGTTAGTCTTGCCACTTCCATTTGAACCAATTATAACATTAAATCTGCCCAAGTCCAACTTTAAATCCACTATAGATTTAAAGTTCTTTATATGAATTTTATCAATCATACTTAATAAATTTTGAATGCGCTTACAAATATAATAAGATAATCTTTATGTTTGTTTGCTACTTTAGAAAGAATTACAAAATCCTCCTAATAGTCTCCTTGCTATATGCATTGAATATTTGGTCGAAGTTGTCTGCAACATTGTCTGTTGCTATCGAGCGGTCACACATTACAAAATAATATGGTTTCTCCTTTGCTATAGCAGTGATTACAGACTCGTTTATATCCTTGTCGAAGCAAGCAATCAAATAACCGTCTTCAACGACAAACACCTTCTTTCCGTGGATTTCACGCTCCTCAATCTTGCTCGATAGCGGCAAGTTGCACTCAGGCAGTACTTGGAATAGCAAGTCTTCGGGAGTACGTTCATCCCATTTGATATTATCCACCAATTCTTCAAACCCAAGAGTCTGCTGAATAGGAGTGTCGGCAGGAGTGTAGTAAACATCCTTCATATTGGATGTGTCGAGTTTCAATACACGGAAGCCTATATCAAGTCTCTCAATGCCCTCTTTAGTTGCATTGTCTGCTTTTATTTTCTTCCCCGCACGACGGATACGCTCTTTGCCTATCTCACAGATATTCTTGTATCCCGCCTTGTAAGCATCGCTCTTTTCATCGGTAAGTTCGGGCAACTGCACCATAATAAAACGGCGACTGCCTTCATCCTCGGCATTTAACTGCATTACAGCGTGTGCTGTTGTTGCAGAACCAGAGAAGAAGTCAAGGATGGTATCGTTATCACAGCAAGCGATTTTTACTATTTGTCTAATTAATTTTGTAGGTTTTGGAGTGTCAAATACTGATGCTTCAGGGAATAATGACATAACCTCCCTTTTTCCATCCTGTGTATGACCTGCTTCATCGTGTAGCCATATAGACCTTGGCACTAATCCCGATTGAACATCTGATAAATATAATTTGGTAGCAGGAGAACCTTTACCATCCATACCAAATACAATACTACCTTCTTCTACTCGTTTCCAAAAATCGTCTTCGAGCATTCTCCAATGACTACCTTTGGGAGGTGTGATTAAATCTCCATTAGGAGTCTTGATAGTATACATTAAACCTTGATGTCTTTCGCCACTTGCGAATATTGGCCCTAATCGCCAAGGCCCCTTGGGGTCATTATCAGGATTCTTATAATTGCTTATACTCTTTTCATTTCTTTCTAATAAATTTCTAATATTTTTCCAATTTTCTCCTGCCCTTGAATAAACTAAAATATAGTTGTGAGATGGTGATATAGCAGCAGCATTACTTCGTCCGTAAAAATTTTCCCATATAATGGTTGCAATGAAATCAGACTCACCAAATATTTCATCACATATCTTTTTTGCATTGGAATATTCGTGGTCATCTAATGTAATAAATATACTTCCATCGTCAGAAAGTAGGTCTTTCGCCACCTTCAAGCGAGGGTAAATCATATTGAGCCAATCGGTGTGAAAACGACCATTGCTCTCGGTATTCTGCACCATTGGGTCTGCCATACGGCGACCTTCCTCGTCAAACAGACCGCTCTGTGCCTCAAACTCTGCCTTACCCTGTGCAAAGTCATCGTTATATACGAAGTCGTTACCTGTATTGTATGGCGGGTCGATGTAAATCATCTTGACCTTACCCAAATAGTTCTCACGAAGCAACTTCAACACCTCCAAGTTGTCGCCCTCAATATAGAGGTTCTCGGTATTATCGAAATCCACACTCTCCTCACGGCAAGGACGCAGGGTCTTGTTCGTAGGGGCATTAGCCAAGCGGATAGCAGCACGCTTATCGGGCCAAGTGAATTGATAACGCTCCTCTGCACCCTCGACAACCTCGCACGCCAACTCCTGACGCAACTTATCGAAGTCGATAGCACACACAGTTTTGCCTTCATCATTTTTAACCTCAGTAAGGCAATTGGGGAACATCTGTCCCAACATTTCGATATTTCGTTCTGCCATATCAGCAGTCTGCATTTTCAGTCTTATCATATTGATTATCTATTAAATTCTTGTACAAATTGTATATCGGGAATTGTGCGATTTCTTCTTTTTCAACATCTGTAAGTTTTTCATAATTTGACTGCGCACGTGATTCTTCCTTTAAAATAACCGATGCTGCAAAGTTTAACTGATTTGAATTGTATTTATCAACGTTAAGAAGAAATTGTCTATCTTCATTGGAAAATGGTTTATTTAGTCTTGCATATATCTGTAAAAGATTAATTCGGTAAATATGACTGGAGTTTTCATCAACATCCGTAACCATTATCCACTCAATCAAATCTTTTGCAGCATTTAAGTATTTTTGATTATATGTAGAATCGAATTTGGTAATTAAGCGAAGAACATCATTATTTGCAAACATTAAAAAATCTGCATTAATTTCATGTTTTTTATATTCATTTACTAAATCGGAATAATTCAAATTGTCCGGAAATATATTATTTTCAAACAAGTAAGAATAAGCCGGAAAGGTTTGTGTTTTTTGTTTTTGCTCACATCTTCTATACGAAGTGCAACTATTTATATCATAGAAACGAAAACCACCATCCTTTAACTTCTCTGTCCCAAGACATATATTGTACTCGCCAATCTGAAAACAAGAGATAGGAACTTCTAAATCAAGAACTTTATTAATATTTATGCCATTGAATATTTTTACCAACGATACGAAATTATTAAATTCCTCTTTATTAAGTTCCTTGAAATTAAAATGACTACTTAAACCAACTCTCTCAAAAAAGGTAACAGCTCTCTCAAAAAACAAAACTTCACGTTTCAAAGTAGCTACATCTATTTCAGAAAAGCTAACAGTCTGAGCATCAAATCTCATATCACCAACATTAAAGTATTTGTGTTCATATACAGCATTTAAAAATTTAAGCTGCTTCAAATATTCATCAACATAATTAGAAGTTGGTGTTATTTTAATATTAATTTTTGTTCCCTTTGGCTTGTCTTGAACAAAACTATCAAACTGACATATCAAAAAATTATCAACAGAAATTATATGCCCTTTTGAATTGTTACCCCAATTTACCTCCTTAAAATATTCAACCCCATTAACAGTAACAGCCTTATTGACTTTTTGATTAGTAAATAAAAGTGCAGGACCTGCACTTAAATAGAATTGTTCGGAAATGCCAGGCAGTTTTACTAATATATCAGTATAGTTGGTAGCAAACCAATCAAGCGGGTTAGCATCCTTTTCTATTGGTCCTGTTGTAACATTGAAAGACCAACTATCTTTATCTCTTAATTCATCAAATGTTATTAAATTGTGTATTCGTTGCAAATACATTGTACGAAGCTGAGAGTATAATTCTTTATATTCTTTTGGAGCCTTATAGCATCTAATATCTTTTGTTTGTTGTTTTTCGCTAATATCAATAATCAAGTTATTTATTTTAACCTTCCCTAAATAGGCAAAATAAAGTTGTGCTTTATTTTTACTAATAAGCACTTTAATCAACAGCGTTCCTCCATTGTTTTTGTATAATTCTAAATCATGAATATTTATAGAGTGTGTAACATATGTATTAAAACTGTTAGATTTACATTCGGATGATTTTACTTGAACACGAAGTGTAAACTCAATGTCTTCTTTTGAGCAACTATCACACTTTTTATATATGTCAATATCGCCATCCCATACAGCTCTTTTATCATCAAAAGCGATAATAGGATCAATGTATCCCATACGGCAAAAATAGTTAACAACAGCCGCAACTCCAATTTTATCTATTCTTTTCTGATTCATAACATTTTTTTAAAGTTTGTATTTTAGAATAGAGTTCCAACTTCTTGCGAGGTTGTTTCTCGGTGCGTGCTTTCTTCTCTAATAGTTCAATATGTTTCATCAGTTTGGCACGTTCATCATCTATGACAATCTGCTCTGTAAGGGTATTGCCCTCTTGCACAGTGATTGAGCCAATGGTGGCAACGATGTTTTCCCAAACAGCATCGAGGTCAAGGCCTGTAAGCGGAATGTTCAACGTGTCGCACTGTTGCCAATCGGAGCATATCAGCTTCGTGTGATGAATGGCAAGCTGTGCCTTTTCTTCAAAGTGTAGCACAAAGAGGATTTTCCGGGGTATGAACTTTGCCAAGAATTCAATGTTCTTCGGGGCATATTCGCGCCGTTTGAGTGATACTTCTATTATGTAGAAGTCGGCAATTTCATTTCCGGCCTTTATTGTGGGTATGGTGCTTTCGGCAACAACGTGGGTGATAAACATACGGCTTATGTCGGCATCGAAACTATCTCGTTGCGACGCTGTCAAGTCGAACTTTTCAAAGACTTTTGTCTTATGAAGTGGCTTGTTTATTTCGGTTCGTTGCGGTAGGCCGTACATTGGTTATTGTATTTTTGTCGGTTGGTTTTCCTTGACTGTTACGTTCAAGTTAATTGGCTGTTTCTCCGGGGTGTCGGTAACTTTTACGTTGAGGGTGTCGGGGAGTATATCGGGAAACTTATCTATTGAAATAGACTTCTGTTCTTTGATAGCAGAAATGATAGTGTTTATTTGTTCGGAGTCTATTTCTTGTTGGGAACAAGTTTGAAAAAGTCCCAAAATAACAGATAATATAAAGGCTAAAATAGCAACAATGGCTGCGACACGACTCCAAAAAGTGGAATTTTCCGCTTCTTTTAATTGTTTCTCAAAACGTCTTTGTTCAAGAGTCTTAAAGCCATTCTCTCTGATGTCAATTAACTGTGCTGATGGAATAATTCTGCAATTATAATATCGGGATACAGTCTCATACACGGATTTCGACTTTATTGTTTTTTCGAGGCACAGCATACCATTGTTTACCCACCTCTGCCTATCGTGCTCTGTTATTTTGCCTTCCAAAGAAAGATTAGAACTTGTATCATCTATTAAAATAATATCCCCCGAATCCTCTAACCATTTTAGCAATGATAGTTTATATATAAAGTCTGAACACTGGATATTTATAAATTTTTCTTGTGCTTCATATTTATCTGCACTTTCATCTTTTATCAACCTTGAATCAAACACACAACATACAGAAATGTTATTATCTTCTGTTTTATGAAAGATAAGATTGCACACATAGTCATTGGTAAAGTCATAAAACATAGAGTTAAATAACATTCCCGGCTCACTAATATATGGGTTTGAACCATTTTCCATATTGGTTTTGCCTTTTACATACCCATCTACCAGCGTTTCAATAAACTTCTTATATCTTTTATCTAAGTTATATAGTTTCATTGTTCATTCTACCTTTGAGCATTACAACGACTTACTTTATCACCAAAAAACATATCAATTCAAAATCATCAAGGCCTTGTATCTCTTCGGTGAAGAGTGTGCCTTGTGTGCCACTCAAAAAGCTGTCGATGTCGCTCTCTTCCTTTACGTTGATAATTGAGGATATTGCCTCGCCAAGCAGTGTGGAATAGTGCTTCATATTCCGTCCGTCTCGTGTTATGCGGTTGAACTCACGGCATAGTTCTGTATGCGGTGTGCAGTGTGGCTTGCAGAGCTGACGCATACGGTCGAGCATATCTTTCGGGGCAAGGTGGTTGATTATAACCTCGCCGTCGTCCGAGATATACACCATATAGAATGGGTGCAGTTGGTTCTTGTGGTCAATGTTCACTCCGTCGGAACGGTTCTTGAGTATATAGATTACTCCGGCCGGCGTGTTCTCTGTCGAGGGCACAACGGCGTGGAGTCCAAACGGGGTGTGTTCTACATCGCGGTTGGTACGCATATACTCCAAAAGGTCGAGACGGAATTCATTCAAGCCTAAATCCATTATGCTGACACCGCTGTTCATCTCTTCCAAATCTACTACCTCTTCCTGCAAGCGTTTGAGCTGTGAACGGCGATATTCAAGGTCGCCTTTCTCTTCGTCCGAAAGCAGGTTGTCATCGCCTGTCGAGGTCATAACAGATACTTTCATTCGTGCCTCTACACGCTCTTTGAGGTTGATATAATCGTCGAGTGTCATATCAGGCCAATAGTTAACGAGCTGTATAACATCGTTCTTTGAGCCGATACGGTCAATTCGCCCGAAACGCTGGATAATACGCACCGGGTTCCAATGAATATCGTAGTTTATGAGGTAGTCGCAATCCTGCAAGTTCTGTCCTTCGGAAATACAGTCTGTGCCTATAAGCACATCTATCTCCTCGCTGATATTAGGGAGCAGTGTTGCCTTGTCCTTTGACTGTGGCGAAAAGAGTGTAAGCACGGTATTAAAGTCGAGCTTCTGACGGAGCTTTAAGGTGCTTCGTGCCTCTACATCGCCTGTGATAAGTGCGACATTAAGCCCTGTGCGCTGTTTGATACGCTCGGCAAGATTCTCGTAAAGATAGACGGCTGTATCGGAGAAGGCTGTAAAGACTATTACCTTTTTGTTATTGCCGTTTATAGGGTTAGCGAACTTGTTTCGCAAGTCCTCTATGAGCTGTTGCAGTTTGCAGTCGTGTTCAGGGGTGATGTCTTTAAGCATCATTATGAGCAACTGCAACGTTTCGAGGTCTTGTGCAAGGTAGTGCTTCCACTTTACAAAGTCTAAATCGTCCAAAAGGATTTGCGACTTCTTACCGCCAATGAAAATGTCGTTCTCTCTGTCGTCCATTTCCAAGCCCTCGGTAAAGTCATAATCATCTATGGCTGTGCCTGCGCGGTTGCCTGTCCTCTCGGCAAACTCTATCTTATCTACCACGCCTTTGATAAGTGCCTCTATGCGCGATAGTGTCAAACGGAAGGAGTTTACGGAACTCTCCAAACGTTTGAGCATATTTATTCCCATAAGGCGACGAATACCTTTTTCGCGTCCTGACATTCCTTTGCCGGCAAAGTTGCGTCCTTCGTCGTCGGTGGATATATATTTATCCCTTGCACTCGGCAAGAGGAAATCAGAGGGGGTATATATGGCAAGATTGAGATTGTTTATGAGCGTGTAAATCTCGTTATATGTGATAGCAGAATCAAGGTCGGTAAGGTGTGGCCGACGGGAGATAGGCTTTAACCTCTTGGGGAACTTGCCAATATCGGTAGTGTCATAATACTGCTCGATGTGGCGACGACTGCGTGCAATGGTAACGGAGTCGAGGACTTCAAAGAAATCGAAGTCGAGTTCTTGGAGCAGCTTTGCTGTGGTGCGCTCTTCTGCCGGTATGCGTGTCCAGCGGTTATACGCTGCCTGTGCCTGTCGGAATATATCGTCAATGCTACGCGATGTGTTCAGCAGGGAGTCGATATTTGCGCTGTCGCCCTCGTATGCAAGTTGCAGTTGGTTTTTAAGGTCGTTGAAGCGGTTGTTTACGGGAGTGGCCGAAAGCATAAGCACTTTGGTCTTTACTCCGTTGCGTATAACGCGGTTGAGCAGGCGCAGGTAACGGTTCTCGCGTTGGTCGCCGTCATCTGTTGTCGTGGTCTTGCCACCGTTGCGGAAATTGTGGCTCTCGTCGATAACGACAAGGTCATAATTGCCCCAATTTATCTTGTCAAGGTCGTACCCGTTGGAAACACCGTGTTCACGCGATAGGTCGGTATGGAAAAGGACATCGTAACGCAGGCGGTCTTTCGCCAATGGGTTGTTTATGTAGTTACTGCGGTATGTAGTCCAGTTGTCATAGAGTTTCTTGGGGCAAAGTACAAGCACATTGCGGTTACGGCTCTCATAATACTTTACTACAGAAAGTGCGGTGAAGGTCTTTCCCAAACCTACGCTGTCGGCAAGAATACAGCCGTTGTACTTCTCCAATTTGTTGATTATGGCAAGTGAGGCATCGCGCTGGAAATTGTATAGTTTGTTCCATATAACGCTGTCCTTGAAGCCTGTTGCCTCGTTAGGCAGTACATCTTCGGAAATATCTTCCAAAAACTCGTGGAATATATTGTAGAGTGCGACGAAATATAGAAAATCGGGGGCGTTCTCTTTGTATGCGTTGGTGATGTTCTCTATTACCTCGTCGGTAACGACCTGCAATTTGCCGGTGTCGTGCCATAACTGCTCGAAGAGGGTGAGATATTGCTGTGAATATGGTGCGTCGAGCTTGTTTATCATCGTGTAGGCATTGTCGCCTCGCTCACA
Source organism: Bacteroidaceae bacterium (assembly GCA_045578665.1). GTDB lineage: Bacteria > Bacteroidota > Bacteroidia > Bacteroidales > Bacteroidaceae > HGM04593. Next base: position 6,044 of record JAZNKR010000147.1, on the reverse strand, counting down.
GCCAAGTTCTACTGTTGTAAAGCCGTTTAACGGCATATAGGACTTGTCATCGACATTGGCAAAGCCCATCATATTCTCGCCTGTCCTGTTGGACTTGAAACAGGCTTTCTTCTTTATCCACTCGGCGCACTCTTTGGCAACGGCACGCTGGGTAAGTTCATTGCGGAGCTTTACTTCAAACTCGGAGCCGTAAAGATTGCGTTCACGGTTGAGACGCGGAATGTAGAATTCACGCTTCTGCTTGCTTGCCTTTTCGGTGGTAAAGGTGGGAGATGTAAACACAAAACGTAACTCTTCAATATCTTTGAGCTGCTCTTTCAATTCTTGAAAAGCATAGATAGAGAAGCAGGAAGCTGCGATAGAGAGTTTACTGCCCTCGCGCAACTCTACAACTAAATCTTCTTTTAGTGTTTTGTGTATATTGTCGATTATCTCCATATTTACACTCTTTCTAAATTGCTATTTTGCAAAAATAACATTTTTTCGCTATTATGACCTATTAATCAATTGGGAAAAGGTGGGGATTTGCAATGAAAAAGACAAAAAAAAGTGTTTGAGGTTAAGCCATAGATAGATATTCTATTCTCGCAAATTTAACAATTTCTTTGGATTATACACCGCAATTGGTGGGAATAAAAGGAATAGAAGTACTGAAAATGGAATTTCAGCAAGTATTACTGATTGTGCTGTTGATTAAGAAGTGATTCCCCGATTTCCCGAAAAATTAAAATCACCAATTCCCCGATTCCCCGCAAATTTAAAACCACAAAATTCCCCGATTTCCCGCAAATTCAAAACTTAACAACGGTATGCGAAAAAGTAAAGACAGAAGTACAAGAGAAGTCCACAAGGACTCGACAGCGACATCAGCAAAAGGTCAAACGTTGTATGGCCACAGGTCATACCGTTTGGGTTGCGAAAAGATAACGCTGTCAACAAAAGAAAATCTCAGGGCTGTTATACACACAAAAAAAACAAACGAAGCAGGACCCCACATCCGGGTCCTGCTTCGTTTGGTATCATCATTTAATCTGTCAGTTTACTGTTGCCGATATCTGGCTTATCAGATAAGAGAGATTAGAGGTAAACAGCTTTACGGAGATTGCAAGCAGGATTATTCCGAAGAACTTGCGTGTGAAGTATATACCGCCCTTACCAAGCAACCTTATAAGGAACGATGTAGCACTGAGCATTGCAAACACGACAATGGCGTTTACCACAAGAGCCATAAGGATATTGGCCGGAGCATATTCCGCCTTGAGCGAGAGCAGTGTCGTGAACGAACCTGCACCGGCAAGCAAAGGAAATACCAACGGTACGATTGTTGCATCGTTTGCCGCAATGGAAGAGTCCTTGAAAATCTCGATATCAAGCACCATCTCAAGTGCCATGAGGAAAATGACAATTGAGCCTGCCACAGCAAACGAGTTGATGTCTACGCCGAAAAGGTTCAGAATCCAGTCTCCAACAAAGAAGAAGAGGAACATCAGGCCAAATGCAAAGAACACCGCCTTGACAGGATTTATTATCTTGCCCTTATCGCGGATTGAGAGCACGATAGGCATGATGCCGATAGGGTCAATTACAGCAAAAAGCACAATAAAGGCGCTCAAGAACTCAACAAAACTGAATGATGCAAAAAAATCCATATTCTCCTATTAATTGATATGTTACACTTTTAACTTGAGATTCCTCATCGCACATACAGACGGCACATCACTCCACCATTGCCTGACATACAGAAGGAACCTCACCAGCAGACAGCATCTGCATATTTCATGCGAATATACGAAGAAACGAGCGAGAAATATCAAGCTTGCTTGCATATTTTTCACAGCGAGTGCCAAGTATATCTGCCGCAGGCGAATATAGCAAGAAACGAGCGAGAAATATCAAGCTTGCTTGAATATTTTTCACAGCGAGTGCCAAGTATATCTGCCGCAAGGCGAATATACGAATATTTCATGTAAAACATGAAGAAGGAACCATTTTTAACTCAACAGTGTCATTAATTAGTATTCCATTATAACAATCGAGGACGCCTTGACAGCATCCTCGATTACCATTTATTACTTATACATGAAACGTCTTATGCTCTGCTTAGGAGTCTTCTCGAACGGTTCACGGCGGATTTCGGTATAACCTATCTTGCTGTACGCTGCAAGCTCCGAATTCAGGGCAAGAACGTTATCGTTGACAATCTTGTCGACCTGTTCATCAGTGAGACCGTCTTTCTTGCCAGCATCATAGTCAGCAACCACCAATGCGACAAGAGCATTCTTGCGGCCTACGACAATTGATTCTATGACATATGGCAGATTGTTTATCTTGTCCTCAATCTCCTCGGGGTAGATATTCTGTCCACTACCTGTAAGAATCATGTTCTTGCAACGGCCCTTGATAAAGAGATTGCCCTTTGCATCAAGAATACCCATGTCACCGGTCTTAAGCCATCCGTCGGGAGTGAAAGTGGCTTTTGTAGCCTCCTCGTTGTTATAGTAGCCAAGCATCACGGCATCGCCCTTTACCTGAATTTCACCGAGCACACGACGCGGATTGGCAGAATCGATGCGTATCTCTATCGGACTGGCCTTGATACCGCATGAATATTTCACATACTCGCTCTTGTCACGGTAAGAGATAAGCGGGCCACACTCCGTCATGCCATAGCCTACTGTATATGGGAACTTCATACGCTTGAGCAGGTCCTCTACCTCGCGGTTAAGTGCAGCACCACCGATGATGACACCAACAGTAAAGTTGTTTCCGAACGCTTCGAGCAACGAGTTGCGAATCTTATTGAGCACAATCCTGTCGAGCCCCGGAATCTTGAGCAGAAGCTTCGCAGGGAACTTGCGCACAACGGGGAACACCTTTGACTTGAATATCTTCTCAATCACAAGAGGTACAGTGAGGAACATGAAAGGCTTCACGGCAGCGAGACCGCCGATAAGACGTGCCGGTGTGGGTTTGCCTGGCATGACATAGATGTGCGCACCACCCGACAACGGGAACAGTATATCGAATGCCTGACCGAACATATGAGCCATAGGAAGAATTGCGAACACATTACCACCCACACACTCGGGAACGATTCCACGTCCGAACTCAAGGTTAACGGAGAGTGAACGTGCAGGAAGCACGACGCCTTTTGACGTAGCGCTTGTTGTGCCCGATGTGAAACTGATTTCAACGACATCCTCCATACCGAAGCTGTCATCATAATAGTTGACATCATCGGCTGTTATTCCGTCAGGATATTGCTTTGAGTAAAGTTCCTCGATATTCCCGCATACGGTAGCAAAAGAGTCATCTGCAGCATGAACGACATCAAATCCCTTAATGGAGATTACTCCAATGAAATCCTTGACGTTCTCCATGCGCTCGAAATTCGCCTTGTCCGCATTAAGCCCCCTGACAGCGACATCATCGGCAATAAGAAGACGGCACTCCGAGAACTCGCTGAGTTCCGCCACTGCCGAAGCGAGAAAATCGGGAAGGAAAGGAACGGTAACTGCGCCATAGGTCAACGTCGCATAGTAAGCGATGACCCACTCTGCTGAGTTACGGGCATAAAGAGCAATCTTGTCGCCCTTTACGATTCCGGTCTCCTTGAAAAGGATATGATACTTTGCGATATTCTCTGCAAGCTGACCATAAGTATATGACTCCTTGCCGTAATTGGTTACAGCAGGTAAATCCCAATGTTCCTTTACGGAATCATTGAAATAACTTATAAAATGTCTCATATATATTGAAGTGATTGATTGTCGGCATCAAAACCGAGTGCAAATTTCTAATTTTTTTTTGAATTGGCAATAGTTTTTGCACAAAATAATATCATTTGTGCAATTCGCTTTATCAAAAACAATTGGTTTTAACATTTTTTTAGACACCAGACGTATTATGTTCTTGATTCTATCACATATCGTCTGTTCTGCATCTTGTGTGTAACCACCACCCTTACCCCGAATTTGTCGGCCACATGATGTGCTATGTGCTCGGCACTGTAGACCGAACGGTGCTGCCCGCCAGTGCATCCGCAACATACCTGGATGTGGGTAAATCCGCGCTTCCTGTATGTATCGACCATATTGTCTACAAGCGCATAGGCATTCTCAAGAAACTCAGAGATGTTGCTCTCAGTCTCAAGGAATTTTATTACCGGCTCATCCATGCCTGTCAGTTTCTTGTAAGGTTCATAACGGCCGGGGTTATGAATCGAGCGGCAATCAAAGACAAACCCTCCTCCATTTCCCGACGGGTCATCGGGAATACCGCGCTTATAGGAGAAGCTTATGACATCTACTGTAAGCTCTTTCGACTCCTGACGCACGAACATCGGCAGCCGGGCAATCTCCCTGATGATGGCATGCAGATATGGGAATCCGTTTTCATTGCCGAGCAGTTCATCCAGCTGTGACAGAGCTGCGGGAATACTCTCGACAAACGCCTTCTTGCGTTCAAAGAGGCCACGATAGCCGTATGTTCCGAGGTTCTGCAACAGGCGGAATACCCTGAAGAGTTTGAGCATCTTCAAGAAATATGCCTTATCTACCTTCTTATACTCCCCAAGGGCCGATATGTAAGCATCAATCATCGCCCCGACAGTCTCATTAGTATACTTTGCCCTCGCCTGCCCCACGAATGACGCCACATCGTAATATATCGGTCCGCGCCTGCCGCCTTGGAAATCTATGAAGTATGGCTCGCCATCCTTCAGCATGACGTTGCGCGACTGGAAATCGCGATAAAGGAATACATTGTCATTGTCACTCAGCAGCATTGCCGCCATGCTGTCGAACTCATCCTCAAGCAGCGACTCATTGAACTCTATACCCACTCCTTTCAGGAAACAATACTTGAAGTAGTTAAGGTCCCACATGACGGTACGCTCGTTAAAATCGCTTACCGGATAACAGAGCGAGAAATCGAAATATTGCGGCACTCGGAACTGGATATGCGGCAACTGCGATATTGTCCTGCATAGCAGTTCAATATCACCACTGTCAAAACATCCATTCTCCCTTGATGACTGCAACGAAGCATAGAGCGATACATTGCCAAGGTCGTTCTGCAGATAGGCAAGACGGTCCTCCGAAACCTCAAGCACCTGGGGAGCATTAATCCCACTCCTGGCCAGTGCATCGGCAACTGCGAAGAACGCTTCGTTCTCCTCGACCGAGACACCCACAGCTCCTATGACAGACACATCATCGGATGAGAGACGGAAATAGACACGATTGGAGCCGTCGCCTGTGAGGCGTACTACCGAGCATGGCTCACTGCCGAATCTCTTTATATATAGTTCTTTTATCTTAGACTGCATATGTGACAATTCCTTTGACGCGAAGATAATACAAGTTCACTGATTATAAAAAAATAGCCACACGTTTTTAAACAATAATGCGGGCGCGACAGAATCGCGCCCGCATTATCGAAACTATTTACGACTTTATTTTACTAAAACTTTTTTGCCGTTGACTTCCTTTTTTTATTAGCGCCCCACGCGGCACCACTGATGCGGTGCTACGCGTGACTAACCGCTAAAAAGCTCATCTATAGCAAAAAGTTACTTTACAAGTACCTTTTTGCCATTGATAATGTAGATTCCCTTGGTAGGGTTCTCTACTTTTCGGCCTTGCAAGTCGTAAATAGTTTTCACATTTCCGTTTTGACCTTTTACCTCGTTGATGCCTGTCTCATCTGAAACAAGAAGGTTTACATCAATTATCTGGCCGCCATAATTGCTGAATGTTCCGCCAAAGTTTTCATTGCTGTCACCCATCGGGTCTATGCTGCACCAGTCCTGCTTGATGCGCAAACGGTAGGTACCTACCTCCTGAGGAACCGCAAATCCAGGAATTTCAGGTTTGCTGCGGTCGTTTCCTGTGATTGGCCCTCCGTTGCAGTTCCAACCGCTCTCATCACTGCTGCTGCCGTTGTTGTAGAACGAATATGAGACAAGGTCGCCTGTCGGCTCATAATTGCTGCCATCAGCAATACCTGCAGTGAAGCCATCGGCCGCATAATCAATATATACG
>JAZNKR010000146.1:0-1720 GCA_045578665.1 Bacteroidaceae bacterium | reverse complement strand
ATGGGATTTGCTTTTCTTAACATCGGAGAAGAAGAAAATCTGTGATTTTTTTTGCATAATCAGGAAAAATCGCTATATTCGTCCTTTGAAAAGGCAAGTGTCCCGCCAGTAGGAAACAATTTGGCCTTTTCTCCTATATTATATATATAATAAGGTGTGTGCCATGAGAGAGAAATTGATAAATAATTTCTTGGACTATCTGACTCACGAGAGAGCCTACTCGCCCCATACGGTGACAAACTATGGGAACGACCTGCGTGAGTTTGACTCGCACCTGAAAAAAATCGAAAAAGATATAGCGTTGCCTAATGCGGATGCCGATCTTGTGAGAGGGTGGGCGATGGAACTTATGGCATCGGGTATGAAAGCCGCCTCGGTAAACCGTAAGCTGAGTGCGCTACGCACATTCTATAAATATCTACTGAAGAAGGGGGAGATAGAAGTGTCGCCTATGCAGAGCATACATGGCCCCAAGAAAAAGAAACCATTGCCCCAGTTTGTGCGTGAGGGAGATATGGAACGTTTGCTCGATGAGACGTCGGCTCCCGCTACTTGGCAGGAGGCACGCAATAGGCTTATCATACAGCTGTTCTATGAGACAGGCATCCGTCTCTCCGAACTTGTAGGGCTCGACGAGAGTGATGTGGACTTCGGGCGCAAGACTATCAAGGTAACGGGCAAACGCAATAAGCAACGTGTGATTCCTGTTGGCGACGGGCTGCTTGAGGGGCTGAGGACGTATATGGAGATGAAGGAGCGGCTATGTACTGATGGTGATTGCCGATTGCCCCTTTTTGTAACCGACAAAGGTGCTCGTGTCTATGACAAGTGGGTCTACCGGTTGGTGCATGGAGAATTGTCGCAGGTGGTGACTCTGAAGAAGCGGAGCCCGCACGTGTTGCGTCATACTTTTGCTACCGCCATGCTCAACAATGATGCCGGACTGGGGGCCGTAAAGGAACTGATGGGGCACGAGAGTGTGAGTACTACACAGATATATACACATACCACATTTGAAGAATTGAAAAAAGCATACAAGCAGGCCCATCCCAGGGCGAGTATTAACCATTAATAAAAGGAGGTAAGTATGAAAACGAACATCCAGAGCATTCATTTTGATGCAAGTGAGCAACTGCAAGCATTCATCGAGAAGAAGATCGCCAAACTTGAACGTTTCTTCGACGAAATAGATACCGTGGAGGTAACCCTTAAAGTAGTGAAGCCTGAGACTGCCATGAACAAGCAGGCGGATGTGAAAGTGGTGGTGAAGAATGAGAACCTTTTTGCCTCGAAGGTTTGTGACACTTTTGAGGAAAGCGTGGATGAATGTGTGGACGCTTTGCGTATTCAGCTCGAGAAATACAAGGAAAAATTGCGCGGAAAGTAAAAAAAAAAGCAAAACCTTTTGCAGGTTTGAAATAAATGCCTAAATTTGCAGCCGTTTTAGCGCCGATTGTGCTGACGGCTGCTTTAAACTGCCTCTTTAGCTCAGTTGGCCAGAGCACGTGATTTGTAATCTCGGGGTCGTTGGTTCGAATCCGACAAGAGGCTCAAAAGAGAAAAGACTTGTTCTTTAACATATTGAAAACATCAAAGGAAACATCTCGGGCAAATTCCAGAGTGGCCAAATGGGGCAGACTGTAAATCTGCTGTCTTTCGACTTCGGTGGTTCGAATCCATCTTTGCCCACCACTCAAAGAGATGCGGAAGTAGCTCAGTT
>JAZNKR010000145.1:0-24806 GCA_045578665.1 Bacteroidaceae bacterium | reverse complement strand
GCTCTGGACTTCCCTCTGCGGCTTTAAGTCTCTCAACCTTGCCGAGGAATGACTCCAAGTTGTCAACCAATTTCTCGGTTTCCTCTAATTCACAACCAGTGTCAGAGTTGTAGTATTCAACTTCTAATGTAGGATATTTCTGCTTCATATAGATGGCCAAAGCAGCACTATCCTTGCCTCCGGAAATTCCTAATACGTGTCTTACTTTAGTCATTGTTCAGTTTCTTTTTAATAATGCTTAAAAGTGCATATGTATCAATGTCGCTATCACCAGACAGAAGTTTGTCAATCTTTTCCTCAAGTGATTTCGCTTGCTTAGCCTTTGCATAACTCAACTGTACAATCTGTTGTGTTGCTGCACCGTTATTCGAAATCATCTCAAAACGAAAGAAGTTGTCATCATTTGTCAGCCCTTTGCTACTAATCTCTACATACTTTAGTAGTTCCTTAAATGAATGTACGAGGTTATCAATCAGATAAGCCTCTTCCTCATCCATCATAGCCTCCAACTGTTTGTCTAATACAACATAAGCGAGTGATTGGTACCAAGTTACTCTATCAGTGTTTGGGGCCAATACACGAGTTAAGAATGTCCTCTGTCGCTCTGTTAATAGATATGTTTTAATTGTAGAGTAGCGCTGTTCCAGCTCAACTTTATATGATGCATATTCTTTAGATTTCAATCCCAATTCCTCGACAAGAACACGTTCTAATCTGTTAATTAGGTTTGAGTAGCACATACGAAGGTCTCTGATTGCCTTTTGTAGCAATTCAACATATCGTCTTAATACTTCGTCATTGTGAGCTATCTCAGCATCCTTGAAACCAAGAGCGCGAGGCAAATCATCAAAGAATGTCTTTTCTGGATCCTTTGCAGATGCCAATGCTGTACGAAACTTAACAGTAGTCTTATCAAGACGCTTAGTCTGCTTTGCATACTTGTTAAGTTTCTTATAAAAAATCAAGAATGGCTTAATCGTTTCTATCAGGCTGTCTGCAGTAAACTCTGCATCTTGGATTATTCCCAATGCTTCGCGATACTTGCTGAATAAATCCAATTTCACACCCTCAACATTAAATGCTTTCACCGCAAAACCTGCAGGAGACTTCTGCATAATATCCAGAACCTCACGAGTAATGGTGTGGACATAGACACCAGCATCGTTATATAACGAATAGTCATTCTTCTTGATGATCAAGAATGTGGGCAACCATAAGTCAATGACACCTTGTTTTAACTTGAATGGGCGTGAACGCAAAATCTTAATGAGTTCACCTAACTTGCGAGGTTTCTCCTTCGTGCTATCCAAGAACGTCTCACACGCATTCCATAGTGGCATAAAGTTATCATCATGTGGTTCTCCAAGCAGATACTCCCTACCGATACGTCTATGAATACCAGTGTTTCGCAATAGTGTCAAATATATGGTCTTCTCTGGTGGAAATTTACCATCTTCGAAGCCAAGATTCTCTTCTGCACCATTATCTAACAAATGGGCAAGGAAATTGACGCGTGCGGTAGAAATCGCACTACTTGGCTTATGCTTATTGACCATCTCATTAATGTACACTGGCGTGTCGCAATAAACCTGGTCGCAAATTGCCGACAGCCACTTATTAAATGCCGCTTTCGAAGAAATGTCAATAACTTTACCTCTATACACCCAAACAACATCTGTGTTGTAGTTAAACAAGGCGTTTAGTACGCTTGTATTTAACAACTCTTGTTCGTGTGCAATCAATGCTTTAATCTCCTTTTGGGCTACATTATCATTGCTATCTATATCATTTTGCACATACGCCAACTTATCCAACTGCCATACATGATCGATAATCTTCTCCGTTTTTTTGAAGTAGGCGTACAGAATAGCCTCCTCAACATTTGCAGTCTGTTTTAATATATCATCCAATGATATATCCTCATTGAAAATAAGATTTATAAAACCATCAATCTCGTCCTGTGGCTGCTGTACGATTGGCTGGTCTGATATCTTATATTCGAAGTATCTTGGAGTTCCTTTTCGGAAGTATGATGCATTTGCAAACTCAATAGGAAGATTGAAGTTTGTGAGCAATTTATCAATAACATCTTTCGATCGAGGAACGATGCCGGTGGCTTTCAATAACTCACCCTCAATGTTCACATCAGTACCCTCAAACAAAATGAACTGCGATTTATATGTTGCGTATCGAATAATCTTGTATTGTGTGAGAAGGTCTATGATATCTCCTGGTGTGTTGATACCTAATGCTGCTCGAGCATATATAGAAAGAGCCTTTTTGTCTAACTGAACACCAGCCTTACCAAAAAGGTTAATCATTCCAATAGTCTTAACTAATGCTATTGCAGCAGTTGCAATGTCACCTTCGAACAGACCCTCAACACGCTCTAAGCTCACACGAATACTGGTCCATGCAGCAGAGTCTGCATTGATTTCAGATAAGTACGAATAGAAATTATAGATGTCATAGTCGTACACATCTGCCAAACTATATGTGGTATGCTTACCCTCGACGAACGATTGCAAAGAACCTTGACCTGTTGCTTCAAGGAATGAAAAGAGTGTTCGCTCATTTTGTCCATAACGTTGAATCGACAAAGTTAAAGCCTGAGCCGCAAACAAGTCCATAGGATAAAGACTCAAAGCCGTATCGTATGAAATCGATGCGCTCGCAAACTTGCTTGAAACAGCAAGCTCATATAACTTCTCAAAGTTATTATTAATAATCTTGCGAGGAGTTCTTTCTATACGCTTTGAGGCCAAGAATAGCAACTGCTCAACTGGCTCATTAAATACAATCTCCTTAAAGCGACCTTTCACCTTAGTCCATTCGTTGCGCTGACTTTCAGTAAGTGAACGAGCATACGAGTTAAAGTTCTGGTGCAGGGTTGTGAGTAAAATAGCATCACGCTTTACATCATTGATAAACTCGGTAAACTTCTGGAAAAGATATAGTTCTCGCTCCGGGTTGTTCTTCGCAGCATATTCCAGCAATTTGCCAAACTCATCTATAACAAGGAATATAAACTCATCTCGTTTCTCGGCATTCTTAAAGAATGTCTTTAGATTCTCAAAAAGATTATCTGATGCTGCAGTCGGGAATAGCTTGTCAGTTAGAACCTTTTGCAAAGAAGCATAATCTCCTACGATATTAACAAACTTTATTTTAGCGACACCATTAAACTGACCCTTATTCTTGACAAGGATACCACTTCCTTTCTCAAGGCTATCTTGGAGAGCCAAAATAAAGTTTGACTTACCTGTTCCATACGAACCGATAATGTTAAATGAGTGTACACCTGCATTGAACGAGTCCACAATATTTCCTACAACACCTTTAGCATTTTGAGTTACGATATAACTCTCAGGGTTGAAGGCTGTTTGGGCAATATTTATTGATGGAGTGTATTTCATATTAGTTCTCCTCGTAATATCTATCAAGTACATCTGTTGGATTTAATGTTGCACGGAACTGCAACTCCTTAATTCCAGCCACATCGGAGAAAACAATCTCCGATGGGTATAGGTCGCATAAATGGTTAATAATATCTAACAAGTCATTGTTGGTCAAACAGAAGATTAAAGCCAACTCGGCAATATCTTCAAAAGAAATACTATTTCGTCCTTCGAATTTAACCAACAGAGCATATAAGAATATCAAGCTAGGTACGTCACTACGAGTATCGTAGTTGAATCGATATGTATTCTTCTCTGTCTCGCAAATCAAATTCAGCGGAGCAAATAATGAGTTGCTATCCTCAATATTCACATTGCCACCATTCTTTGCACAATAGTTATGAAGCATTACTCCGATGTCGCGCTTAACCGTGTTATCGTTATATAAATTCTTGTAGCCAGTCTCATCAAAGCAAATATGCTTAATGTAGTTTTGCAATTTGCTTTTTTCTATAATATTACGTTGGCGATGATAATCCACAAATGTAGTTTTATAGATAGTTGCATAGTCTGTCTGTATCAGCAAAAAGTGCAACAACCACAACGTGCCAATATCCTCCAAATAAGGATCCTTGCCATTATCATCATCAAACAGGTGGTTAGCTAAGGCCACAAGACCTGTATCTTTCAATAAGCCAATAGCCTTCAACCAGAACTTGATTGAAGCCACCATATTTTTACCGACTCCAAGATGCACAACTGCATCGTCGTCATTAAAATTGTTTTCGCCTTTGACAAAATCATAACCACGTTTAAGCCAATGCGACTTACACGCAAATGATTCATGTCCTGAGAATATAGGTCTTGCCATATATATAAATTCTATTCTTTTCGTTAATCAAATTCTTTATGTCCACCTCTAACAATTTTGATATATAAGTATATCGAGTGGTGGCTTGTAGTATTTGAACACCATTTAGAAATAGTAGATGGATTTTCATAGTTATTCTGCTAACCATTTACTAGTTCTATTTTGTTCTACTAGTATTTAATGCAAATGTATTGAAAAATACTCAATTCTTGAAATTAACAACACGCAAACTACATTGATATTTTTAAATAAGTAAACAAAGATGCATTAAAGTTAGAAAATAACTTAAGATAAATTGTTAAAAGACTTATTTTTTCATTAGGAACACCATTTGTCCGACACTATCCGAAATTATTGGATACCCTCGGACAAATGCTCTAAATATCTACTTTGAGCGTTAGATTAATTTCGGGACACCAGTTACCACTCCAATACTCACAATGGTTATCCCCATCCTCCACCCAATAACCTCCCAAAGCAAACCAGAGTTCAGCAAATGGATATAGACCATCACAAAATGATACTTTTACGCCTTCAGAACCAGAATCTGACGGTCGTCCAATCATAGCTTTAAGCGGACAACAAAAAATAAATTTTGTTGTCCGCTTAAACTATAAATCAACCATTGATTTTTCAATAAAAACGCTCTGCTTTTATTTGAGCACTCACCTTCAAAACCATAGATAAGCGAAGGGCGCATAGCAGCATAAAAAATATCTATTACGTTATATATCAATCTATTACCTACTTACCGATGCAAAAATTTTTAAACACATTAATAAGCACATCCTCACTTGACACAGACCCAACAATCTCGGAGAGGTGGCGTATGCATGCGCGCAGGTCGAGGCTGACCAAATCGGCGGGGATGCCGTCGTTCAAGCCGCGTCGCACATCCAGTATATTTGTCAAGGCTTTTCTTAACGCCTCGTAGTGTCTTACATTTGTAACAATCACCGCGTCGGCGGGCATTGAGGGGATTGCTGCTGCATCCACAAGGAACGCCTCCAGCTTATCGATATTCGTTCTCATTTTTGCAGAGATTGCCCACATATCACTACTACTCCACTGCACACCATTGCCATATTTAAGAATAAGAGCTTCGGCATGTTTGGCGGCTTCGGATATGGTTGCCTCGTCCACAATATCGCACTTGTTGACAAGAAGCGCCATGCGCTTACCGCTACACAACGGGAGCAGGCGCGAAGCCGACTCTTCCATCGTTGAGAGGTCGGTGCGGGGATCTACAACCCACAGTGCCACAGAGGCCTTTTGCAACTGGTCGAAGGCGCGTTCTATTCCCATCTGCTCCACAACATCCATTGTCTCGCGTATGCCGGCGGTATCTATGAAGCGGAATGCCACTCCACTGATTGTCATCATGCCCTCGACGGTGTCTCGCGTGGTACCGCTGATGTTGCTGACGAGGGCACGCTCTTCACGCAGAAGGGCGTTCAGCAGGGTGCTCTTGCCGGTGTTGGTCTCGCCCACGATGGCTATGGGTACACCGTTGCGAACGGCATTGCCTACGCTGAAGGAGTCGACAAGCGCGGTTATCACCCTCTCTATCTCGTCGCAGAGGGCTGTCAGTTCACTGCGGTCTGCAAAGGTAACATCCTCTTCGCCGAAGTCGAGTTCGAGCTCCATCAGAGTTGTCAGCTTGAGCAGTTTCTCGCGCAGGGCATTGAGTTCGCGGCTGAAGCCTCCCTTCAGCTGGCTCATGGCGAGACGGTGCGATGCTTCGTTGCCCGATGCTATGAGGTCTGCCACTGCCTCGGCGCGGCTGAGGTCCATCTTGCCGTTGAGAAAGGCACGCATGGTATATTCACCGGGACCTGCCTGGCGCGCACCCTTGTCGATGATGTTGAGCATCAGCTGCTGGATGACGTATGGCGAGGCATGACAGCTAATCTCGACGGTATCTTCTCCTGTGTAGCTGTGGGGACCACGCATCAGTGTGAGCAGCACCTCGTCAAGCATGTTGCCCCGGGTGTCGTAGACATCGCCGAAGACGACGCTCTGCCCCTTGCGTTCGGCAAGAGGGGTGGCGCCACGTGGTTTGAAGATTCTTTCGGCAATGGATATGGCTTCACTGCCCGATATTCTTATCACTCCCAATGCTCCGCCCTGTGGTGTTGCGAGAGCGCATATAGTGTCGTTGGTATTCATTATTCCTGTTTAAATGCGGTCGAGTACGGTAGCTATAAGTTCTTTCATTCGTGCATTGTAGTCGATGTCGGCGCTCTGTGCCAATCGGTTGGCTATCACTAAGCAGACAGTGGTGGCACGATGCCCCATCAGCCGCGACAGACCGGCTACTGCCGAACTCTCCATCTCGAAGTTGGTGATGCGCCACCCTTCGTATTCGAAGCTCTCTACAAGCTCGTTCTGACGGGGGAATGCGAGGGGGACGCGCAGACGTCGTCCTTGCGGGCCGAAGAAGCCGCCACAGGAGATTGTAACTCCGCGCACCATGTCGGTCTGTGCTATCTGCTCCACCAATTCGGGGTCGGCATCTATGGTGTAGGGCGCGGCAAGCAATGGCGACCACTCCATGTGTTGCATGAAAGCTGCTTCGAATCGCAGGTCGCACACTTCGTTGCGCCCCTCGTAGAAGTTGAGCAGACCGTCGAAGCCTATCGACTTCACCGAACAGATGACCGAGCCGGTGGGGGTAAAGGGTTGCAGGCCGCCGCAGGTGCCTATGCGCACTATCTGCAACTGACGGAAATCGTCCTTCTCCTCGCGGGTGGCGAAGTCGATGTTGGCAAGGGCATCGAGTTCGTTGAGCACTATGTCGATGTTGTCGCATCCTATGCCGGTGCCTACCACTGTTATGCGTTTACCTTTGTATGTGCCGGTGATGGTGCGGAACTCGCGTGCGCTGATGTCGCACTCCTGTGTGTCGAAGAAGGCTGCTACTTTGGGTACGCGATTGGGGTCGCCGACGAGTATCACTTTGTCGGCAAGCTGTTCGGGCTTCACACCCAGGTGATATACTGCTCCGTTGGGCTCTATCAATAACTCCGAAGGGGGGAAATAGCGTTTCATGGTATCTCTTTTTTGTATGGGACTGTTTCGAAGAATATTTTGCAAGAAGGTGCTGTGTCAGAATAAAAATTCGGCACAGCACCTTATGGTGTACATGATTACTCAATAGAGGTATTACTCCTTTGCTATATTGTCTCTCATGGCTGTGTCGGCCTGTATGTTCTTCATACGGTAGTAGTCCATGATGCCGAGGTTGCCTGTGCGGAATGCCTCTGCCATTGCCTTGGGCACCTCTGCCTCTGCCTGTATTACGTTTGCGCGTGCCTCCTGTGCTTTTGCCTTCATCTCCTGTTCGAGAGCAACAGCCATTGCGCGACGCTCCTCGGCCTTTGCCTGTGCGATGTTCTTATCGGCATTTGCCTGGTCTATCTGCAATGCGGCACCGATGTTCTTACCTATGTCGATGTCGGCGATGTCGATGGAGAGAATCTCGAAGGCTGTGCCGGCGTCAAGACCTTTCTTAAGCACAAGTTTTGAGATTGAATCGGGGTTTTCGAGTACTGCCTTGTGGCTCTCTGCCGAACCGATTGACGAAACGATACCTTCGCCTACGCGGGCAAGCACTGTGTCCTCGCCTGCACCACCGACGAGGCGCTTGATGTTGGCGCGCACTGTTACGCGGGCGATGGCGATGAGCTGAATACCATCCTTTGCTACGGCTGTAACATGGGGTGTGTCGATGACTTTGGGGTTAACTGACATCTGCACAGCCTCGAACACGTCGCGACCTGCAAGGTCGATGGCTGTTGCCATCTGGAAGCTGAGTTCGATGTTGGCCTTCGATGCCGATACAAGGGCATGAACCACCTTTGCCACGTGTCCGCCGGCGAGGTAGTGTGCTTCGAGGGCATCGCGGCTGATGTCGCTGAGACCAGCCTTGTGTGCCTCAATCATTGCCTGTACTATGCCATGGGGAGGCACGTTACGTATTCTCATCAAGAACAACTGAAGGAGCGAGATTTGCACTCCCGATACCTTTGCCGACAGCCATAGGACGAACGGCACATAGTGGAAAAAGATTGACAGCACGACAATGACCGCCACTGCCAAAAGAACGATTGTGTACATAGTTTTATTTATTGAATGTTATACTTTTGCTACATATATCACACCGGCTGCAATGCGCTTGACGACAATCTCCTCTTTTTCGTCGATAAAGCCATCGCTTGATGTTACCTCCACGATGCTATCGCCGAACTGTGCTTCGCCGATGAGCGCGAGACGGGTGGTTGCGTAACCGCGGTCGCCTATCTTTATGTCGACGGGGGATTCATCGGCTACGGTGGAGTCGATGTTTTTCTTCAGCGCCACATTGTCGAGCGATTTTCCGTATATTGCCCACAGGATGAGGGCTACGGAGATTGTTATCACTATGAGGATGGTTATCCATCCGGCAATGTCGCCGATTGTTATGAAGGCGTATACCACCGATGCGAGCATGGCTCCCACGCCGAGTATGCCGGTGAGTCCCAATCCGGGGATAAGGGCTATTTCGGCCACCAATAGCACTGAGCCCAAGACTACAAGAAGTCCTATTACAAATAGTTCCATAGTATCAGGTTATTTTGATATAAACTGTTTTTCTGTTCTTCTTATCTTAACTATAAGTTCTTCAAGTGCAGCCTCTTCGGCGATGATGCGGGTTTCAAGTTCCATCAGTGCGGTGCTCATCTTTTGCTTTGCTGCTTTGTCGGCACGGGCATATGCATCGCGTTGTTGTTCGAGCTTTTGCGACTCTTTTACCAGCTTTGTACTGCGCTGCTTCCAACTGTCGTAGAGTTTGCGGGCTTCGGGGCTCTTGAACTGATTGACACTTGTATATTCGGTGAGGTCGTCTATAATGAAGAGAAAATCGCTCTGCTTTTGGTTTTCGGGTTGTTCGTAAAGGAACATCAACAGTTTTTGCCTTGCCTTGCGCACCTGCTCTTCGTCCTCTTGTGTGTCGGCGATGGAGCCTAACTGTGATAGAGATATTATCTTGGAAGAGTCGCCCTGCTCGTAGTTGTAGGTTACTTTGGTGGCATTGGGGATAAAGATGTATACACACACTTTGCCCGGCTCCATGCGGCGGTCGGTGGCGAACCATCCGAGACCGGCAATATCGTTGACCACGAGCATGTAGTCGTTGGCTTCGGAGTTGAAGGGCATTCCTACGTTTTCGGGTTTCAAGTAGGTGCCGTCCTCGCTGTCGTAGCGGGTTACGAAGATGTCGTAGCCGCCTATTGAGCCTTCGCCATCGCTGGCAAAATAGAATGTGCTGCCGTCGACAGACATGAATGGATAATTGTCATTTCCACCTGTCTCTATGCCGGACAACTGCTTGCCTTCGGTCCATTTGCCGTTTACATTGGTACTGTGGTATAGGCGCAGATGGTCGCCCTCTTCTGTTGCTGTCATACGGGGATAGTAGAGGTCGGTGCCACGCTCGGTTATCGAGACTGTGCCTTGTGCTTCGGCATCGTCGAAGAACTGTGCCGCGGTGGAGAGTGTACCTACATCGCGGCCTGTGCGGTATGCTGTGAGGAATTTCTCTTTGTCGACTACAATGCTGTCTACCACACAGATGCGCTCGGTCATCTTCATCATTCTTTGCAGGCGTTTCACTGCTTCGCAGCGCTCTTCGTAGAGTGCTGCCTCTTCCTCGTCCTTGCAGCCGTCAATGAAATTTTCGTAGCTTTCTATTGCTTCATCGTAGCGGAAATTCTGTTTGTAGTAGTCGCCAAGATAGCGATGGGCATTGTTGACCTTGCGGGTTACGGCATAGCGAAGCATCTTTTCGATGTTCTCGGTGGTGTCGTTTGTTTCGAAACAGCAGACTGCATACCAATAGTTGTAACTGCCGTCGCGGGGTGCCTTCTTCAGCAATGTCTTGAAAATGGGTTTTGCCTCGGCATATCTGCCTTCGAGGAACATCTTGCGTGCCTTCTCGCGCGAAGACTGCGCCATGAGAGGCAATGGCAACATGAGTGCAATGAGCAGTATCTGAAATATTCTGTGCATAATTTTCATCATTTTCAGCAGGATTCGCTATTCTATATTCTGCGAATATAGCGATAAAGAATGAAAATATTACATTTTGAATATCTTTTTTTAGGTATTTTTTTCAAATAGTGCCGCTGAGTGCTATCTTTTTTGTAGTTTTGCAGAGAAATTTGAGAGACAAATGGCAAAGTACTCACCCGAACAGCTACTGCGAAAAAAGATAGAGCGCCGCTTCAACAAGGCGGTGGTCGATTACCGTATGCTTGACGATGGCGACAGGATTCTGGTTGCTGTGTCGGGAGGCAAGGATTCCCTTGCTTTGCTTGAACTGCTGGCTGCCCGCAGCCGCATATTCAAGCCTCGCATAAGCATCGTGGCAGCACACATAAGACTGCGCAACATAGAGTACCTGTCCGACGCGGCTGTACTCGAAGAGTTCTGCCGGCGCAACGGTGTGGAATTCCATCTTGTGGAGGGCGAATTCGATGCATCGACCGACACAAGGAAATCGCCATGCTTCCTCTGCTCGTGGAACCGTCGTAAGGCACTTTTCACTCTGGCACAGGAGCTCGGGTGCAACAAGTTGGCATTGGGGCACAACATGGACGACTTTCTCGAAACGCTGCTCATGAACATTACCTTTCAAGGAGCATTTTCGGCAATGGCTCCGTCGATGGAGATGAAGAAGTTTCCTCTGAGAGTCATACGTCCTCTGTGCCTTGTGAATGAGGAGGACATTGAGTCTCTTTCGCAGTTGGCAGAGTATCCCAGGCAGGTAAAGAGATGCCCCTATGAGCGCGACAGCAACCGCGAACAGATGAAGCAGCTGCTGAAACATCTTGAGTCGCTCAATCCCGAGGCACGCTACAACCTTTGGGGAAGCATGAGCAACATTCAGCCTGAGCTTCTACCGCCGCACGTAGAAAAGAAACAATAGAAAATAAGAAAACAAGAAAATAAAAAACGATGAACAAAGCAATCCTGACAGTATTACTGCTCATAATTTCCAACACCTTCATGACTTTTGCATGGTACGGCAACCTGAAACTACAGCAGATGAAAGTGATAAGTTCCTCTACCCCACTCATATTCATCATACTGATAAGTTGGGCAATAGCCATGCTCGAATATTCGTTCCTCATCCCAGCCAACCGCATAGGTTCGGACATCAATGGCGGTCCCTACTCGCTTGTGCAGCTGAAAGTGATACAGGAGGCTATTTCGTGCATTGTATTCGGAGTGATTGTTACCCTCTGCTTCAAAGGCGAAGCACTTGCATGGAACCATATTGTGGCATTCATATTCCTTATACTTGCCGTCTACTTTGTATTTATAAAATAAGAAAATGTTCTATTTCTGAATATCCTCTATATTCACCAATTTGTTGGCAATGGCATAGATAATCAATCCCGCCGTGGTATGTATCTGCAATTTGTTGGAGATGTTGCGTCGGTGGGTTGTTACCGTATGCACCGAGAGGAACAGATAATCGGCAATTTCCTTGTTGTTCATACCCTTGGTGATGCATACAATTATATCCTTCTCCCTATCACTGAGCACCTCCAGCCTATCCTTGTCCTGCACTTCGCTGTCGGGGTCGTCGGTATATAGTATCTGACCGCTCTTTTTCAGTTGCTGTTCAATGAGTTTCACCGCCGGGACAAACAGTTTGTCCTCAATCATGCAGTGCGATGTCAAATCCTGTTCACAGAGAATAATTTCCAGCAGTACGGCATTTAGCAGATAGTTGTTCTTTTCGGGGTAGTAACGAATGATGATATCCTTGAGTTCCTTCAGTTTGTCGCCTATCGGCGCATGCTTTCCCGCAAATGCCGATATTGAAAAACTACGGTTCAGGAATCCTTGAGACAACAGCTCTACATAAGAGAAGACCACTTCGTTTTCATACTCCATGTGCTTTCTCACTTCGGTTACATATTCATCGTAGAAGCGGACTATGAGCATCGCAATGTCATTTGTGCCCGAACAGTCTATCGCCTCAATGAGTTTACGGCGGATATTGGGCAGATTGAAATCGAGGAAATATTCGTGCGCCTGCTTCAAATAACCTATTATCGAAGGCAAAGAAACAGCCTCGAAGTTGTAGTCCCTGTCCGACACAAAATTCACAACCTCCAAAAAAGTATTCTCGTTCACATTGTGAGTGCGGCAGACATCTCTCACCGACTTGTCGCCAAAGCCCAATGATATCCCGAAACGTCCCATAACAAGAATCAACGCACTGTTGTCCTTGACAAGGTCGCGCATCTTATCCGTTGGCTTATACCCCATAGAGTTATTCATTTTTTATCTTCTGATAATCTTTGTTTGCTGTTGCAAAATTACCTACCTATTTAAATATAGGCAATACCCAAAAATAGTGAAAAACCACCTCGATATGTTTCAAAATACCAAATTCAGAGTATTGTCCGCGCACCATTCCCGCCATAATTTTGCACTCGAAAAAATAAATTCCACATGAAAAAAATCATACTCATTCTTACACTGCTTACGGGAGTGAACATGATGGTCGGCGCACAGAAGCCCCACTCCCGATTGAGCATAGGCGGCTATGGCGAAGCTGTCTTCACCCGCAACTTCTATAGCGACAAATATCTGCGTTACACCGATGCAGAGACATACAAGAACGACGACAGCCACGGACGTTTCGACCTGCCCCACGTGGTACTTTGGCTCGGTTACGACTTCGGACAAGGCTGGACACTCGGAACCGAAATCGAATTTGAGCACGGAGGCACAGAGAGCGCCGTAGAGATTGAAGAAGAGGAGGCAGGCGAATACGAATCGGAAGTTGAACGTGGCGGCGAGGTAGCCCTTGAACAGTTCTGGATAAACAAAGCTTGGCTTGGCGGAAAGATAAACCTTAAGATGGGACATATAATAGTTCCCGTCGGAGCCACCAACATGTATCACATGCCCACTGAGTTTTTCACCAACTACCGTCCCGAGGGAGAGAGCACCATCATGCCCTGCACATGGCACGAAACAGGTATCAGCCTGTGGGGTAAAACCGGCAAATGGCGCTACGAAGTGATGTTCCTTCCCGGACTCGACTCCGACAGATTCGGTCGTCAGACATGGATAGCAGGCGGTGCAGGCAGCCCATACGAGTTCAAGATAGCAAACTCATACGCTGGAGCATTCCGCGTAGACAACTTCTCCATCAAGGGATTGCGCCTGTCGCTCAGCGGCTATGCAGGAAACTCGTTCAAGAACACCCTTAGCGTTACACAGAACGATAAATACGACGATGTGAAAGGAACCGTAACAATCGGCGCATTCGATTTCTGCTACGATGCACACGACCTTATCGTACGCGGCAATTTCGACTATGGTCATCTGAGCGATTCGGAGCTCATCACAAAATACAACATGTCCATGCGCAAGGATTCGCCCTCACCCAAACAGGCTGTGGCATCTGATGCCATTGCTGCAGGCATAGAGGCGGGATACAACATCTTCGGACTGATGGAGAACAAGAAGTTGCATCATCAACGTCTCTACATCTTCGGCCGCTACGAGTACTACGACTCCATGCACAAGACCGAAGGAACCATCCAGGATGCGGCATGGTGCGGTCGCAGCCGCATAGCGGCAGGCTTGAACTACCGCCCCATAAAGGAGATAGTATTCAAGGGAGAATACAGCATAGGGCTTCTCGACAAGGCCTATAACGACGAGCCTTCAATCTCTATAGGTGTAGCCTACAGCGGACTATTCAAATAAAAAACAACCATAAATAGATTAAAAAAATGAAAAGAAAATTGAGATTCCTATCTTGCTTTGCATTCGGTGCGATGCTTATGTTCGGCATGAGTGCTTGCAGCAACGACGACGACAACGATGCATTGGACGAGCCCGAATACAAAGAGAATATGTTCGAGGCAGCAATGATTCCCTACATCGACAACACCGTAGTGCCCACATACAAAGGCATGGCAGACAATGCCATACTCATGGCAAACTCATGCAATGCCATAGCCGAAGCGTTTGCAGAAGGCACACTCACCACTGATCTTATAAAGGAGGCAGGCACACACTGGAACAATTGCCGCGACTATTGGGAGAAGAGCGAGGCTTTCCTCTACGGTGCAGCAGCCGACTACAACATCGACCCGCACATCGACTCATGGCCTTTGGACAAGAACGCGATGGAGCAACTGCTCGCAAACATTCGTGCCGGACAGTCGTGGGACGTTGCAAATCTCGGTTACGGTCTTTTAGGATTCCATGCCGTGGAGTATATGCTGTTCGAACTCAGCGAAGATGGCAACACATCCAAGCCCCACAATGTGGACTACACCACCGAGGAACTTGTCTACCTGTGTGCCGTTGCCGAAGACTTGCGCGACCAATGTATTCTGTTGGAGGCTGCATGGGCCGGCATGGACAACATCACTGCAGAGAAGGCAGAATTCATGGAAGCTGCCGAGCTTGAGCCATCCTTCAACTATGGTTGGAGCATGAAAAATGCAGGCAAAGGCGGAAGCCACTACAAGAACTTCCAGGAGGCTGCCGAGGATTTGGTTCAGGGTTGCATCGACATTGCCGACGAGGTGGGCAACACAAAAATAGGTCGCCCTGCCAACGGTTCATCAGAGGACGACAAGAACTACATAGAGTCACCCTACAGCCTTAACTCCATCAACGACTTTGTGGGCAACATCGTCAGCATACAGAATGCCTACACAGGAAGCAAGGAGGGCGATGCATCCATCAGCGACTACATCAAGAGCGTGAACCCCGGACTCGATTCAAAGGTAAAGAGTCAGATTCAGGCTTGCATTGCAGCCATCAAAAAGATTCCCGAACCTTTTGCAAAAAGCTCATCGAGTCCCGAGGCTGACAATGCTGTGAAGATTGTAGGCACAGACCTTGTGGATATTCTCGAGAGTGTAATGGCTGAATTGTCAAAATACTAACAGATAAACAGCGAGGTATGGGGCGGGAAAATCGTCCCGTCCATACCTATAAACAAACAGATATATTATGAAAAAGATTCATTTTCTGGCACTTGCGATGATATGCGCCGGGGTTGCATCCTGCGACAGCGATGAGGACAACATTGTTGCAGCAACAGAGCCTAAAGATCTTCCCGAATGGTACTATGCCGGCGGTGAACTTGGAACAACCCACCTTGCCACTTTCAATGCACTTGAACAGCCCACAGCATCCATCGAGAATGCCGGGATGTATCAGTCGTTCAAGAACGGCGAAGCACTCTTCGAGAAACCATTCATGAGCAACAACGAGGGTGTGCGCCATGGTTTGGGACCCGTATACATACGCACATCGTGCATCCACTGCCACCCCGGATACGGTCATGGAAAACGCATAGATGCCGGCGCGTTCAATACCAATGAGATTGGCAACGGAAATCTTCTTGTCGTCTACAACAAGGATACCGAGGGGTATGTAACCTGGTTGGCAGGTATGCCTCAGAGCCATGCGGTCGCACCCTTCAAGGCTCCCGTCGACGAGAGCAAGATTACTGTCAGCTGGTTGGACTATACCGACGAGTGGGGCAACAAATTTCCCGACGGAGAAACATATTCATTGCAGTATCCCGAGGTATCAATGCCCCAGGAGGCAGTCTATGTCTACAATCAGGGATATGACCAACTTGGCAACTATGGCGTGAAACTGGAGTCGACCATCGGCATCTATGGTACAGGTCTTCTGGATGCAATACCCGACGAGGATATTGTGGCAGAGTGGAAGAAGCAGGAGCAGGATGGCTTTATGCCCAACGGTCTGAACAAGGCATACTTCGAGAACGGCCAATGGAAAAGCTACTACGCCAACACAGCACAAGGCGGTGACGGAACAAAGTATATACGTCGCTACACATATGCCATGAGCCGTGGTCCGTTGCAGGATGGTGCAGGCGCCAATGCATTCTGGAACATCACCAATGCCACACGCAGCGACCGTCGCTTCCACTACCTCGATGCGGCAGGCACATACGCGCTCTATTCGTCAAAGGACCCTGAGGTGCAGGCAGGTTTCGAAAATTACATAGCCGCCGTAGACCCCAACAAAGAGTATCCCGAATTCTGGGAGGGCACAATGGAAGAGCGCATCTATGCCTACCTCACCTCCAAGAATCTTCCCGTTGAAGTTACCGACGAAGAGTACACCGACCTGATGGTGTGGCATCGCGGATTGGCAGTCCCCGCAGTACGCAACATCGACGATGCCGATGTGCTCAGAGGTCGCGAACTTTTCGAGGAGATCGGTTGTGCCTACTGCCACCGTCCCTCGTGGACAACAGGTAACGACGAGGTACGCGACCCTGCCCGCTTCTTCAAAGGCGACGAGTTGCCCCGCTACCCCAACCAGAAGATATGGCCCTACACCGACATGGTACAGCACAAGCTCCACATGGAGAATGACATACGCACAGGATGGTGCCGCACAACACCTTTGTGGGGACGCGGATTGCACCAAAAGGTTACAGGCTCTACAACAGCCGACCGTCTGCACGACTGCCGCGCACGCACCACAATGGAAGCCATCATGTGGCATGGCAATGCCAAGAGCGATGCACGCAAGAGCGTGGAGGAGTTCCGCGCACTCACCAAAGAGGAACGCGATGCTGTTGTGAAATTCATCGATGCCATATAATATCATATAAAAGTCTGTTCTATAAATAAGTTCGTGCCGCTTTCAGTTCTGTTCACAGTATAGTACTGAAAGCGGCTTTAATCAAAAAAAAGAGCATCATCTGCCATGAAGAATAAATTGCTGAAACGCCTTGCCTTCGGGCTCTTTGCACTCATAACCCTTATATTGGTGGCAGCCACCATCGTCGAAAAAGCATACGGCACCTCTTTTGCAGGGGAAGTGATATATTGTTCACCGTGGATGATGGCACTCTGGGGTGTGGCTGCACATTTCGCATTTTTCTACATAGTGAGGCGAAGACTATACAAACAGATAGTTACCTTCTCCATACATATTTCGTTCCTTTTGATAATAACAGGAGCCTTTCTCACACACAAATACGGCATTCAAGGTAGAGTGCATCTGCGCGAAGACGACAGCGCTGTAAACCAATACATACTCGCTGACGGCAAGCGGGCACAGTTTCCATTCTCACTGCAGCTCCAACGCTTCGAACTGCAATACTACAACGGCACATTTGCACCTATGGACTATGTGAGCCACATCTCCCTGTCCGATGGCGAGGAGAGTGTGGCGGGTATAATATCCATGAACAACATATTCAAATATCGCGGTTACCGTTTCTACCAGTCGGGGTACGACAAGGACGGCAAGGGAAGCACGCTTTCCGTATCATACGACCCCACGGGGATTGCCGTTACCTACATAGGGTATCTCTGTCTGTTTGTTTCGATGTTGGCATTCTTCTTCCAACGTGGTTCACTTTTCAAGAGATTGTTGCAACACCCCGCCCTGCGAAGAGGAGTATTCGTCATTGCAGCGGTGGCATCCGCCTCGACTGTCAGTGCCTCGCCGCAGACATTGCCCAAAGAGGTTGCAGAATCGCTCTGCAACCTGCATGTCTATTACAACGACCGCATCTGCCCTTTGCAGACATTGGCACGCGATTTTACTGCCAAACTGTACGGAAAGACAACCTACAAAGGACTCACAGCAGAACAGGTACTCGCCGGATGGTTCTTCTTCTACGACGATTGGAAACATGAACCTATGATAAAGATAAAAGGAGAAGAGGTGTGCCGCGTATTGGGCATAGAAGGCAAATACGCGAAACTGTCGGACTTCATAGGCTCCGGCGTATACAAGTTGGAACCGCTTCTCTCCTCCGACGAGGCGTCCATGCGCCGCAATGCCGAGAGTGCCAACGAGAAGTTCAATCTCGTCAGTATGCTTTGCACCGGCAGCCTGCTGAAGATATTTCCATACAAAGAGAGCGTAGAAGGCAATGTCATCTGGTACTCTCTGTCGGATAAATTGCCTCAGGAAATGCCCTACGAGCAGTGGCTTTTCATTGGCAACAGCATGAATCTGGTAGCCGAACAGATTGCCCGGAACGATTGGGAAGAGACACGCAGGCTGCTCGACAAGATAGAAATGTATCAGCGTCGCGAAGCTGCGGGAGAGATACCCTCCGGACTGATTTTCGAAGCCGAAAAGATATACAACAGCACGAATATCAACCGCATCCTGGCAATGTCGTGCACAGCGACAGGTATCATCTGTTTCATATTTTCTCTGCTATATGATGGCAAAGGCGGCAGGCTGATGAGAGGATTGCGTACTGCGCTGCAGATAGGATTGTCGCTTGTGCTTCTCTATCTGACTATGCGCATGGCACTGCGGGGATTCATCGGCGGTCATCTGCCGCTCTCCAACGGATTCGAGACCATGCAGTTCATGGCATGGTGCAGTCTGCTTCTGACACTTGTCATCGGCAACCGTTTCCGTCTCTTTGTGCCGTTCGGCTATCTGATTTGCGGACTGACGATGATGGTGGCAATGATGGGAGAGTCCACACCCCGCATAACACAGCTGATGCCTGTGCTGCAATCGCCGCTGTTGAGCATACACGTTGTTGTAATAATGCTGGCATACACGCTGTTTGCATTCATGATGCTCAATGGAGTTGCGGCATTGATTCTGAATTGTCTGCGCAGCAAAGGCTCCGAGGAAAAGATTGAGAACCTGGCCTTCATCAGCCGCCTGATGCTCTACCCTGCACTGTTTCTGCTGACCATTGGCATATTTATGGGCGCAATATGGGCAAACGTATCGTGGGGACGCTATTGGGGATGGGACCCTAAGGAGGTGTGGGCGCTTATCACAATGCTCGTCTATTCGGCAGCCCTCCACACCCAATCGCTACGATGGTTCTGCAAGCCTCTCAATTTCCATCTGTACAGTGTCGTTGCCTTCATCACTGTACTTACAACATACTTCGGAGTCAACTTCGTTCTTGGAGGCATGCACGGTTATGCATAGTGGAGAAACTTGATGAGATATACCATCTAACCTCCAAAAACAGCACCTTGTATACATTTTAGCCGGTTTATGGGACACACTTTCGATTTTTTGATTATCTTCGCACATAATTATATAAATTTACTACTATGGACGTAAAAGAAGAACTTATCGAGAAACTCATAGAACTATCATTTGCAGAAGATATAGGCGACGGCGACCACACTACACTCTCTTCAATCCCCGAAGATGCAATGGGCGAGAATATCCTCATCATCAAAGAGGATGGTGTGCTTGCAGGTATAGAGATGGCAAAGCGCATCTTTGCACACTTCGACAAGGAGCTGAAGGTTGAGGTGCTCATGGAAGACGGCACCGAGGTGAAAAAGGGCGACATTGCAATGCGCGTATCGGGCAAGGTGCGTTCACTGCTACAGACAGAACGACTGATGCTCAATGTGATGCAGCGCATGAGCGGCATTGCCACAATGACACGCAAATATGTAAAACAGCTCGAAGGTACAAACACACGCGTACTCGACACACGCAAGACAACACCCGGTATGAGAATAATGGAGAAAGAGGCTGTGAAAATCGGTGGCGGCGTAAACCACAGAATAGGTCTCTTCGACATGATTCTGCTTAAAGACAACCACGTGGACTTTGCAGGCGGAATAAAGCAGGCGATAGAGCGTGCCAAAGAGTATTGCAAGGAGAAGGGCAAAGAGCTGAAGATAGAGATTGAAGTGCGCAACTTCGACGAACTGCAACAGGTGCTCGACCTCGGCGGAGTAGACCGCATAATGTTCGACAACTTCGACACCACAGCCACACGCAAGGCAGTGGAAATGGTAGGCGGACGCTTCGAGACAGAATCATCGGGCGGAATAACATTCGACACCCTGCGCGACTATGCACTCTGCGGAGTGGACTTCATTTCGGTAGGTGCACTCACCCACTCGGTGAAGGGACTCGACATGAGCTTCAAGGCAGTAAAATAACTTCACGGCAAACAGTAACAGGTAAAACCGATAGAACGAGACTGTGCCAAGACCATTTGACACAGTCTCGTCGTCTCTTTTAAAGAACAGAAGACCAATAAAAACAATCCGGATATGAAAATCACCAACACTATTTCGGCTCTATTGATAGCCCTCATCATCGGAACAGTGCCGACAAATGCAGAGGTTCTCTTCGAAAAAGGCGGACTCTATCTCATACGCTCGAAGAAATACCCCTCGACGGTAGTCAACTACTCCGAGAGCAAAAGCGGAGCAAGCGTAAAGCTCAGCAATCCCGACGAATGCACATCTACGCATCTGTGGAACATCAACGACCTTTCGGGCAGTTACCGACTGATGAACCCCTTTGACAACCTCGCCATCCATGCGACGGGCGACGGCAAGATAGCGCTTGCCGAAAATAACGGTAGCGACGAGTCGCAGTTGTGGAAACTCGAACCCGTAGCAGCAAACACCTATCTGCTTGTTGCAGCCAACCGCCCCGACATGGCAATTCGGGCCACCGGCAAAGAGGCACTTGTGCTTGCAGCAAAAAGCGGTCTTAAAAATGACAAGGCTGCACACTTCGAAATAGTAAAAAGCGATGTAGCCGGATTCGATCCCGAACAAGCCTACCACATAGTATCGGCAACAGACGCCACAATGGTACTCGGCAACGGCGACAATTCAGAGAACAACGCCGCCATCCGCCTCGAAAAGAGCGACGAGCTCAACCGCGGACAATACTGGAGCATCACAATGCCCGACGCATCGACACGTGTCATCGGCGGAGTATATTACACACAGAACTTCGACGACGGCGGCGGCAACACATCAATCAAGCATCTGCTCCAGTGGCCCGCCGAACAGGGAGTGTGGAACAACGCCAAGTTCAACTTCATCCCCGTAAAAGGCGAGAGCGGAGTATATCAGATAGCATCTGCCAACCCCGCAAAAAGCGCATACGTCTACGCTGCAAAGGACAACCGTCTCATCCGCGTAGCAAAAGAGGAGGCCGGCAAAGAGTCGTGGTTCCGCTTCAGCGCAGTCGAAAAGCCCAAGATTGAACAGCCGTGGTGGGAGGACGAAAAAGTATTCGCCATCAACAAAGAGCGCGGCAACGCCACATATATGCCCTACAGCACCACAGAGGAGATGCACGCCGACACAGCATACTACCGCACCCCCTGGACAGAGACAAAAAGTTCACTTGTACAGTCGCTCAACGGGATGTGGAAGTTCAACCTCGTCGACGAACCCTCGAAACGTCCCACAGAATTCTACAAGGAGAGCTTCGATGTATCCTCATGGGACGAAATACCCGTACCCTCGAACTGGGAAATGCACGGATATGACCGCCCCATCTACTGCAACGTGGAATATCCCCATGCAAACACACCTCCATTCATAAAGGCACGCCCCTACTACAACGACGGCGGCAAGAACTACGGCATTAACCCCGTAGGCTCATACGTGCGCACATTCACAATCCCCGAAAATTGGGAGGGTAAACGCACATTCATACATTTCGGCGGCATATACAGCGCAGCCCTTATCTACCTCAACGGCAATTTCGTAGGATACACACAGGGTGCCAACAACGTAGCCGAATTCGACCTCACAAAATATCTGCGCAAGGGAGATAACCGCCTCGCTGTTCAAGTGTTCCGCTGGAGCGACGGCTCGTACCTCGAATGTCAGGACATGTTCCGCATGAGCGGCATCTTCCGCGATGTATATCTCTACAACGTACCCAAAGTGTGGGTACGCGACCACTGTCTGACAACAGAGGGATTGCAGTCCGCACCATCCGATGCCGATGCGTCGGTAAAACTGAACGTAGCACTCGAATTTGACAACCGCGACCGCAGACAGGCAAAAAAATACTATGTAATAAAAGTATATAACCCCGAAGGTAAACCGGTCGGTGCAGCAGAAGCCCTCAGACCTATCGCTGCTGATGATACACTGGCCAAATGCAGTGTCAGCATCCCCATACTCGAAAAGGTACAGCGTTGGAGTGCCGAATATCCCAATCTCTACAAAGTGGACATCGAGCAGCGCGACGGCTCAGCCGACGGCAAATGCGAAATGGCATTCTCCACCTACTACGGCTTCCGCCACATAGAGATAAAAAACTCGCAGATACTCGTCAACGGCGAGCGCATAATGTTCAAGGGTGTCAACCGTCATGACTCACACCCCCTCTACGGCCGCGCCGTACCCACAGAATCGATGCTCGAAGATGTATTGCTGATGAAACGCAACAACATCAACACCATCCGCACCTCGCACTACCCCAACGCCGCACGCATGTACGCAATGTTCGACTACTACGGACTCTACTGCATGGACGAGGCCGACCTCGAAGACCACGCCAACCAGTCGATAAGCAACATGCCCTCGTGGATACCCTCGTTCGTTGACAGAATAGACCGCATGGTACTGCGCGACAGGAACCATCCGAGTGTAATATTCTGGAGTCTCGGTAACGAAGCTGGACACGGCAAGAACTTCAAATATTGCTACGAAGCTGCCAAACGCCTCGACGACCGCCCCGTACACTACGAAGGTACCCGTGGCAACGGACGTCCCTTCGGCGGAGGTGACTACAGCGACATGTACTCGAAAATGTACCCCGGAATGGCATGGATGCGCGAAAACACCAGCAACCTCGACAAACCGATGTTCATCTGCGAATATGCCCACTCCATGGGTAACGCCATCGGCAACCTCACCGAGTATTGGGAGATAATCGAAGCCAGCAATGCCACAGCCGGAGGCTGTATATGGGACTGGGTAGACCAGGCAATATACGACCCGGCAGAGATAAAAGCCGGCACATACGAGGGACGTCTCCACACAGGATACGACTACCCCGGTCCCCACCAAGGCAACTTCTGCTCAAACGGCATCGTTACTGCCACACGCGAAGAGACTCCTAAGCTCAAGGAGGTGAAGGGTGCATACGACTACGTAGACTTCAAGCTGGTATCCATCGACCGCGAACATGGCTACGCAACTGTAGAGATACTGAACAAATACGACTTCACCGACCTCAACGAATTTGTACTGCTGACACAATCGTTGAAGAATGGTTACACTGTAAAGGACAGAAAGATTGAGTTGCCATCGACCAAACCAGGCGAGACACTTACACTCAACCTCAAATACAACAAGTTCAAATACGACAAGGACGAAATGTTGCTCAACATCTTCCTTGTGCGCCGCAATGCCACACGCTGGTGCGAAGCAGGCCACATTGAAACAGGCTGTCAGTTTGCCATCGCCAAGCGCAAGGCAAGAAGAAGCGAAAAGGCGATAGATTCACCTGCAGAGACAACCGTCATAGCCGACGGTGGAAAAATCCTCGAAGAGAGACTTCTGAAAATGATTGCCCGGACAACAGCATCGACCGAGAAGAGACAGGAGATGAAACTTGCATATTCGGGTAACACAATCACCGTATCGGGTCGCAACATCACAGCATCGTGGGATGCTACCGACGGCGCACTCACCGCCCTAAACATCAGAGGCAGCAACATCATAGATGGCGCCAAGAGCTTCGTCTACGACAACCACAGATGGATAGAGAACGACCGCTACCCCTACACCGATGCCGCAAACGACTCCACCGCTGAGATTTCCTTCGCACAACTCAACAAAGGCGAGGCAATGCAGATAACGGTAAAACGCGGCGGCAAGCTGTGTGGCACCACAACTGTTTACACTCTGCATGTGAAAGGATACATGGACATTGAAACAGAATTCGACCCCAAGAGCGACAGACTGCGCCGCCTCGGACTCGTTTCGTACCTCAACCCCGAATACAGCAATGTAGACTACTACGCATATGGTCCGTGGGAAAACTACAACGACCGCAAAGCCGGCACAATGATAGGACAATACAATACCACCGTGGATGAGATTGGAGGCAAGTATGTGAAACCTCAAAGTTGCGGCAACCGCGAAGGATTGCGCGAACTCACTCTCACCAATGATCGCGGTGTGGGTGTAAACATCAAGGTGCTCGACGGCGACTGCTCATTCTCGGCACTCCGCTACACCGATGCCGCACTCATGAAGGCGAACCACCTGTGGCAAGCAGAAAAATCGCCCTATGTTGTTCTCCACCTCGATGCAGCTGTCAGAGGTGTCGGCAATGCAAGTTGCGGCTACGATGTGGACACTATCGAAAAATACCGCATCGCAAAGAAACAGAAAAGCTATAAACTGCGCCTTACATCAGCAGGACGATAAAACAATAACTATATTAAAGAATAAGGCTTACGCACTATCGTGCGTAGGCCTTATTTGTTGTATTTGACATGATTTCTATATTATTAGTGTCCGGTAAAATTTCTAATTGTTTTTGGCTAAACAGTATTTATTTAATGGCAGTTTGTAGTTATCTTGATTTAAACAAAGTTTACGTTCTTTTTGTGCCGACAAAAAGAACCAAAAAACTCTGCGCATGGGCGCTTTCTTAACGGCAGCCTCAGCTGATGACTTTTGGGGCTGCGGAACTCACTCGCTACGCTCGCTCAAACAGTC
>JAZNKR010000144.1:0-11259 GCA_045578665.1 Bacteroidaceae bacterium | reverse complement strand
TCGTGCCGAACAGACCGCCTAAACTCTTTGATAGTACATTCGATAATACATTCAACTAATGAAGAAGACAATACATTTCAAGGATGCCATTACATTGCTGGAGAGCAAGAACCCTGTGGACTTGAGGCTTTGGAAACTCTCTACCGGGGATATCCTCACTTATACCGATGTAGTCTGCTTCTCGGCTTATCGCCGCGGTGGTACGCACAAGGTGCGTTTCCCTAATGGTGAGATACGTGAATTCAGAGATGTTACTCTTTTTGAAATAAACGGAAAAACAATATACAGATGAAAACAAATGATCAATGGATTCCCGGCACTCAAGTGTTTGAGATTACAAATTCGGTGCAATGCAGTGTAGAGACTGTTTCAGACTCTGCCACTGTGTTCGACGAGGATGTTGTCGGGAATGCACGCCCCATTGCCGGGACAAATTATAAGTACATTCCATTTGGAGCCGACGACCAGCTGCCGTACAATATCATAAGGCATATAAGCAGGGACGAGATTCTTTCCCAGAATAAATTTTTTAATATACTCACTTGCTATGGCAACGGACTGCAGTATATGGACTATGAGACTGATAAACCGACAAAGGATAAAGAAATAAAATCTTTCTTTCTCCAGAACAGTCTGCAAGAGTTCTTCCTTGAGCAGATTACCGACATGAAATATTTCTTTTTTTCAGTAGCTGTCATTATCCTTTCTAAGGACAGAGAAAGGATTGTACAGATTCGCCATAAAGAGGCTTGCTATTGCAGGTTCGAGGAGGCCGATGATAACGGAAGGATTCATCACCTGTTTTATGGTAATTTCAGAGATGGGGTCGTCAATGGGTGTAATGTCGAGGTGATTACCTTGCTCGATCAGAAGGATCCGTTGGGCGACTTGATGATTTTGTTGGGTAAGGAACCTGGACGGGACGGCCTATGCCGGGAAAGGACAAAGGAGAATAAATTCGCCATTGTTTCTCGTTTTCCGACCCCGGGTATGCAATACTATCCTGTTCCTTACTACACATCTATCTTCCGTGGCGATTGGTTCGATATAAAGCGATTGATAGGTGTCGGCAAAAAGGCTAAGCTGCGTTATTCTACAAGCATCAAATATCATGTGGAAGTGCACAAAGATTACTGGGAACAGATTTGTGTAAATGAGGGAATATACGACCTCGAAGAGAAGAAAAAACGAATTAAAACCGAATATGAGAATATCAAGAATTTTGTTACGGGTATTGAAAACAGTGGCAAGGTTTGGATTTCGGGTTTTTATCAAAATCCTGACGGCAAGGAGATTTCGATGATTAAAATCAACTGTATCGATAGTAATAAGGAGGGTGGCGATTGGTCCGATGATGTGCAGGAGGCGACGAATACACTCTGTTTTGCCGAGAATATACATCCTAATCTTGTCGGTGCTGTCCCGGGTAAGTCGCAGACGAACAACTCGGGCAGCGACAAGCGAGAGCTTTTTACACTCAAACAGGCTCTTGAAAAGGCTCCCCATGACATCCTCGCTAAACCACATAACGTGGTTCTTGGCTTCAACGGATGGAGTGAGAAGGTGTATCCTGATGTGCCTTTGATTATGTTGACTACACTTGATAAAAAGAACGATGCCAAAAAGGTGTCGATGAATAATGACACAGAAAAAAATCCTAACGATGACTAAACTTAATATTACTCAAGAGATTTTTGAAAAGCATTGTTCTTCTGCTACAAATGCCGACAATGCTGTTTTTGACGCTATCACTACGGAACTGGAGGTGGCTGAACAATATGTAGCTGATTATTTGGGTTTGTCTGATTGCACATACTCTGACTCTGTCATGTTCTTCGTTGGGAGGGCTGTCTGTTTGTATGCCTATCTGGTTGCTATCCCGCACCTCGATCTTGTGCTTACCCCTACTGGATTCGGTGTCGTCAGTACATCGAATGTGGTGCCGGCAAGTGCCGACAGGGTGAATCGATTGCAGAGTGCTGTGAAGGCGGCATATGAGGATAGCATCGATGATGCACTGAAATTGCTACGTTTTGAAGACAAATGGAACAATTCGGACACTGCGGTGCGACTGTTTTCTTCGTTTTTCTGGAGCGGGAAGCAGTTACGTAAATGTGGACGTCCTAATGCGCATCGCAGTGATTTGGATGGGTTGTTCCCGATTATAGGACTGTCGGAGGGTACATTGAGGGATTGCATCGGCGATGAGATTATAGACGAGTTGCTCACTGCCATAAGGACCGCGAAATGTTCCTCTAAGCAGCTGTTGCTTGTAAGGCTTGTCGAGCAGTATATTTCTGCCGACATCGGTGATGCGCTACCTTATGAGGTAGAGCGCCTGAAAGGTTCCATTGTGCGGTTCTTGCTTAACAATCTTTCGGAGTTCCCGACATTTGAAAATTCATCGGCGTATAGAGCTATAAAATCCGAATTTTATGAAAACAAAAATGATGATCCCTGCTTCTTCTTCGGGTAACGTGCTGAACTTTTCCTTCCCGAAGTCGTGGAGTGAGCTGACTCAGAAACAATTGAAATGTGTGCTTGTTTTCCTTTCGGCTTATTCATCTGACTATGCTTTGGTACGCATTGTCTGCTTCTTTGCAAATCTGATTATTGTGCGCCGACAGGAATCCGGCAATTATCACTGTATATTGATTGGGGGGGATAGACAAGATTCCATTGACTTGTCGGTTGATGAGTTCACTGCTATGTGTGATGCTCTTGAATGGGTACTCGAACCGGGAAATACACCGGTCTTGCTTACTGAGGGTAGGAAGAGTATTGATGCGATGCTGCATGGTGTTCCATTCGAAACTTATATAATGTTGGAAAACCTCTATCAAGGTTTCTTGATGAGCAAAAACAAAGATGCTGTTGTCAGGATGGCTGATATAATCTTTGAGGAGGATGTTGCCGCGGTGCAACCTCATGAACGCTTCGGTATAGTACAATGGTTTACTCAAGTCAAGTCTCTTTTTGCGCGTGAATTCCCGGACTTTTTTCGCCCTCTCTCGGGTGCCCCTGCTTCGGTTAAGGAAGCGATGAATGCGCAGATACGTGCTCTCACAGGTGGTGATGTTACCAAAGAACAGGAGGTGTTGGCAATCGATACATGGCGTGCATTGGAAGAACTGAATGCCAAAGCTCGCGAAGCAGAGGAATTTAAGAAATCAATGAAAAAATAATAGCTATGGGATTGTTTAATGCAGAAGAGTATTTCCGGGATATCGCAGCCAAGAACAAATTGTGTGCGGCGGAGGGGTTCCGTTTCTGTGCCTGTTCCGGTCCTGAGAATATAGAAGAGGCTATTGCGCAGTTCCGCAAAGAGAACAGCTTCTTTATTTTCGATGATACCACGGAGGGACAAGAGTTCAAAGGCAAAGGTGGTGGCTATTACCATCAGCGCTTGTTCACTGTGTCGCTTATGCGTCGCTATAGAATAGATGATATGAAAGATCGGGCTGAACAGTTGGCCATTTGCCGACGGTTGTTCAAGCAGATTGTTTCTCGTCTGCTTAGGGATAAAGAGACAAATACGAAACTCACGTATCTGAAGACGGATAATATCCTGTATAGGGAATATGGACGATATATGTTCAGTGGATGCACAGGCCTGTATTTCATAGTTGAGGTCTCGGAGCCTGAGAATCTTTGTTATAATGCTGACGAATGGGAAAAATAGCAGATAAAAGTCAAGAAGAGTATATCAGGGGGTGGACGGAGATGATGATTACCATCTGGAAAGAGAAGATCTTCAGATATGGGGTTGTCAATACCGGCGCTTTGGTCGGCGAACTTTCTGGTAAATCAAGTGAAAATTCTTCATTGCTTAAATTTTTGTCATACGGTATATACCAGGCTTACGGTGTAGGCAATGGATATAAAAGAGGGAATGGTGGTAATCTTGAGTTTCTCGATCCGGAATATCGTAAGAAACATAAGCTTGGCAAGCCTCGTAAGCGCAGGAACTGGTTTACCCCGCGATTGTATTCCTCTGTGTTGGTTCTTCAGCGGGCGATGGCTGAACTATACCAGCATGATGTTGTGAATACTATTTGTGATGTGCTCTCCGATGGGCGTGCCGCTCTTAAAAAATAGGTGTCTTTTTATGTGTTTTTAGAGAGTATTTATTTCGAATAAAAAATATATATGGATATAAAGAAACTTGATGAAATTCTAGGGAATGCCGTCGAAATCAGAGATGCGGAAATTGGCGGGGAAAACACAGCAGTACGTGTTGGTGGGGTGCTTGTTGAAATTATACGCAATTTGCTATCAACAAATCCTCGGCTTAAGATTGATGCAGAAACATTCGATGTCGCATATTCGGCTGATAGCATAACATTGAAGTTCAATATTGTTGATGCTGAGGGCAATGTTACTGAAAAACGTGTGCAAATAAAAGGGGCTGAAGGCCTTTACGCTGGCGCATTCACTCCTACAATCATGCAATCGATTGCAGATTCTATTTCGAAGGAGGCTACCCGTGCCGGGAATGCTGAAAAGGAACTGTTGTCTCGCTTGAAAGGCGAATCTCTGAATAGCGATTCGTCGACTGATGCATTCAAATTCCTGGGCAAAGTTTCCTCTGTCGATGAATTAAACGAACTACTTGACAATTTGACATATAATGCAAGCATTGTAGGTAAGGGGTTCGGTTTTTTTCGCGTAAAGTATAATGACCGTGATATTGAAATAAAGAATATCCTGCTGTCGAGTTCGCTTGATGTTATTGTGCAGATAGTTTCCGGTACCTTCCTGCTGAATGATGGTACATTGGGAATTACGGATGGCAGGTACTCGATGCTGCAACGTAAACGAGAAAAAGGGCATTGGGGTGCTTGGAGCGTTCTTTACGATACAACGACTGTAGCAACACTTGATAAAAAGATAAGTGATGTGCTCGCTCAAACGATCATCTCAAACAGTGTACGCAGCCTTGAGACTGTTACCGACGCGCAACACAAGGAGATGGAGGCTAACGGCGAGCTCAGAAAGGACACTCTTTATATCATCGAGGACAAGGATTATGTAGAGGATGGTGAGGATAGCGAATTTGCCCGACTAAGAAAAAGGGTTGCCGCGATGAGCGGAAAGTCGACTATTTGTAGAGAGTTTTTGCCGAGACTGGATGCATCGAAGAGTATTTCGGTGAGACATATTCCTGCGTCAAAACATGTACATTATCGTTTTACTGCCAATATAGATAGTTTTGCGCCTATTACCGTGAAGTTGGGGTCGGCTTTTAAGTTTGTTGTATATTCGGATAGAATGGAGTTCTTTGTCGATGACCTGGAGGATCCAAAAGAGACACATGAGTATATATGGGATGACTACACAGGAGGGTTTTTCCGTGGCCGGTTGGACCTTATCATGAGATATGATATTATTCGTCAAAGTCTTTGTGTACAGTGCTTTTCGGGTAATAATTCCGCACATTTTTATTTCACGCTGCTGCGACCTGACGAAGTTGCACGACTCTCTGTTGCAACACAGGATTCGGGGGTGTTCTCCTCGTGTATGCTAAAATCGAATTTTTTTATATCGACTGGAAATTTAGCCTTTGCCAACAGTCCCACATACGTTGCTTGTGCTGATTGTATTGGGTTCAAATCCATGACGTCGTCGGAGGCACTTGAATTGATGCGTTATGTGCTCAACTATGTCGTGCCATCTGAAATAGTATGGTTCGTCGGCCTGCATGAGGCTGATGATGTCTACAGGCATTCGTTGGATGGATTCCTAAAAACATGTAGTGATTGTGGTATTCGACCTGTGGTGTGCACTCTGCCTAATACATCGGTTTATTCGAATGTGGCCAAAAACGAATATATCAGATCTTTGAATGTGGATGTGATTGATGTCGCATTGTACATCAACGGTACAGAGAATAGCACTTATTGGCACAGTTGGTATTGGGATGAGGACACGCTTTCCCCTACAGAAACTGCTTTTGATGAAATCTTTAATTTTATATATGTATGATTTGCATTAATCCTAATAAAACAAAATGGGAAAATAATCCCTCTTTTGGCAGTAACAAAATCAGCCAAAGAAAGACATTGAATGCCGGTGATACTATAACACTTAAAGTTCCTGTATTCTTTGTCCCTGATAATAAATACCCGCTGGGATACTGCGTACGAGTGAATGTCTTTAAGTTGGTGACATATAAACTTGAATTTGCGGGAATGACAATCACCTTTCAAAATCAGGCACTAAAAATCACTTATAACGGTGCTACATATGCCCATGCCGCTGTTGATACAAACAATTCAAATGTTACTATAACAGTAGCTCCATCGTATAATTTGTATTCGGGCGTGAAAGTTGCAATGACAGACTTTTTTCAGCGGATTATGAATGTCGTCAAACATCCGGCAACCACGATGATGGATGTAAAATTAACAGCTTTAGAGAATATTGACAACTGCGAACTGGTGTATTATACTCAATTG
The DNA here is from genome assembly GCA_045578665.1 of Bacteroidaceae bacterium. GTDB lineage: Bacteria > Bacteroidota > Bacteroidia > Bacteroidales > Bacteroidaceae > HGM04593. The sequence continues at coordinate 4,801 of JAZNKR010000144.1, read as the reverse complement.
GGGGACATTGCTATTTTCGGTAATTTCACTAAGGCATGTACAGGCGTGAACACCGCAACGAAAGATATATTCATAGGAGCTGAAAAAGCTGCATCAACAGAGATTCTGCAGGCCTTCAAAGTTTATATCGATATGTGGAAGCCTAAGGCTGCCATATGGCAGGCAGGATTCTATGAGTCGGATTCAGGAACAAGTATTAACACACAATGGAAGAATGCCTTCGATGAGTTCTTGTCCATATGCAGGAACAGGCAGATATATCCTATAGCTTGTACGATGCCGAATGCCGGCAACCACAATCATAATCCAAAGAATCAATACATAAGAGCACTTGAAGATGTCTTTGTGGATGATGTTGCGTTGTATATCAACAGAGAATACGGTGGGAACTATTGGCCTATGAAATCTTGGTCACCAGAGGATGATGCCCCTACTGACCATGGATATTGGCATCTCGCATGTGCTATTGGCCGCGGACCTAACCCCCTTAATTAAAAATAACAGCTATGATATTTGGGACACATAACAGTGCTACATACGGCAATCTCGTATGGTGGCAGAAGCCTCTGAACTGGCTCAACAGATTAACCTCCCGCTGCCAGGATAAGACTATCCATGAACAATGGGAGTGTGGAGTGAGGTTTTTCGATTTCCAGGTTACATATTATGCCGGGGATTGGCATATTTCGCATGGTCTGTTTACTTATCAAGCGACATTGCTTCACATCCTGAAAAATTTAAGCAAGTTGGCTACTCCTGAAGACCCTGCGTACTTCCATGTGGCGCTTGACAACAATTTCATTTTCGCAGAGGATAACGAGAGATTTGAAGTTCTTATCGCTTTACTGGAGAGTAAGTATGTGTCGGATTCGATGGTTCTGCACTCGACATCGAAGAATGGTATCCCTGGGACTGAGGACTGGTATACAGACCGTTGTTTTAAATATTATTTTTCATATTGGTCGCTAACGTGGGCGAGAGCCAACGCAAAGACTCTGCTTGATTGGCTTCCACTGCCAGAAAGATATGCCAGACGACACAGAGATTCGGACAACGGCTGTTTTTATAAGCTTACTAATACAAAGGACACTGTAATAATTTTTGATTTTATTTGATGGCTAAAATTAAGGAACAGAAAGCAACCGACTTCGCAGAGGTTGTTTTCAAGGTTATGCGCGAGCATTACGAAAAAAAAATGGGAGATGTCATGAAAATTGCTGCTGCGAAGCCTGCGCCACGGTTCTATGTCTCTTTTGAAAATGCGCGGCGATTCGTTTCTCTTCTCGAAAGAGGGGAAAAAATCCCGCTACGTCAAAAGAATACAATAGCTATGTATGAAGAATTGCATCGCCGGTTTGTCGCTTTGAGGAGGTATAAAAGGCAACACGGTGTGCGACGTGCCAATTATACGCTCCTCGAAGAGATCATAAATCAGCCGGCACCTTCTTTCTATACTGATGCTGAAACACTGAGATGTTTGTTTTACTGGCACTTGAGACGATAAAATGAAAATAGGTAGGAATCAGTTTCGTATGACCATTGGCGGGCAGCTTATCAAAGAGGTCAGTCTTGGTATGAAAGCTGTCTGGCAGGCCATACGCAGTTGCTTTGGGGCAGGGTACTGGCGTGGAGACAAGCCGTGGCGTGGTGATGACGCTTGGAAAGGATAAATGATAAATTAAAATTATGGCAGAAGAAATGTACGATAAGCCCATTGGGAAAAACACCAAGTGGGACGGCGACGCATCGACTGGGAATTTACCGGTGCGCGGTACTCGCATCGAAGAGTTCTTGAAAAGCAGCCTCAACAGCAAGGCGGGATGCTTCTATTATGATACTACGAACAATAGGTATCTTGTGTTTTCTGATGAGGAGACAAGGGATGATTATCTGAATGACACAACAAAGGTGGAGCTGATTATAGCTTCATTTGACGCCCCGTTTAACTATACGGCAAAAATCATCCTTGAATCACCGGCATACAATGCGGTGCCGGCAGGTACAACAGGACATTATATTGACTTTAGTTTCGATGTTGAGAACAAAAGCGGGCAATCTACAGGAGAGGGTGTTATCTGTACCTATACTTTTAGAAAGGGTACAGTAAAACAGACTGTAACCGAACAGTATGCCGCAGGACGAAGCGTGCATTTCAATATAGATAAATATTTGTCGGAGGGTACGAACAACATCACCATCGCTATACAGGGACAAACTACACTCGCGGCTACAACTGTTGCTGTTACTTATCAGGTGGTTGAGCTGGAGATTACAAACGGCCTTGATGTTTCGCAGGTGTATGACCTCAGAAATGGTTCACAGACTATGGCGGTGCCTTTCTCTGTAAAAGGCTATGGCACTAAGGTTGTAGAGTGGTATCTCGATGGTGAACTGCTTGATTTTGTAAAGAATGAAGATGAGGTTGTAGATGTGGAGGTTTCGAGGACAAAGTATATCACTCTTGATAATCTCTCGCATGGGGTGCATACTTTGCAGATGAGGGCTTATACTCTTGTTGAGGGAGAGAAGTTCTACTCGGATGTTCTTTATCGAGAGATTATCGTCAATACGGGATTGAACAGGGATACAATCACGGCTATTGCTATGACTGTGCCATCGAAGTATGGTGTTCTTACTTCAAGAACATTGTACGGCCTTGTGCAGTATGTACCTTATACATTGAGATTCGCAACTTACTCGCAGGATTCTTCGGGAGTTGATGTCAATATTAAGCTGGATGATACTGTTCTCGGAAGTATCGTTTCGGAGAATGGTGTTGTGAATAGCTTTACATTGACTCCATCGAAGGATGGGGCAGCTACTATTTCTATTGTTACGGCAGATGGTTCTTCGGTAATAAATGCTGAGGTTGCTCCTACAACTATGAAGATAGAGGAGATTACCGATGCTCTGCAACTTGATTTCTGTGCTATAGGAAAGAGCAACAACTCCGTTGATAAAGATAGTTGGTCTTATGGAGATTATACTGGAACATTCAAAGGATTCAACTGGAACAATACTTCGGGGTGGGTAGATAACTGCCTGTTGATTAACGATGGTGCTGAGTTTGGTATTGATTTGGCTCCTTTGTCTGGTAATCCCACTCAGCTTGGAAAAACTATTGAGATTGAGTTTACAACAGCCAATGTCAATGATGACAATGCTGTTATCTGTGATTTACGTAACTCAACGACAGGTGCAGGTATTCTAATTACTGCTACATCTGTAGCTCTTTATTCAGAGGGAGGTGTTGCAATTGAGACTTCGTTCAAGCCTAATGAGTTTATCAGGGTGGCTTTTGTGATAAACAAAGCTACGGGTGCAACAAACAAATGTATGTCGTTCATCCATATAAACGGGAAGTATGCACGTGGTACTTCATGGGCGGCTACAGATAGATATTCTTCTGACAAAACTATTCTTTTCAAAGGTTCTAAGGATGCACTGGTGAAACTGAAATATGTGCGTATCTATGATGCTGCTCTGACAGCAGACCAGTTGCTTAATAATTATAATCTCTATCGAGACAGCATCAAGGAGATGACGGAGATTTATGAACGTAATGATGTGTACGCAGAGGGTACTTATACATTTGAGCCTGAGAAAATGGCGGGCAGATTGCCTTATATGATTATTACAGGTGATATTCCTGCACTTGAAAGTACTACTGATAAGAACAAGCAGATTATTGTAGATATCGACTACAAGAACTTGCAGAATCCCGAACTTAGTTTCTCTTGGAAGTCTGCTGCATTCCGTCCGCAGGGTACTTCTTCTATGGGTTACCCTAAGAAGAATTTCCGTCCTTATAGCAATAAGGTCGATTCTACTGTATGCTATGATTCAAAAGGTAATATTGTTCCTGATAGATTGTATGCGTTCAAGCCTAATGCGCAGAGGGTGGATTGTTGGTGTTTAAAAGCCGACTATGCAGAAAGTTCAGGAACTCATAATACAGGTATTGCGCGTTTATGGAATGATATACTGATGAACGCAACTATTGACGGAGAATATGTTTTCCGTACAGGTGCGCAGAAGGCAGCCATTGCTAATGGGTTTAAGTATGATGTCAGAACTACAATTGACGGATTCCCTATTCTGCTGTTCTACAGATTGACACCCAACGACCCTCTTATTTTTATAGGTAAGTACAATTTCAATAACGATAAATCTACCCCGTCTGTATTTGGTTTTGAAGGTATCCCCGGTTTTGATGATTCGAAGATGCAGTGTTGGGAGGTACTTAACAACGGTAATGCTTTGGCGTTGTTTACAACATCCGAGAACTTCGACAAGGGATGGAGCGAAGCTTTTGAAAGTCGCTACCCCGATACCAAAACACCTAATACTGCTAACCTAAAGACTTTCTGCCAATGGATGTCAGGTGTATCACAAGCTAACTTTGCGAGAGAGAAGTGGCAACATCTTGATGTTTACAAAGTGGCTTCATACTATATCTATTTGATGAGATTCGGTGCTGTAGACCAGCCTGTGAAGAATGCCATGCTTACAAGTGAGGATGGGCTTATTTGGTACTTCATTCTTTACGATAATGACACTGTTAATGGTTTGACCAATGAAGGTAAGCTTGTTGTGCCTTGGAATGCTATACGTACTACTATAGGTGCTGACGGGCAACCTTATTATGCCGGACCAGACAGTCGTTTGTGGAATATGCTTGAAGCTGATGCAGAATTTATGGAGATTGTACGCAAGGTGGATGAGGCTCTTTACGTTGCCGGGTTGACTTATGAGAATATCATAAAGATGTTCGATGAAGAGCAGGCAGGTAAGTGGGTGG
>JAZNKR010000143.1:0-4717 GCA_045578665.1 Bacteroidaceae bacterium | reverse complement strand
TTGATTTAAACAAAGTTTACGTTCTTTTTGTGCCGACAAAAAGAACCAAAAAGCTCTGCGCATGGGCGCTTTCTTAACGGCAGCCTCAGCTGATGACTTTTGGGGCTGCGGAACTCGCCCATACTTCATATGAGCTCAAACAGTCCTCGCCTCTTTCCAAAAGTCATTGGCGCAGTCTGCCTAAAAGCTTAATGCGCATCAATGAAGCAATGAGCCTCTCAATGAAGCAATGGGGCTTGTAGCAACTTAAAGAATAGAACCTTAAGGGCTTAAGCTTGTTTATCGGACAGTAATAAAAGAAAATCCAGAGGTAACTACAATGGAACCGGTTGAGAAAAGTGGTAAATCTCGAAGTACAGTTCAAAAGGTTTGAATTACGTTTAGCGGATACCGATGAAAATAATGCGGGAGTGCTTTTGATGGCACTCCCGCTTTTCTATGCTTTACGGTCGGTCTATTCCCATGCAAGAGCACTTGCACCGAGGATAGCTGCGTCAGAGTCTTTCAACTGCGAGATGAGGATTTTTGCCTTTCCCTTGAAGATGGGCATCACATTCTTCTCTACTGCTTTCTTCACAGGGTCGAGGATATATTTGCCCGACTTTGTAAGACCGCCGAAGAGGATGATTGCCTCGGGGCTCGAGAACTTGATGAAGTCGGCAATGGCTTCGCCAAGCATTGTTCCTGTCTGCTTGAATATCTCTTTTGCAATCTTGTCGCCCGCCTTTGCTGCAAGGTACACATCGTATGAGGTGATGTTCTTGATGCCGCGCAGTGCGCTGGGAGTCTTGTCGCTCTTGAGAATCTCTTTGGCTGTGCGTGCAACACCTGTTGCAGAGCAGTATGCCTCGAGACAACCGCGTGAGCCGCAACCGCATTTGCGTCCCTCTTTGCCACGTACCATGGTGACGTGCCCGAGCTCGCCTGCAAAACCGTCGCAACCATATACCAGCTGCCCGTTGATTACAATGCCGCTGCCTACACCTGTGCCGAGGGTTATCACAATGAAGTTCTTCATACCTTTGGCTGTGCCGTAGGTCATCTCTCCGATGGCTGCTGCGTTAGCATCGTTTGTGGCATAGACGGGTACACCTGCCTTTGCCGAAAATACTTCGCACAGTTTAAGTACACCTTTCCAGGGGAGGTTGGGTGCGTCTTCGATGGTGCCTGCATAGTAGTTGGCATTGGGCGCTCCTATACCGATACCGCGGATGCGTCCTTCGGCGCCAACTTCTTTTATAAGACGCTGTACAACGCCGTTCATAGCGTCTACAAAGCCTTCGAAGTCTTTATATTCTGGGGTTTTTATACTCTCGTCGCGTGCAAGGATTTCGCCACGTGCATCTACAATGCCGATTTTGGTTCCTGTTCCGCCGACATCTATGCCGACAACAAGGTTTTTCTCTACGTCTGATACCATATTGTTCTTTATTGTTTGTTGTTTGTTTATAATGCTGTTGCGAATATATACTAAAAAACAATCAGTTGCAACTTTTGGATGTTGCTCTTTGCTGTTTTTTGCCTGTTTGCCGGTGTTATTCGGTAAGTTCTGCCGAAAATTCTTCCAATGTTTTGATGAAGAGCTGCTCGGCATCCTCCATTGTGCCGCGGACTTCGCCGCCTGAGGCATTCTTGTGTCCGCCGCCGTTGAAGAGCTTTGCTGCCACTTCGTTGCAGGGGAAATTGTCTACACTGCGCAGCGATACGTTTATTTTGCCTTTGCTCTCTTCGCGCAGGAAACACGAGAATCTTACGCCCTTTATCTGCAGGGGCATATTCACAATACCCTCCGTGTCTCCTTTGGCGCCGTTGAAGCGTTTCAGTTCGTCGTAGGTGAGTGTCAGCAGGGCGGCATTCTTCTCGGGGTAGTATTTGAGCTTTTCGTACATCATGTATCCCATGAGTCTCATGCGGCAGAAGGAGTAGTTGTAGAATACGCGGCGGTAGATTATGTCTTTGTCGATGCCTTTGGATATGAGCTCGGCAACTATGTGGTAAATGTCCTTGCCCGATGAGGCATATGCGAAGTTGCCTGTGTCGGTCATTATGCCTGTGTAGATGCACTCGGCTGCTTCGCGGCTTATCAAGTCTGTCCTGCCCATCTGCATGATGACTCTGAAGACAAGTTCCGATGTTGAGCTTGCTTCGGGGTGGGATATTGCAATGTCGAATATGTCGTCGGGGAAGAGGTGGTGGTCGATGAGCACTTTGGGTGCCGATGTTTCTGATACGCTCTTCCCGGTCTCGTCGATGCGGCTGAGGGAGTTGAAGTCGAGACAGAAGATGATGTCGGCACTCTTTATTGCCTCTTCTGCCGGGGCATGCCCTTTGTCGTATACAATTACATTCTCTATGCCCGGCATCCATGCGAGGAAGGACGGGTAGTCGTTGGGTACTACGATGGTTGCTGCCTTCCCATTCTCTTGCAGAAAATGGTACAATGCCAGCGAGGAGCCCATCGCGTCGCCGTCGGGGCGGCTGTGGGAGAGTATTACGCAACTCTTGCTCCCTGTGAGCAGGTGGCTCAGGGCTTCTATATTCTTTTTCTCTATGATGTCGCTGATCATGGCTTCTTATTGTTGTTCTTCTGCCATCAACTGTTCGATGGCGCGGCACAATTGGTCGGGACATGATGTGGGCTTGCCGTTACAGCTGATGTTGTCGAGACGTTTTATCACATCTTCGTACTTCATGCCTCTGACGAGTTTGCTTATACCCTGGAGGTTGCCGTTGCAACCGCCGTAGAATTTTACATCGGCAATGGTGCCGTTCTCTCCGCTTACCTCAATCAGTTGTGAGCAGGTGCCGCAGGTCTTGTAAATTATCGTTTTCATGTGTTGTCTGTTATCTTAGGTTTATTACATCCCCTACTTTCAGTCTTGTGTAGTTCTCGTATTCGGGGTTCATCTTGTATAGTTTCTTTAGCTTGATGCCATATTTCTGTGAGATGGAGTAGAGGCTCTCGCCGTTTGCTGTCGTGTGGAAACGGTACTCCTTTGTGGCTTTGTTGTTCTTCTTTTCGAGATATATTATGTCGCCTGCCTTCAGATTGTAATCCTTGTAGAGGTCGTTGTATTTTATCAGTTTTCTGCGCGAGATGCCGAATTCTTTCGAAAGTGACTTGAAGGTGTCTCCGGTGTTTGCCACAATGTAGAGCAGGTCGCTTGAGCGGTATATGGGGCGTATGCCGGCAAAGTCGTTCACAGCGCTGCCTTCGAGCAACGGAGCGACATCCCTCTTCGAATAGTAGTCGTATTCGTGGAGATTGTATCTCTCTATCAGGCTTATGAGCTTCTGGGGGTATGCAGGGTCTTCGGCATATCCTGCTCTCTTCAGTCCGCGTGCCCAGCCTTTGTAGTCGGTGGGCTTCAGGTCGAAGAGGGATGCATATCTTGCCTTTTTCAGGAATTGGGAGTGGTCTTCGTATGATTCGCGTGCGCTGTTGTAGACGCGGAATTTGCACATCTTGCCATTGTCCATGTGCGATGTTGTCTTGCCTGTCCATCCGCCGTGTGCCTTTATGCCGAAGTGGTTGTTGGAGTTGCGTGTGAGGGTGCTGTTCCCTGCTCCCGATTCTAACAGTCCTTGTGCGAGTGTGATGCTTGCCGGTATCTTGTGACGGTGCATCTGTTCCACTGCTACGGGGTAGTAGGTGAGTATATATCTTTCGTACGAATTGGTGGCTCGCGATACGGAACTTTTGCTTGGCACAGCAACCTGTTTTGTGGAGCAGCTTGCCAGTGCCATTATGCAAAGCACCACGATTGTTGAGTATAATATGTTCTTCATGATTGTGCAATTGAATTACAAAACTAATGTTTAATTTGATTTGATGCAAGTTTTTTTTACCTTTGTCCCACGATTGCCTGCTATATTTGCGGGTCCATTTGTTTTACTAAAGTTTTTTTTTAATATGAGAATAGCTGTTCCTACAAGAGATGGACGTGTGGATGACCATTTTGGCCATTGCGACCACTATACGGTCTTTACCATTGAAGAGAATGTGATTGTCGACAGTTTCGAATTGCCTTCGCCGCAGGGTTGTGGTTGCAAGTCGGGGATTGCTGCCGATTTGCAGCAATTGGGTGTAGAGGTGATGCTTGCCGGAAATATGGGCGAGGGTGCGAAGAATAAGTTGGCTGCGCATGGCATAAAGGCTATCCGCGGCTGCGGCGGCGATGTTGTCGAGCTGGTCGGCGATTATCTCGCCGGCAAGGTGGACGATTCGGGATATTCCTGCGAGTCGCACGATTGTGGCGACCATGGTCACGAAGAGGTGAAGATAGTAGGTTATTCGGCGGCAATCAAGGCTGATAATAATAACGTCAATTAGATATGATTTTGTATAAGCGGAGTATGTATAGCCCTAAATGTCAAAGTAACACTTGTTTGATAAAAACCGTCGTTTGCAGCTAAACAGAATGTTTCAGTAACTTAGAAGCTGTTTGAATTTTATTAGAAAATAATTCTATATTTGCGCTGTTCATTTCGGCTTATTTAACGGTGTTTATCTCCTTTGCACCTCGGCTATTTTCAAGCGAGCTTGAATAGCGCTCGGTTTGTCGTCGATTGAGTCTATTTAGTCGTCCCTTAAAAATTCATTTTCAGAGAAATTCTATCAGTAATTAGGATTTCTCTGATTTTTTGCATGAGTAATAAAAGAGCTTTCATAGCTCTTTTGAAGTTATATGCAGCCGCTGCAAGGATTATATTCACA
>JAZNKR010000142.1:0-15605 GCA_045578665.1 Bacteroidaceae bacterium | reverse complement strand
TTTTATTATCTCTGGCAAGATGCCTCCGGCAGATGCAACATGTATTGGATATTTGTCTATTATACAAAACCAATCAATATCTTTACATTCCTCTTCTATTACTGAATAAGACATATTTTTTAATTTTTTACGTTGAATACTGTTAAGCAATTTTTACAATATTTTAATTTCTGCAATGTGCGTGGTCTAATTGTTAATGAAAAACGTATTTGTCTGACATGTGCTGTGTTTGCGCATTGTAGTACATTGTTTGCTGCATGTACTTCTGCACAATATCCAACAGAATGATTATTAACTTTGTCCCCTATCTTACCTAATTTTGACAATTCTGTCGATAATCTGTTGTCTAATATTTTAGTTAGTTCAGCAATGCTCATTTTACGTGTAAGCCCTTTTTTTGTGGTGTTATAAAAGTTTGCATAAACAATTGCTGCCGGCAAATTTTTAACTGCTTTCCGCATTTTTTCAGCATTCTTAATGACTTCGTTGTTTAAACGTAAATTCCGCATATTTAATTTTCCACCATGCAAGCCTCCGAACCTTGGCGATTTATAAAGGGGTATAAAAACAAGAAAGACGTGAGACTTGTGTCTTACGTCCATCAACTTGCAGGCATCGCCAAACGCCTTAACCAAACGAACATAGAAGAAACAATATTCCCACGTCCATTTTGATATGTGTATATACGGCAACTTAGTCCGCATTGTACATATACAAAACAGAATGAGCATTGATTGCTTCTGTCCCTGGTTTATAATTTTGGCGAATTTACAAGTTAGGACTTAAACAAAATGCTTTCTTGCGACGGTGGATTTCTCCCCACCGACGAATGCAAATATAGCATTTTTTTCACAATCAATGCTCCTTTGGAATATTATTTCTTCAGATATAAGGAAATGGAAGTTATTTCAAAAGGCAAAAAAGGAGAGTTATACAACCCTTCTTAAAGGCGGCGAAAATGGAGAGAGCTGTGCGGGATAGCAAGCGGAATGTGCTAAAAAAAATGAGATTCCGCTTGCTATCTTGATGTTTTTGTCTATTTTTGCATCAACCAAAAGTCAAGAAATATGTTGATAGGACGAGAAAACGAGAAGAAAGAACTGTTGAGCGTGATGAATAGTGACAACTCAGAATTTGTTGCAGTTTATGGTCGACGTCGAGTTGGCAAGACATACCTGATACGCGAGACATTCAATTATAAATTCACATTCCAACATACCGGAATGGCAAATTCCACTTCCAAAATACAGCTTACCAGTTTCAGAGATTCATTGATAGAGCAGGGAGCGATAAAAGTACCAAAATTATCAAATTGGTTGCAAGCATTTTCGGAGTTGAAGCATTTCCTTAACAACTCTACCGACGCAAAGAAACTGGTATTCATAGACGAACTTCCTTGGCTCGACACTCCAAAATCCGATTTTCTGTCAGCTCTTGAATACTTTTGGAACGGATGGGCTACTGCAAGAAAAGACATTATTCTCATTGTATGCGGCTCTGCTACATCGTGGATTGTTGAGAAAATTATAAATAACCACGGAGGATTGCATAATAGATTGACAAAAAGGATAAAGCTCAATCCATTTACATTGAAGGAATGTGAGGCTTTTTCTAATAGTAGAAACCTTTCCTTGAACAGAGCGCAGATAGTCGAGGCGTATATGGTAATAGGTGGAATTCCCTATTATTGGAACTATATTAAAAAAGGACAGAGTATTGCGCAGAATATCGATAACCTGTTTTTCAAAGAAGGCGGCGAACTGCGTGATGAGTTTGACATGCTGTATGCATCGCTGTTCAAGAACCCCGAAGGATACATTAAGATTGTTACTGCACTTGGAGAAAAAAAAGCAGGAATGTCCAGGAACGAAATCATTGCAACTGCAAAGCTTACGGACAATGGTACTTTGACCCGCATGCTTAACGAACTGGAATGGTGTGGTTTCATTAGAAAGTACAACTGCATTGGTAAGGCGGTAAAAGAGGCTGTATTCCAACTGATAGACAATTATACATTGTTCTATTTCCAGTTTATCTCTATGAACAAACAGAATGATGAGCATTTTTGGTCAATCTCACTCAATTCACCAACATATCACACTTGGTCGGGCTTGGCATATGAGCGTATATGCTTGCAGCATATTCAATCCATCAAGAACGCTCTTGGAATTTCAAGTGTGCTGACCAATGTCTATTCATGGAGGCAGAAGGCTGATGAACAGAAAGGTTTATCGGGCGCACAAATAGATTTGCTTATAGACCGTAATGACCAAATAGTAAATTTATGTGAGATTAAATACTCTAAAGCAGAATACACTATCACCAAAGAATATGAAAGTGCATTAAGACAGAAAATCGAGGCATTTCGTGTAGGTAGCGGAAGTAAAAAGGCGATTCACCTGACAATGATTACAACGTACGGCTTGACTGAAAATCCATATGCTCAAACGGTGCAGAATTGTATTACAATGGATGACCTTTTTCTGTCCTGACCTACTATAAAGAAGAAAAAAAAGAAACCACCTTACTCATAACTCTTCGCTATGGGTTTGGTGGTTTAATATTTTGACACGTTCGTCAATGGGACAAAGTTTCAATGATCACTGACGTCTCTCCCATTCTTCCAATAAGACATAGACACTCTTCGCCCTTTCTTAATCTTACCAGATATATTATTGATTGAATTTTAGTGAATATTTAAATACTTTTTTGTAGATTTAGCACATTGTTAGCGACACCTTATTCCTTTATATATAATAACCTTAAATTATAACAGTTATGAAAAAGAGTAATTTGTTGGCATGTGTCTTGGTAGCCTTGGCAGGTGTCATTTCCTGTTCGGACGACTCGGTTGAATTCCCAAAACAAGCAAGCCTGATTAAACTGACCAGCGAGATCACTCCTTCGCGTGTTGCTTCACTGAATTGCCAATCTACACAGATTGTCGAGGGGCAACAAGTAGGCGTAACCATAACCGGTGCCAGAAGCGAGCATAAGAATGTAGCTTGGAACGTTGGCGCATACGGTGATTTGACCAACACCGGAGAGGCTTTGTATTGGGCAAAAGGGGATGTTTCAATAACTGCTTATCATCCATACAGATCTGCATGGAGTGGCACAAGTTATGATTTTTCGGTAAGCACGGACCAAAGCAACGAAGAGAATTACATTAACAGCGACTTGCTTTGGACTGCAACTACATCATCGGTTACGGAGGAAGCAGTCTCTCTGATTTTTGCCCATAAGCTGGCAAAGGTCAATATCACATTAAAAAGCGGAGATATTGAAGACTTGAGCGGAGCGACTGTCAGCATCTGTGGCACCAACATTACAACAAAGTTCAATCCTGCAAATGGAACTTTGTCTGCCGCAACAGCCAATGTAGCCGACATTGTAGCAGGAATAACAACAGTCTCCAATACCGTTTCCGCTATTGTTGTACCTCAAACAGTCGCCAGTGGAACAAAATTCATAAAGATTGAACACGATGGCAAGACTTTCCACTACACACTGACCTCTAACAAGGAACTGAAATCGGGATATTCCCACAATTATACATTGACGGTGAACGAGAATAAACAGGAAATCGTTCTCAGTTCCGACAATATAACAAATTGGATTGACGACAACAACACCGGCAATGCCGATGAAGATGTTGTAACAATTCCCAACAACGAGGTGTGGTACACTACGAATGATGGCGAAATTGTCAACCTTAGCAGCATAGAGAACAGCTATGGAAACACTGTGGTTGATAACGTCTATCAAGATGGAAAGGGAATCATAACATTCGGTGGAGGAGATTTGATGAGTATCGGCAATTCTGTTTTTGCAAGTTGCGCAACTATGACAAGCATAGTTATTCCAAACAGTGTAACCCATATTGAAAGTGGCGCCTTTTCCAATTGCACTTCATTGACAAGCATCAATATCCCCGACAATGTAGCCCGAATTGATGCGGCATTTGTAAATTGCAGTGCTTTGACAAGCATTTCAATTCCCAAGAATGTAACTCAGATTGCCCAATATGCGTTCAGCGGTTGTACCTCATTGACGAGGGTAGATGTAAAGGCGACAACTCCTCCAACAATATCAAGCGAGACATTCGACAATAGCAGTGCTTTGAAAATTTATGTGCCAAAGGGAAGCATAGATACCTACAAAGCTGCAGATTACTGGAAAGACTTGAACCTGCTGACCGAATAATTGCGTTCGGATATAATGATTGTAAATAGGTAATTACTCAAGAAGCAGTTTCAGTGTCTGCGACAAAATCACTATTTTTGCAATATGAAAAAGGATAACGACAAAGAAATATTCCCCATTGTAGACGAACAAGGGTGTGTGACAGGAAGTGCCACAAGAGGCAAGTGCCACGATGGCAGCAAGCTGCTGCATCCCGTCGTCCACCTCCATCTGTTCGACACTCAGGGGCGCATATATCTGCAACAGCGACCATTATGGAAGGATATTCAGCCCGGGAAATGGGATACGGCAGTCGGCGGACATGTCGACTATGGCGAGACTGTGGAGGAGGCTCTTTTCCGCGAGGTGCGTGAAGAGCTGGGAATCACAGACATTGCTCCCCGCTTTCTGCAAAGCTATATCTTCGAGAGTGAACGCGAAAAGGAATATGTCAATGTCTTCACCGCCACCTACGACGGCGAGATAGTGCCGAGCGACGAACTCGACGGCGGACGCTTCTGGGAGATTGAAGAGGTGAAAGAAGCGATAGGCGCGAGTGTGCTGACACCAAACTTTGAGCAGGAATTCATTCGCATCTTCGGATAAACAAATAAAACAAGAACTATGAAAAACAGATTCTCTCTTTTGACGCACTCTGCACTGATAGCATTGTTGCTGTCAGTGGCAGGCTGCTCATCCCCGACAACCGAGGTAGGCACAAGGATCGACGCGCTTGACAACTCGGCATGGCAGGTTTCCAAATGGATTTCAGTGGTCGATGCACCGGTGGCGACAAATGCCGGCAATGGCAGGTCTGCCGATGGTGCAAGCTGGTTCGTCTCCACTGTGAAGAACAAGCAGAAGGTACTCTCGGCAAAGTGGATGACCGCCAGTTTGGGTGTCTACGACATTTACATCAATGGCAAACGGGTGGGAAAAGAGATTCTCAAACCCGGCTTCACCCATTGGAGAAAGACAAAACGTTCGTTCACATACGACATCACTGATGCATATCTCACCGGAGAGGGAGCAGAAAACACCCTCTCTGCACAGGTTACCCCCGGTTGGTGGGCAGACAAGATTGTAGGCATGCGCGGCAAGAAGTGTGCCTTCAGAGGTGTACTCGAACTTACATATGCCGACGGCAGCAAACGGCTATACGGTACAGACCTTGAGAACTGGAAGGCAGGCATTGCCGGTCCGGTGAAGCATGCCGCCATATTCGACGGTGAAGAGTATGATGCACGCGAAGCTATGGGATACGACTGTGTGGACAAATTCTCCGCACCCGAAGAGAACAACGAGTTTGCAGGCGAGATTCTCCCCTCCGAGGGTGCCGAGGTCTATCTGCGACGCGACCTTGCACTCTCTCCGGTGAAGGCATACACATGGAAAGATGTGAAGGGCGCTGTCGAGAATGAGTTCGGCAAGGTTGTTGTCGTCAAGGAATTTGCGACAGGCGAGACTATTGAAGTAAAAGCCGGAGAGACTCTGGTTGTGGACTTCGGTCAGAACTGTGCCGGCGTACCCGAATTCCTCTTCAAGGCAGCCGAGGGCACTGTGCTCACATGTCTTCCCGGCGAATTGCTCAACGACGGCAACGGAGCAAGAAGCAGAGGTATGGATGGTCCCGAAGGCAGTGTGCACCGCGAAAATCTGCGTACACCCAAAACAGCTATGATTCTCAGCTACACCTTTGCGGCCGGCGACAACTATGTCGAATACTCTCCCCGTTGCACCTTCTTCGGCTATCGCTATGTATCGGTGACGGCAACAAGCGATGTCAGCATCAGATCGATAAAGTCAATCCCCGTAACCTCCATTGCCGACAACCTGGAGACGGGTCGTCTCACTACAGGAAACGACCTTGTTAACAGGCTTATCCGGAATACATATTGGGGACAGTTGTCAAACTATCTCTCCGTCCCCACCGATTGCCCTCAACGCAACGAGCGTTTGGGATGGACAGCCGACACCCAGGTCTTTGCCGAAACAGGCAGTTTCTTTGCAAACACCCTCACCTTCTTCCACAAGTGGATGCGCGACATGCGCGACAGTCAACATCCCCTGGGCGGTTATCCCGGAGTGGCACCGTGGGCGCAGTATGGCAACGAACATATGCGTCTGGGATGGGGCGATGCAGGTATCATCGTGCCCTGGACCATGTGGAAGCAGTTTGGCGACACCCGCATAGTAGAAGAGAACTGGGAGTCGATGAACCTGTTCATGAACCGCATATACGAGACAAAATACGACCACGAGACCCTGCGTGGAGAGAACCACAACTATCAGTGGGCAGACTGGCTCAGCTATGAACCTCTGGAGAGTTGCAGCGGGCGCGCCTTCTCATCCAATGGTCCTCTGCCCGAAGCCATCGACTACTGGAATTTCCTCTGCTCTTCGTATTGGGCTATAGATGCGACGATGATGCGCGACATGGCAAAGGCGACCGGACGCGATGCTGCAAAATACCAACAGATGGCAGACAGCGCCAAAGCCTACATCAAGGAGCGTTTCCTCAACGAGGATGGCACCTTCAGGACAGAGATACTGAACACCATGCAGACTCCTGCGCTCTTCGCTCTGAAGACCGGCGTTGTAGAGGGCGAGGCAAAAAAGAATATGATAGAGCGGCTCAGAAAGAATTTTGCCGACCACGACAACTGCCTGCAGACTGGTTTCTTAGGTACATCAATCCTTATGGCCACTCTCACCGAAAATGGTATGCAGGATATTGCCTATGAACTCCTTTTCCAGCGCAAGAATCCCAGCTGGCTCTACTCGGTGGATAACGGAGCCACAACCATCTGGGAACGCTGGAACAGCTATATGGTGGATAAGGGCATGGGACCTCGAGGCATGAACAGCTTCAACCACTATGCTTACGGGTGCGTGTGTGAATGGATTTGGGAGAGTGCAGCCGGCATCTCCTGTGACCCTGCCACACCAGGATTCAAGCATATAGTGATGCGTCCCCTCCCCGACAAGCGCCTGGGATATGTGGATGCAGAATACAACTCTGCCGCAGGTCTCATAAAGAGTGCATGGAGATACGAGGGCGACAAATGGGTGTGGACATTCACAATTCCCGAGGGTGCCACAGCTTCAGTGACACTTCCCGGAGAGACCGCCCCTCAAGAGTATGGCGCCGGTACATATACGGTTACAAAGCAATAAACATCAGACGGCAGACCCGCGGGTCTGCCGTCTGATGTTTATGAATGGATACCTTTTCGACTATTCGTCAAAATCGTATTCGTCGTAATTGTCCTCCTCATAGTACTCGTCATCATCTTCGCCCTCCTCAATGAAGTCAGGTTCCCAGTCGGCAAAGTCCTGTGCAAGCATTCCTGCATCGTAGTTGCGGTGCACAAGTTCTTCGCGCTTGACAGCCATCATGCGGTTGTCCTCGCTGTTCAACTCCTTCCAGAGAATATCTTTAAGGTCGGATATTCCCATGCTGGTTATTGAAGATATGAATACATGGGGGACACCTTCGGGGAGGGATTCGGAGAGCATCTCCATAAGCTCGTCGTCGAGCATATCGCTCTTGGTGATTGCAAGCACCCTCTGTTTGTCGAGCATTTCGGGGTTGAATGTGGCAAGCTCGTTCAAGAGTATCTCGTACTCCTTTTTAATGTCGTCGGCATCGGCGGGGACCATGAAGAGCAGCAGCGAGTTGCGCTCGATGTGGCGCAAGAAACGCAGTCCCAATCCTTTGCCTTGACTTGCGCCCTCGATGATTCCGGGAATATCTGCCATTACAAAGGATTTTCCATCGCGGTACGACACGATGCCGAGGTTAGGCTCAAGTGTGGTGAAGGGGTAGTTCGCAATCTTGGGCTTTGCCGCAGAGACCGACGCAAGCAACGTCGACTTTCCCGCATTGGGAAATCCTACAAGACCTACATCGGCAAGCAGTTTCAACTCCAATGTAACAGTCATTTCGCGCATGGGTTCGCCGGGCTGGGCGAAGCGCGGTGTCTGTCGTGTGGCTGTTGCAAAATGTACATTGCCCAATCCCCCGCGACCTCCTTTAAGAAGCACAACCTCCTGACCGTCCTCCATCACGTCGCAGAGGAATTCGCCCGTTTCGGCATTGTATGCAACCGTACCGCAGGGCACATCTATTATCTTGTCCTCGCCTGCTGCACCTGTACTCTTGTTAATGCCGCCACCCTGACCGTTGCCTGCGAACACGTGGCGTTGGTATTTCAGGTGGAGCAGTGTCCAGTAGTTGCGGTTGCCACGAAGTATAATATCGCCTCCGCGACCGCCGTCACCACCGTCGGGGCCACCGTTGGGTATATATTTGGCGCGATGCAGATGGGCTGAGCCACGACCGCCGCGACCCGACCTGCACACGATTTTTACATAGTCAATAAAGTTCGATTCTGCCATCGGTTACACTATTTCTTTGAATCTATGGCAGCCACAATGTCGGCAAAGATTCTGTCGAGTTCGCCGAGTCCGTTTATGTAGCAGTGCTTGCCATCGTTCTTGTACCACTCCTTCAAAGGTGAAGTTTGCTCGTGATACACCTTCAGGCGTTTCTTTATTGTCTCCTCGTTGTCGTCTGTTCTTCCCGATTCGATACCTCTTTTAATAAGTCTGGACATCAGTTCCTCCTCGGGAACATCGAGTTCGAGCATAACGGTAACATCCTGTCCTCTCTCGCCCAGCATCTTCTTGAGTGCCTCTGCCTGAGCGATGGTGCGGGGGAATCCGTCGAAGATTACACCCTTGCTGTCTGTGAAGCTGTCGAGTTTCGCTGCAAGAATGTCAATCATCAATGAGTCGGGAATAAGCTGTCCCTGATCGATGAAGCCTTTGGCTGTCATTCCGAGTTCGGTCTCAGCCTTTATCTCGGCACGAAGTACATCGCCTGTTGATATGTGGTCAACACCATATTTTTCCAAAATTCTCTCGCTCTGGGTTCCTTTTCCCGAACCGGGAGCACCAAAAATTACAATATTCAGCATTGTTCTTAAATTTTATAAGTAGTTTACTACTATTGATATGCGCAGTATCTTGCCGTACGCAAATTTACATTTTATCTAATTCCCGACAAAATTACTACAAAGTTATGAGAAAAAAGGATTTGCAGAGCAAAAATGCGGGCG
Organism: Bacteroidaceae bacterium; assembly: GCA_045578665.1. Lineage (GTDB taxonomy): Bacteria > Bacteroidota > Bacteroidia > Bacteroidales > Bacteroidaceae > HGM04593. The sequence continues at coordinate 6,297 of JAZNKR010000142.1, read as the reverse complement.
GTCAGGCCGAAATATTTGTGTGCGCGTTATACACCGGGCGGGAAATTGTGTATATTTGAGGTAACCTCGAATATATGCTGCACTCGTTGTAAGAAAAATTAAAGCAAGCTTTATATTCTTGCTCGTTTGTATGTATATTTGCAAAAGACTATACTATTTGACTGACCGATAAAAAACAACTAATCATGAACTTCTGCTGTGGCAAATTCGAAAAAGAGCACCGTGAGCTCTCTAAAACATCGAACCGTATGTGTGTGGTTGACCAGGAGCGCAACGGGAAAATGAAAAGATATTTTTTTCTGCGTATCTGGAACGAAAGAAATGCCTATGTGCAAATAAGATACTGCCCTTATTGTGGCGAGTGCCTGTCGACGTTCTATGCCGATGACTGTTACATAAACACGGCGATGGATGATGTCTATAATATAGTGCGTGCCACCCCAAGCGCATACGATAGCGCAACGGCAAAGAAAAGAGAAAGCAGCGAAGCAAAAGCGAGGCGCAAGTACGGGCTTGAGGTCTGCTGCGGCGAGCTGGGCTATCTGTGCGACCTGCCGCTGGATTACGATTCGGTGAAATTCATTATAACAGAGCATATACTGGAGAAAAGCATATCCCATCATTATACGATAGACAAAGGTGGCATCGAAAGGCGTTATCTAAAACCCATAAGTGCCCTCTCTTTTGGCCTGCTATACAAGCGCCGCCGCCAATGGCAGGAATCCGAAGACGAACCGAAAGACGACAGAAAGTGTATAGGCGGATGGAATTTCTGTCCTTATTGTGGAAAGAACCTACATACATTCTACGACAATCCAATGTATGCCAACTACATAGAGGGGAAGTGTTTTGACTATCCCGAGAAAGAATCATCGCTTTTTTTATTTGGCGGCTATGGCATCAATCCGCTTTATATATATACCGCCTCTTTAATTGGAATGTGTTTTATGCTTCTGTTCCAAAAGGCAATTGTAGAAGAGGCCTTTATAGCATTCTATCACATTTTTCCTTACTTTTTCTTGCTATTTGCGACCATATTCCTTGTCCGCCGTTGCATCCTCTTCATTAAAAATGAATGGATGCATGTTGCGTGGAAGACATATTGGCTTTTAAGTGTGTTCTGGACGGTCATGCTGTCGTTTATTTTATCATACAATGCTTTCGGTGCGTTTGATATACTGAATACCTGTTTGCCGGCCCGGAGTGAACCGTATACAGTAAGTGCGACGATTGAAGAAATTGATATCAACACAGACGACGACGGAGATGTGATCGGAGCGGATATTGTATTCATTCTGGACAATGCCGACAACAATTACGCGAGAAAACTGGGCGATACTGAATTTTCGAGAGGCGTGGGGCATCGCGAAATAGAACATTACAGCGTCGGCGACTGGTACGATATTACTTTCGAGGATGGGTACTTCGGTTTTCCGAAATTGAAGGGCATGAAAAAGATAGGGCGCCTTTGGCGGGATAGACGATGAATTATATGCAGACAGGCGGCTCTCCAGCGTTCGGAGAGCCGCTTTTTTCGTAATATTTCTCAACAAAAACCGCCTTCAACAAAAAAAACGAAAATTTGTTGAGCCTATTTGCCCTTTTATCATTTTTTTGAATTATCTTTGGGGAATTTAATTTGCATAAATTGTATTTATACCAAAATAACTTTTATAAATTTATAGAAAAATGGCTATCAACAGACGTAATTTTCTAAAAGCTTCTGGAGCGTTGGCAGCACTGTCTATCGTTCCTCGTCACGTGTTGGGTGGTAATGGTAACATTGCACCAAGTGACCAATTGACAAAAGGTATCATCGGCGTCGGCGGTATGGGTCGCGGACACTACGGATACGCAAACACACGTTTGGTTGCAATTTGCGATTGCGACAAGAAACACTTGCAGCAGGGTCTCGACCTCGCTAAGCAGAAGGCTGCTGCCGGCGACAAGAAAGTAGATGCCAATCCCAAGGCTTACGAGGATTGGAGAGAACTGGTTTACGATCCCAATGTGGATATCGTACACATTGCAACTCCTCCCCACTGGCACGCATTGCAGGCTATCGAGGCTGCAAAGGCAGGTAAGGATATCTGGTGCGAGAAACCTATGACACGTACCATCGGTGAAGGTAAGAGAGTACGCGAGGCTGTTCAGCAGAACAACCGTGTATTCCGCTTGAACACATGGTTCCGTTTCAAGGATACATTCTATGGTCTCGGTACACCCGTTGAGCCTTTGAAGAAGCTCGTTGCAAGCGGTCTTCTCGGATGGCCCTTGAAGGTTACAATCTCTAAGCACACCGGTTTCGACTGGAAATTCTACTGGGTAGGTAAGGATAAGCTCGAACCCCAGCGCATCCCCGCAGAGCTCGACTACAATATGTGGCTCGGTCCGGCTCCCTACAAACCCTACAACGCTCACCGCGTACATCAGACATTCCGTGGTTATTGGGACTACGATGGTGGCGGTCTCGGCGACATGGGACAGCACTACATGGACCCCGTACAGTACTTCCTCGGTAAAGACAACGAGAGCCCCGTTAAGGTTGAGGTTGACGCACCCCAGCAGCACTCAGATGCTATCGGCACATGGCGTTCAATCACATACACATACGCAGACGGTTGCCAGATTGTACTTTGGGGAGGCGACTACGGTAATCCCAACACTCCCTACATCGCAGGTCCTAAGGGTAACGTATACAACAACTTCGTATGCGACATTCCCGATTGGCAGAAGAAACTTGCCGAGTTCCCCGATCCTCTGCCCCAGAACACAGACTTCGAGGAGTGCGTAAGAACACGCCAGAAGTTTGCTCTGAACGAGGAGAACGGACACCGCAGCTGTACACTCGTGAACATGGGTATCGTAGCATTGCAGCTCAACCGCACACTCGAGTTCGACTCAGAGAAAGAAGAGTTCGTAAACGATGAAGCAGCAAACGCACTCGTTTATCAGCCCATGAGAGGTCCCTGGAAATTCTAACCTTATAAAAAGAAAATAAAATGAGACAATATAAAAGTATCATATTGACACTCCTCGTTGCCCTCTTCTTCGGCCTCAACGCAAACGCACAGGGTTCGGAAAGAGCTGTAACAACAAAGATTGGAGACGCGCTTAACATGCTGCCCGCCGATACACAGAAAAAGTACAACAAACTTATGGGCGACATTGCCGAGACAGGCGCAGAGGGCATCAAGATGCTTCTCGGTTATTTGAACAAGCAGGACGACACACGCCGCCTTGCAGAATATGCTATCAACGGCTACGTATCATACGTGGCAGACCCCAAATTCGATGCTAAAAAACGTCAGATCGTAGTTGACGCCATCAAGGCAGAGTATGACAAAATCAACAAACAGCTCACAGGCGACAATATCAAGGATTCAGAGACCAAGCCTCTCTTGGTTTCAAACAAAGAGTTTTTGGTTCGTCAGTTGCAGTTCCTCGGTGTAATCAAGGCACCCGTAGAGGCTGAAGAAGCACCCGCAGATGCAAAGACTCTTGCAAAGAACCTCAAAGCCGCTTCTAAATTGGAGCCAAACTTCGCTAACAACGCTGCACGTTGCGTGGCAATCAGCAATTATGTTGAGGGTGTAGGTATCGAGGCAGGTCAGAAGACTATCCTCAAGGCTTTGAAGGATGACTGTCGTCAGTATCGTCTTGCAACAATCTACGCTATCGACGCAAACGCAGCAAGCGAGGAGGCTATCAAGCCCATCATGGATGCAGCTACAAAGAAGATTGCAAAGGCTAAGGATTGTGTAAAGGTAGACCTTCTCTACTGGATGGGCAACCACCCCGCAATCGCCAACACAGCTCTTATCACTCCTTTGCTCTCATCAGCAAACGCTGAGGTTGTTGAGGCTGCTGCTTGGACATTGGCACGCATCGGTAACCCCGACAACATCGCAGACGTAGCAAAATTGCTTGCATCAGCCGATGCTGACAAGGTAGCTCTTGCCGAAAAGGTTCTCAAGTCTTACAAAGGCAACGTATGCGAGCCCGCAGTTGCAGTTGAAGGCAAGACAGCACAGGGTGAGACAGCAACTCTTAACCTTATCTCTGCACGCAAGGCTTCATCATTCAACAAACTCGTAAACGAGCAGTTGAACGCAAGCGACAATGGTGTTAAGGATGCAGCTTACAAGGCTTTGAAGGATGTTTCTACAAAGGACAACCTCGGTTCACTCTACGCTCTCCTCGAGAAATGCGATGCAAAATATGTTCCCGCAGTTCAGGATGCTATCCTCGCAGCAATGGCAGGTATGAGCAAGGACGAGCAGTTCAAGACAATCAACGCAAAGAAGGCTACTGTTGCAGCAAACAAGCAGAACCTCTACTGGCCTATCGTCTTCAAGACAGCCAACAACCAGCAGCTTCTCGCTATCTGCAACGACCTCGTTGCAAAGAAGGATAACAACCTCCTTTCAGCAGCATTCGAGGCATACATGAAGAGCATCTCAAACAACCTTACAGGTGCACAGCGTCTCTTGATGTACCGCAACGCAATGGGCTTCGCAACAAACGATGGCCAGAAGGTAAGAGTTCTTCAGGCAGTAGCCAAGACAAATACATTCCTCGGTATCATCTACGCAGGTCAGTTCATCGAAGTTCCCGCATTGCAGCAGGCTGCAGCTCAGGCTGTTCGCGTACTCGCATTGGGTAACATCGAGTTCAACGGTCCTGAGGTGGTAGCACTTCTTAAGCGTGCCGCTGAGGTAATCAAGGGTGGCGACGCTATCTACGAAGTTCCCGCAATCAAACAGCACCTTGAGAAACTTGCCAAGCTCAACGAGACAGGTTTCGTAACAATGTTCAACGGTAAAGACCTTACAGGTTGGAAGGGTCTCCTTGCAGCTCCCTATGACAACCCCTACCAGCGTGCAAAGCTCAACAAGACAAAGCTTGCCAAGCTTCAGAAAGAGGCTAACGAGTCTATGGCAAAGAGCTGGTCGGCAGTTGACGGCACAATCCTCTTCAACGGCGAAGGCAGCAGCCTCTGCACAGAGAAACAGTACGGCAACTTCGAAATGTATGTAGACTGGATGCTCTACGACGGCAAAGAACCCGATGCAGGTATCTATCTCCGTGGTACACCTCAGGTTCAGATTTGGGATACACGTCGCACAGACGTAGGTGCTCAGGTAGGTTCAGGCGGTCTCTACAACAACAGTGTAAACGCTAACAAACCTCTTAAGGTTGCCGACAACCCCGTAGGTCAGTGGAACAGCTTCTATATCAAGATGACAGACGAGCGCGTAACAGTATATCTCAATGGTGAACTCGTTGTTAACAACGTAATCATGGAGAACTACTGGGATCGTTCACTCCCCATCATCCTCAAAGAGCAGATCGAGTTGCAGGCACATGGTAGCAAGGTAGCTTATCGCAACCTCTACATCAAGGAGCTTCCTCAGGCTGAGCCTTATCAGCTCTCAGCACAGGAGAAGAAAGAGGGCTTCAAACTCCTCTTCGACGGTACATCACTCAACGAGTGGCAGGGCGACAAGACAAACTACGCTACAGAGAACGGTACAATCGCAGTTCGCAAACGTGGCAGCGGTTTCGGTAACCTCTACACAAAGGACGAGTACGGTGACTTTATCTTCCGTTTCGAGTTTAAACTCACAGCAGGTGCCAACAACGGTGTAGGTATCCGCACCCCCATGGGCAAGGACGCTGCTTACCACGGAATGGAGATCCAGATTCTCGACCACTTCAACCCCATCTACACATCATGGTTGAAACCCTACCAGCACCACGGTTCGGTTTACGGTGTCATCGCTCCCAAAGTATTCGACGCTCTCAAGCCCGTTGGCGAGTGGAATACAGAGGAAATCTACGCAAAGGGTGACTACATCCGCGTAACCGTAAACGGCATCGTCATCACAGAGGGTAATATCAGAGAGGCTTCTGAGGGCGGAACAAAGACACGCGACGGTCTCAACCACCCCGGATTGCTCAACAAGAAAGGTTACATAGGCTTCCTCGGACACGGTTCAGAGCTCTGGCTCCGCAATGTTCGTATCAAGAGCCTCGACAAGAAGTAATCCTATACCTCTTATTATATAACAGCAAGAGCTCCCAATCGGGAGCTCTTGCTCATTATATGTCAGCCATATCTGCTGTCTTGGATGTTGAGATATCTTTTTAAATCGTAACCGTCCGAAATCAGCCGTCTTTTCCGCAAATTTTATGATAGCTTATTTTGCAGTAAAAAAGCTATGTTTAATTTGAACGAAAACAACCATATTGTAATAGCCCAACACCCGACCGATATGCGCATGGGAGTAAATT
>JAZNKR010000141.1:0-12564 GCA_045578665.1 Bacteroidaceae bacterium | reverse complement strand
AAAAATAAACAATATACTCGAAATAAACTCAAAAATCGCCTCGAAAGTTGCGGTTAAACGAGCGCAATGTGAACTTGTTCACAGATTGCACAGCGAGTGACAGCAACTTCAATCATGTTAACTAATTTATAGAACCACCCTTATATTTCTTCACCCATGCGCAAACGGGCTGCATTTGCGTGTGCATCGAGTCCCTCGGCAACTGCCATTGCCACGATGGTGGGACCGAGCTGTGCCATTCCCTCGGCTGTGAGTTCCTGATATGTTATCTTTCTTGTAAAGCTGTCGATATTTACACCGCTGCACGAGCGTGCCCAACCCGAAGTGGGCAATGTGTGGTTGGTTCCCGATGCATAGTCACCGGCGCTCTCAGGAGAGTAGTTTCCGATGAAGACACTGCCGGCAGCCGTTATCTGTTCGGCTATTTTCCACGGCTCGCGCATGGAGATTATAAGGTGTTCCGATGCATACATGTTTGCAAATTCCACCTGCTCGTCCACTGTCGGCAGAACTATCAGACGGCTCTCTACAAGAGCCTTCATTGTAAGTTCCTTGCGCGGAAGTTTTTCGAGCTGGTTCTCTACCTCGCGGCAGACTGCATCGGCAATCTCCTCGCTGCCGCAGACAAGCAGTGCCTGCGAATCGGCACCATGCTCGGCCTGCGAGAGAAGGTCGCTTGCCACGAAACGTGGATCGGCGCTCTCGTCTGCCATCACCATCACCTCTGATGGACCGGCGGGCATATCTATCGACACACGGTCGGTTACACTCTCCTTTGCTTTTGTCACATAGCGGTTGCCCGGACCGAAGATTTTATCCACCGCAGGAATTGTTTCTGTGCCGTATGCCATTGCTCCGACAGCCTGTGCTCCTCCGACTTTGTAGACGTGATGCACTCCGCACACCTTTGCCGCATATAGCACGGCAGGAGCTACCTTGCCCTCTTTATTTGTGGGTGTACAAAGTATTATCTGTCTGCATCCTGCCACTTTGGCGGGTATAGCAAGCATCAGCACTGTAGAGAAGAGAGGTGCTGTACCTCCTGGCACATACAATCCTACTTTCTGTATTGCCACCGAACGCTGCACACACTTCACACCGGGGCAGGTATCCACCTCTATCGGTCTGAAGGTCTGCGCTGCATGGAATTTCGCTATATTCGCAGCAGCCTTTGCTATTGCATCTTTTACCTCCTGCGACACAAGGGCTGTTGCCTCGTCGTATTCCGACTGAGAGACCTCGATATCTGCAAGCTCTACTCCATCGATTTCGCGGGCAAGTTCTCTAATAGCCTTATCGCCATCCTTCTTTACTCGCGCAAGAATGGCATCCACACGTCCGGCTATGACATCGTCGTTCACCGAGACACGCTTGACAAGTGCACTCCACTCGCTTCTGTCGGGATTTATATATTTTTTCATATTCTATCTTTGGAAAACTACAATACTATCTTCTCGAGATTGAGGACAAGTATACCCTCGGCACCTATGGACTTGAGTTTCTCTATCACATCCCACAACGATTTCTGGTCTACCACTGTCTGCAAAGAGCACCAGTCGTCCTGTGCAAGGGGAATGACTGTCGGGCTCCGCATGGCAGGCAGAATTCTGATTGCCTCTTCGAGAGCCGCTTTGGGTATGTTCAGGAGAAGGTATTTCTTTCCTGCACCTGTTATCACCGACTCGAATCGAGACATCAACTGCTCGGCAATAGCCATCTTCTCGGCATCGAGACCGGGTGTTCCTATAAGCACTGCCTCGGAGAAGAGAACCTTTTCTACCTCGACAAGACCGTTTGTCACCAATGTGCCGCCCGATGATACGATATCGAAAATAGCATCAGCCAAACCTGCGGCTGGAGCAATCTCCACTGAGCCTGTTATGGTATGAATTTCGGCTTTGATGTTGTTCTCATCGAAAAATTTCTGCAACACGTTGGGATAGGATGTTGCTATACGCTTGCCATTGAAATATTCCAATCCTTCATATTTATCGGTCTTGGGTATTGCAAGCGAAATGCGGCAACCACCGAAACCGAGTTTCTTGAGGATATCTACCTCGTATCCCTTTTCAGCAACCTCGTTGTATCCTACAATGCCGAGGTCGGCAGCACCCATTGCCACTGTCTGGGGTATATCATCGTCGCGAAGGAAGAGTATCTCTACTGGAAAATCCGCTGCACGCATAAGGAATTTTCTCTTCTCTTCCTTGATTGTAACGCCTGCATCGCGCAGAAGCTCCATACTCTGTTCATTCAAACGACCTTTTGTCTGTATTGCTATTCTCAACATAGTTATATTTAATATATTATTCTGTTCTTAATATCAACAATAAAAGCTCACCCTTCGAAGAGTAAGCTTTTACTATATTTATCCTATACATACAGGTACACAGCACTTACCCTCTCGCGGTTGTGAGAGAATGATGGTGATGGTGGTGATGTACTGTCTGCATTGTCATGCTCTATTTTTTTGTTTTACAGATGCAAAGTTACATATTCCCGTCCAACTATGCAAATTATGGAGACACAAATTAAGAAACTTCAAAGAAAACTTCTTGTTTGTAAGCAAGCGAAAAGAACATTAAGCAATGTGTACAATATAACAGTAGAAGATGCAAAGGATTCTACATAAAATACCCGGTAAGTTTATCCCGGAGAATTTCGCGGGCAATATGTATGCGCCTTTTTATTGTTCCGATAGGAAGGGAGAGATTATTGGCTATTTCGTTGTATTTATATCCTTTGATATACATTGTGAATATACTTCTATATTCTTCGGAGAGCGATGCCACAATGTTCATTATTTCATTTACATTGCAGGTGGTATCGATATATTCCACTTCGTCTGCCTTGTATTCGTCATGCTCTTCGTCGCAAAGAGCCTCAATATCGACAAAAATACTGTTTTGGGTTTTGTAGCTGTCTATGTATATGTTGTACATTATCTTGTATACCCAGCCTGTGAAATTCTTGTCAGATTTATAGCTGTTTATATTCAAAAGCGCCTTCAACGAGGCATCCTGTATCAAGTCCTCGGCACGTTCGACATCCATTGTCAGCGACAATGCATGGTTCATCAGCTGCGGGATAGCCTTTGTAAGCTCACTATAAAATCGGTGGTTTTCCATAATTTATTCACAGTTTTGGCTATAATGCCAACCAATAAATATCGTTTCTAAAATTCATCCGAGTCGAACAATGTAGCTGTAGTGTCTTTTGCCGGCTCTTTTTTCTTTTTTGAAATTTTCTTCTTGGGCAAGAATACCTCTTTTTGTTCTTCCTCACTGTAATCAGAGAAATCAGCACCTGAAGGAGACTGAAAAACGCGCAATCCGAAGCGGGGCAACACAGCAAGCAGATGCTCGAAAACTTCTGCCTGCAACATTTCGTACGGTATCCATTCGGAAAATGCCGAGAAGAAATACAACTCCAAAGGAAGACCCTGAGGGGTCGGTTGCAGCTGACGCACCATCAGAATCGCCTCTTTGCTGACACGGGGATGGTTGCGCAGATATTTGTCGATATAGTTGCGGAACACATAAAGGTTTACAAGAGAGCCCTTTTCATATTCAAGCCCGTCGAGCCACCCCTCTTCCTTGAACTGCTCTATACATTCATCGCTGCAGAATGTAATTGAGCGCATATCCAGGAATATTGAACGTTTGACACGTCTGCCGCCATAATCGAACATTCCTCTCCAGTTCTGGAATGAGTCGCTGACCAGCATATAGGGCGGTATTGTAGTTATTGTCTTGTCCCAATTCTGTACTTTTACCGTTGTGAGTGTAACTTCAATGACTGTACCGTCTGCACCATATTTCTGCATTACTATCCAATCCCCCGGACGCAACATATCGTTGAGTGAGAGTTGCACACCTGCAACAAGTCCCATGATTGTATCCTTGAAGACCAACATAAGTATAGCTGCAGAGGCTCCGAATCCGGCAATTATGTTTACCGGATCCTTGTCTACAAGTTCGCTTATGATGATGATGACACCAAGACAGACCACCACAAGTTTAAGCATCTGGAACACGCCTTGCAATGCACGGTTCTTCAATTTTTCGTGCTGGCTCGATATGACATAGACGGACGAAAGGACCGAACAGATAAACTTGGCAGATATAGCTATTATGTATATCCAGCATACTTTTGACAAAAGTCTGCCAAAAGCATCAGACTCGGCAAAAAAATAAGGAGTCAAGAATACTATGATAAGCGGAGGTATCAAATCGCTGAGGCTATTGAGTATCTCGTCGTTCAGCAAGAAGTCATCCCATGTACTTTGTGTCTTTTTTGTAATTTTTCTTATCAACGGAACAGCAACCCTCCGACAAAAGAGTTTAGAGCAGTACATTATAAGCAGGATGACAACTAATGCAATACTCCAATATATATATGGCATTGCTGTTATATCAATTCCTATAGAATCGAAAATATATGTTATATGATTGTTCATGGTTGTCTGTTTAACATAGTTCATTGCAAATATAATGCATGAAATGTAAAAATTCAAGTATGTTTGAACTTTTCATAAGAGTAAAATTCATTCTGTACTACCGCAGCAAAACCAAATGGGAGTTCCTTTTGTTATCTCTGAAAATATTTTCTGATTATGGAGTGGTTATTTGACACATTGCGTTCGCATCCCGAAATTGCGGTATTTCTCACGCTGGGACTCGGAACGCTTATCGGACGCATCCGCGTGAAAGGATTCAGTCTTGGAGTTGTAACAAGTGTACTGTTGGTAGGTGTCCTTATAGGACAGTTGAAAATTCCTATAGGAAGCACACTCAAACCTGTAGCTTTCCTGTTATTCCTCTTTGCAATAGGATACAAAGTGGGACCGCAATTCTTTCGCGGACTCAAGAAGGATGGATTGCCCCAGGTGCTGTTTGCAGTTGTAATGTGTCTGTTTATCCTTGCCACGACATGGGTTACTGCGCTTGTCATGGGATACAATATAGGAGAGGCGGCAGGATTGCTGTCGGGCTCACAGACCATCAGTGCTGTGATTGGTGTCGCAGGCGACACAATCAGTGGTCTTCAGTTGTCGGCAGAGCAGAAACAGAATTTCATCAATATAATTCCGGTAGCGTATGCCGTAACCTACATTTACGGAACAGCAGGGTCGGCATGGATTATTTCGAGCATAGGACCGCGAATCATGGGTGGACTCGACAAGGTGAAGGCAGCCTGTCGCGAACTTGAGAGTAAGATGGGACACAACATAAGCGACGAGCCCGATGTTTCGAGCGCCGAACATCCTGTGGTATTCCGCGCATACAGGATAACGAACAGCTGGTTCGAAGAGGGACACAATGTCGATGAGCTTGAGAAACTGTTCGAGTCGCAGGGAAAGCGTCTCTTTGTGGAGCGCATACGGAAAGGAAGCAAGATTGTGAATGACATCACTCCGGACATGGCTTTGGCTACGGGCGACGAGGTGGTGCTCAGCGGCAGGCGCGAATATGCCATAGGCGAGGAGGACTGGATCGGCGCCGAGGTAGACGACGAGGCACTGCTCGACTTCCCTGTGATGCAATTGAAGGTGCTTGTTGTGGGCGGCAAGAGAAAGGATGGTGCCACATCATACGATGGCAAGACCATTGCCCAACTGAGGGCAGAGCGATTCATGCATGGTGTCAGTATATGCTCACTCACCCGTATGGGCGTGGAGATACCTATCTATCCTGCAACGGTGATAAATGCCGGCGACACAATAGAGCTTGTCGGAAAGAAATTCGATGTCCAGCCTGCTGCAAAAGCTATAGGCTACCCCGACCCGGCGACAAATACCACCGATATGGTATTTCTGACATTGGGTATTTTCATCGGTTGCCTTTTTGGCGTGCTTACTCTGCACATTGGCGGCGTACCTCTCAGCCTTAGTACAAGCGGCGGAGCGCTCATTGCCGGTCTTGTCTTCGGATGGTGGCATTCGCGTCGTCCGACGATGGGCGCAATACCCGAAGCCGCATTGCTGGTCTTCAACAACATGGGATTGAACATATTCATTGCCATTGTAGGAATCACAGCAGGTCCTGGATTTGTCGAGGGACTGCGCGAAGTGGGGCTTTCGCTTTTCGTTGCCGGAGCAGTAGCAACCTCCCTGCCTTTGCTCTTCGGACTCTTTGCAGCCCGATACCTATTCAGGTTCCACCCGGCAATAGCCTTAGGATGTTGTTGCGGCTCGCGCACAACCACAGCCGCCATCGGAGCCGTTCAAGAGGCAGTAGGCAGCCCCACCCCCACACTCGGATATACGGTAACATATGCCGTGGGCAACACATTGCTCATACTTTGGGGTGTTGCCATAGTATTACTTATTCACTAATTTCATACAGCAATTATGGACAAATTACTTAGAGACAAAAGTGAGGTTCAATCCTTTGGCAAAGAGATGGAAAAGATAAGTCCTTTTGAGCTTAAGAACCGACTTATCGAACTTGCCGACGAGAGAATAAAGAAGTTGATGCACACGATGCTGAATGCCGGGCGCGGCAATCCTAACTGGATAGCCACCCTTCCGCGCGAAGCCTTCTTCACGCTTGGGAAATTCGGACTCGAAGAGTGCCGCAGGGTTTTCGACAGAGAGGACGGTATTGCAGGCATACCGCAAAAGGAGGGTATTGCCAAGCGCTTCGAAGAATTTCTGAAAGAGAACAGGAATGCACCCGGATGCAAACTCCTTTCGGATTGCTACAGGTATATGCTTGACGAACATAAGGTAAACGGCGATGAGCTTGTCCACGAGTGGGCTGAATGTGTCGTTGGCGACCAATATCCCGTTCCCGACCGTATACTGAAATTTACCGAAATTGCGGTGCGCGACTATCTGGCGCAGGAACTTTGTGGCGGACGTCCGCCACAAGGAGAGTTCGACCTTTTTGCCACAGAAGGAGGTACGGCCGCCATGTGCTACATATTCGACAGCCTCGAACAGAATTTCCTTTTGAACAAAAGCGACAAGGTGGCTCTTATGACCCCGGTCTTCACTCCCTACATAGAGATTCCCGAACTCGAGAGATACAGTTTCAAGGTTACAGAGATTCCTGCCGACCGCATGAGCGACGACGGTCTGCATCTGTGGCAATATAGCGAGAAGGCGCTGAGCAAGCTGCGCGACCCTTCATACAAGGCGCTGTTCGTTGTCAATCCCAGCAATCCTCCCAGCTACATGATGGACGAGAAGAGCATCGACTTGCTTGTGGATATTGTTACACGCTGGAACCCCAACCTGATGATTGTTACAGACGACGTATATGCCACCTTTGTCCCCGGTTTCCAGTCGCTGATGGCTCGCCTGCCACACAACACTATAGGTGTATATTCGTTCTCGAAATATTTCGGCGCTACGGGATGGCGTCTTGCGGTGACAGCGCTGCACCGCGACAACATCTTCGACGCCCTGCTCACACGTCTGCCACGCAAACGCAAGAGCGAATTACAGAAACGCTACGGCAGCATAAGGGGCGATGTAGAGAATATGCGTTTCATAGACCGGATGGTGGCAGACAGCCGCCAGGTGGCACTCAACCACACAAGCGGATTGTCGTTGCCGCAACAGTTGCAGATGTCGCTGTTTGCACTCTATTCGATAATCGACAGCCGCTCGGGCGACAAATTCAGAGAGGGTATGCTCGGAATCATTCAGTCGCGTCTGAAGGCTCTTTGGGAAAGTATGGGATTCACTCTCTTGCCCGACAGCACACGTGCCGGATATTATTCCGAAATAGACCTGCTTGTATGGGCAAAGAAGTTCTACGGCGAGGATTTTGTCGATTATCTGAAATACAATTACAGTCCGCTTGACATTGTATTCCGTCTGGCAACAGAGACCTCGTTGGTGGTCCTCAACGGAGGCGGCTTCGATGGTCCCGAATGGAGCATCAGGGTGTCGCTCGCCAATCTCGACGAAAAGGATTACAAGACTATTGGCAAATATATCCGCAATGTCCTGGATGCTTATGCCGAGAAATGGAAAAATTCGATTCCTGTTGAAGTGTAGAACACCTGTAGGTGATTATCATCAGCCCGGCTTTATTTTTAAGTCGGGCTGATGAATTTTAGTAATGAATTTTAAGCAGGTTCTTGTTCGTTATTACAGACTAAAATATTAAATTTGCAGTTTGGTAGAAAGATACAAGGTATATGATATACAAATACGACAACAAAGATGTTTTTGTAGATGTCTGCGGCGAAGGGGACGCTGTGCTCCTGTTGCATGGATGGGGATGCACTCACGACATATTCGCTCCGCTGGCAACACTGCTTTCATCACAATACAAGGTCTACTCTTTCGATTTTCCGGGATTCGGTGCATCACAAGAGCCCGACGAGGTATGGGGTGTGGAAGAGTACACGAGGATGGTAGAAAATTTTGTTACCGACAACGACATAGAAAACCCCTCATTGGTGGGACACTCTTTCGGTGGCAGAGTATCGCTCCTCTACTCATCGCGCAACCGCACTGCAAGAGTGGTACTTGTGGATGCAGCCGGCATCAAGCCCAGACGTTCGTGGAAATACTATTACAAAGTATATACATACAAGGCTGCCAGATGGCTCTGCACAGCATTGCTTCCAAAAAAGAAAGCCGAAGAGTTGCTCAACAGATTCCGCAAGAACAGTGGTTCGTCTGACTACAACAACGCCTCCCCCATGATGCGCCGCATATTGTCGAAGGTAGTGAACGAGGACCTTAAGCACGTGATGCCTAAGATTGAGGCTCCGGTACTGCTTTTTTGGGGAAACCTCGACACAGCCACTCCTCTCGACGATGCGAAATATATGGAAAAACATATTAAGGATGCAGGGCTGGTAGTGGCTCACGGAACGGGACATTTCTCTTTCCTCGAAAACCCGGGACTCTTCGCATCTGTGATGAAGAACTTTTTCAAGATAAAATAAGGAAAGGTAAGGTAAGTTATACCATAAACAACAAAACACGAACATGGAGATATTTTCACTTATTTATACCATCGCATGCCTGTTGTGCATCCCTACAACCTTGCGCTACGACATGCAGATGTTCCAGTTGAGTTCTTACCGCTACAGCCGCTATTTCCGCTGGTGGTTCCCGACGAACATACTCACTCACCGCAAATGGTGGATGATAATCATTGCGCTCTGCCTGCTGAACAAGTGGCTTACAGTTGTTGCTGTAGCGCTTGCAGGCGCGAGCATCTACAAGGAACTTACAGAAAAGTACAAGACTCCCATTGTATTTACAATGAGAGTGAAGAGACTCTTCATCACGGCAATCATCATCATTGCCATCATCATGACCGCAACAGCGCTTGTGGCAGGTGCGGAGTCTCTGCCCGTTGCGGCGGCAGCGACATTGCTGTTCTCCAACTTTGTGGTGCTGCTTGCAAATATCCTCAACACACCCATAGAAAAGAGTATTACACGCTGGTACTACAACGATGCGAAGCGCATAATAGAATCACACAAGAACCTCACTATAATCGGTATCACCGGCAGTTTCGGAAAGACAAGCACAAAGAATTACCTTGCTCAGGTGCTCTCCGAAAAATACAATGTGCTTGTAACACCGGGCAATTTCAACACCCTGCTTGGTGTGGTGCGCACCATACGCGAACAGCTTCGTCCCTACCACCAGGTATTCATCGTGGAGATGGGCGCCAAACAGCAGGGAGACATCAAAGAGATATGCGATCTTGTTCACCCGCATATAGGTATACTCACCGCTATAGGAGAGATGCATCTTGAGACATTCAAGAGTTTTGAAAATATACAAAAGACTAAATTTGAGCTCATCGACTCCCTTCCCACCGACGGTGTGGCAGTACTGAACTTCGATTCGAAGGGCATAAGGGAATACGGCGGAAGAAAATCAAATTGTGAGACAATCCCATATAGCGTGGAGACTTCGGGCACTGCTCTCAGAGCCGAGAATGTAAAATACGACGCTTCGGGTGTATCGTTCACCATCAACAGAGGAGAGACTGCAGAAACCTACGAAAGCAAACTGCTCGGCTCGGGCAACCTGCTGAACATTCTTGCAGCAATAGCAGTGGCTACAAAGCTCGATGTTCCCGCACAGAAGCAGAAGAGTGCGATTGCCCGCCTGCGCCCCGTAGAACACCGCCTGTCAATGCGCCGCACTAACGGCATAAGCGTACTCGACGATGCCTATAACTCAAATCCTACGGGTGCGGCAATGGCGATAGATGTACTGAAGAATTTCAATGTCAGCGAAAACAACAAACGCATAATAATAACACCGGGATTCGTAGAGATGAGCGAGAGACAATTCGATGCGAACAAAGCTCTCGGCAGACATATTGCCGAAGGATGCGACTATGCAATTGTTGTCAATGCCACCAACCGCGAAGCCATCAGGAGCGGTATTGAAGAGGGAGGCATGCCGGGCGACAAGGTATATCTTGCAGCAGACCTCAACGATGCCCATGCCCACCTTGCTACGATTCTGAAGGTAGGCGACGTGGTACTATATGAAAACGACCTTCCCGATAATTTCAAATAAACACAAAAAACAGATACGAAAATGAAAACAAATGTAGGCGTAGTTTTTGGCGGTCGCTCCGTCGAGAATGAAATTTCAGTGGTTACAGCGAATCAGATGATGCACGCGATGGACCCCGAAAAATACAATATAATTCCCATCTATATAACCAAGAGCGGCAAGTGGTACAGCGGTGAAGCACTGAAAAACGTGGACAACTACCGCGACACAAAGAGGCTCCTTGCGCAATGCGAAGAGGTGTACATCCGCCCCGTATATGGCGACACCAACCTCTACCGTTGCAACAAGGGCTTTTTCAGCAAAGGCATTTATGCAAAACTCGATGTTGTGGTTCCCGCCCTGCATGGTACGAACTGCGAGGACGGCACCTTCCAGGGTGTGATGGAGTTTGCCGGCATCCCATACGCAGGATGCAACACTCTTGCATCGGCAAACGGCATGGACAAGATAACCATGAAGATGATACTCAAGGAGTGCGGCATTCCCGTAATCGACTACTGCTGGTTCTCGGACAAGGAGTGGTTCGACCGTCAGGATAAGGTGGTGGAGAATATCGAAGGCAAGCTCGGTTATCCTGTAATCGTAAAGCCCGCCAACCTCGGCTCCAGCGTAGGCATCAAGGCTGCTCACAACAAGGAGGAACTAATAGATGCCATTGAGAATGCAATACAGTTCACCAACCGCATAATAATAGAAAAATATGTGCAGAAACTAAAAGAGGTGAACTGTGCAGTACTCGGCAACTATTACGACTGTCAGGCTTCAGTGTGCGAAGTACCTGTGCGTAGCGGCGAGATTCTCTCATATCAGGACAAATACATGAACGGGGGCAGCAAGAAGTCTCAGGGTATGCAGTCTACAGTACGCGAAATACCTGCCAATCTTCCCGAGGAGACAACAACATTCATACAGAATGCTGCTTGCGAAACATTCCGCGCGCTCTCATGCGACGGTGTTTCGCGCATCGACTTCATAATCGACGAAGCAACAGGCGAGATATTCGTTAACGAGATAAACACCATCCCGGGCTCGCTGTCATTCTACCTGTGGGAATACAGTCGCATAAACTTCAGCGAACTTGTAGACAAGCTCATTGAGATTGCCATACGCCGCCAGCAGGATGCAAACAAAAAGGTTGTAAACTATGGCGACAACATCTTCTCGGGCAAAGTAGCACAGGGTGCCAAAATGGGTGGCAAGATGGGCAGCAAATGCGGCAAATGATAAGATGCAGAAAAGAATAGAGATATTCACCCCCGATGACAACGAGTCTACGGGAATCCCATACTCGGACAATCGTGTTTCGGCAGGCTTTCCTTCGCCTGCCGAACACTACTCTACCATAAAGCTCGATCTCAACAAAGAGCTGATAAAAAACCCGGCAGCTACATTCTACGCACGTGTCAAAGGTGTGTCGATGATAGACGATGGCATCGACGACGGCGACCTCATTGTCATAGACAAGAGCATTGAGCCATACAACGGTTGCCTTGCCGTATGCTACATAGATGGCGAATTTACCATAAAAAGATTCGAAAAGCACAACGACCACTGTCTGCTTGTACCGGCTAACAAAGATTACAGACCTATAAAAATCACTGCCGACAACGAATTTATCATTTGGGGAGTGGTAACCTATGTAATCAAGAAATTGTAATCTGCAACCCTATTGTATCTCGTCGGTACACTACCGAATAATAAATGAAGAGGCTGAAACAATCAACCTCTCAGAAATAATCAGTCCACCCGACATTTACAACCTCTTCATAAATAATGAACCGGTTGTCTTTTAGAAGCTGTGGTGCAAAAGATTATCCGGTGTCCAATGTATATAACAATTTGGACACCGGATTTGTTCACCGATCTTACGTTAATAAATATTAAAAATTATTACTGCCCGGTTAAAATTACTAATTGTTTTTGGCTAAACAGTATTTATTTAATGGCAGTTTGTAGTTATCTTGATTTAAACAAAGTTTACGTTCTTTTTGTGCCGACAAAAAGAACCAAAAAGCTCTGCGCATGGGCGCTTTCTTAACGGCAGCCTC
>JAZNKR010000140.1:0-18615 GCA_045578665.1 Bacteroidaceae bacterium | reverse complement strand
GAACGACATGGCTACGATCCGACTTTTATTAACTTTGCGCCGAACAATAAGAAAAACAAAAGTTAAACTTAGAGAAGATATGAAAGTTGAAACAACATTGGAGAAGCTGAAACAGCGTTATCCCAACGAGCCCGAATATTTTCAGGCAGTAGAAGAAGTATTGCGTACAATCGAAGAAGAGTATAACAAGCACCCTGAATTTGAGGCTTGCAATCTCATAGAGCGTCTTTGCATACCCGACAGAATCCTGCAATTCCGCGTTACATGGGTAGACGACAAAGGCAACGTTCAGACAAACTTAGGCTACCGCGTACAGCACAACAACGCTATCGGTCCATACAAAGGCGGTATCCGTTTCCACCCCTCAGTAAACACAAACATCCTTAAATACCTTGCTTTTGAGCAGACATTCAAAAACTCACTCACAACACTCCCCATGGGTGGTGCAAAAGGTGGTTCAGACTTCGACCCCAAAGGAAAGAGCGAAGGCGAAGTTATGCGTTTCTGCCAGGCATTCGTCACAGAATTGTGGCGTAACATCGGTCCCGACATGGACGTTCCCGCAGGCGACATCGGCGTAGGCGGTCGCGAGGTAGGCTACATGTTCGGTATGTACAAGAAGCTCACACGCGAGTTTGGCGGTGTATTCACCGGTAAAGGACTCGACTTCGGCGGTTCACTCATCCGCCCCGAGGCTACAGGCTACGGCAACATCTACTTCCTTCAGGAGATGTTGAAGACAAGAGGTTTGGACATCAAGGGCAAAGTATGCCTTGTATCAGGTTCAGGCAACGTTGCACAGTACACTGTAGAGAAGGTAATAGAGCTCGGCGGCAAGGTTGTAACAATGAGCGACTCAAACGGTTACATCTACGATGCAGATGGCATCACAAGAGAGAAACTCGACTTCATCATGGAGCTCAAGAACGTACGTCGTGGACGTATCAAGGAGTATGCCGACAAGTATGGTTGCAAATATGTTGCAGATGCAAAGCCCTGGAGCGAAAAAGGCGACATCGCACTCCCCTCTGCGACACAGAACGAAATCAACGGCGAGCATGCAAAAATGCTTATCGCAAACGGTGTAATCGCAGTATCAGAAGGTGCAAACATGCCCTCTACACCCGAAGCTGTTGAAGCATTCCAGGCAGCAGGCTTGCTCTATGCACCCGGCAAGGCATCAAATGCCGGCGGTGTATCAGTATCGGGTCTTGAAATGTCCCAGAACGCATACAAACTCAACTGGAGCGCCGAGAAGGTAGACGAAAAACTCAAAGAGATCATGAAGAACATCCACGCATCATGTGTAAAATATGGCAAGCGCGAGGATGGCTACATCGACTACGTGAAGGGTGCAAACGTTGCAGGCTTCCTCAAGGTGGCTCGTGCAATGATGGCACAGGGTATCGTATAATCCAACAATCCTACATAAAAACGAATATTTGCCCGGCAAGAAGTCGGGCAAATATTCGTTTTTGTATATATTTGAAGATTGGATAACCACAATTCAGGATAAAAACGCGCGAACAATGAAATTATCGGACAAAACTGCAACAATCCTTATGTTAGCTTTGACTTCACTCCTAAGCGGATATGCAAGATTTACAGCCGATGGACGAGTGATGGAGAGTTCGGCATGCACGACAGCAACTACACATTAGCCTACGCATACAGCAACAATCCCTTAGGACCATTCACCTACGGCGGCACAATAATCGACGGACGAGGACGCGACACAAATGCCGATGGCGACACCATCTACACTGCCACTATCACAGGAAACACCCACGGCAGTATTCTCGAAATAGATAGCAAGTGGTATGTATTCTACCATCGTCAAAGCGGCACGAACGAATTTTCGCGTCAGGCTATGGTGGCTCCTATCGAAGTAGAGGTAACCGAGGGACCCAATGGCAAAGTAACAATCAGCGAGGGAGAATATACATCCGAAGGATTTGCCGTAGAAGGTTTGAATCCACTAAAGCGCCATTCGGCCGGCATTGCCTATTACCATACAGGTTCCAATGGGATGAAGGCACGATTCCCCAACTTCATTTTCTCAGACTCATACATACAGCCCCAATATGCCGACTAAGACGGGAAATCCGATGCATACGACTTGAGCATCAATCACAATCCTGTAGTGAACAACACCGACGGTTCTATAGTTGGGTACAAATATTTCAATTTCAATCTTGTAAAAGGTAAGCACACAGAACTGCGGGTTAATCTGAAGCCACAAGGTGTAGACGGCATAGTCGACATTATGCTGGACAGCCCGTGGGAAAAGAGGGGTGGAAAAAACTCGGTTCCTTGAGCATCAGCAAGAATACTCCACAGAAACTGACAGAAATGCGTATACCACTTGAAAACCTGAAAGAGACAAAAGGCAAACATGCCCTATTCTTCGTTTTTTCCTCACCTACTGACAACACATCAATATGCGAATTACACGACTTCGTGTTCGTTGAATAACATATTGGGAATCATCGGAAAAAAGAATAGCCATGCAGATTCAAGTAAAGGCTGCACCAAAAAAACATTTAGCGCAGCCTTTGCTTATTTATAGTTCACCATTTGTCTCTTGCTGCAATTGTGCCAACATTTCGGGAGGGATACCCTCCATCGCTTCACCCTGCTTCAGCTGCGCCTCGTTGCGCTTCACAGCCTCGAGTATCTTGCGGGCATACGGGAAACTGCAATTTTCGAGCACTGTCTTGACATCCACTGCATGCGAACGGAAAAGTTCCATAAGGAAGTCATTGGCAAGCATCTGATAGGCAGGAGTATTGTACCCTTCGGCAATCGTCAGGTCAATCTCGGCATTCTGCACCTTGTCGGGATTATAGAATTTTGCCTCTTCGCTATAGTCCTTGCCTGCAAGCTCTATATGACGCTGTTCGTTGTAGAACTGCTGTATGGTTTTCATCAACTTCGTGTCCCTTCGACGGCGGAAAGTACGGTAAGCCTCGAACAAGCCCTTGAGATTCAGCGAAGAGCTCTGAATCTGTTGGGCATAGAGACTTGCAGGAGTTCCCGATTTGGGTGCCTGCCCCTGCATGGCACTGTTGACACCCGAAATTTCGTTTATCAACCGTAGTTGAAGACTCAAAAGTTCGAAATCCCCGGCAACCGATGCACCGCTGTTGTATTGTCTCACAACACCGTCGATGCTCTGCCCGGGTTTGAGTTTCACAAACAATACACCATTGTAGCGCACATACTCGTCTATTACCTCTTCGCGCGACATACTCTCAAAGGCATCATCATCCACAACAAGTACACCCTTGGAAGAGGTTCCTCTGATGAAGTCTATAAGTGTAGCTGTACGGTTGATGGCACGTTGCTGGTCGATGAACTGCTCTACAAAATTACCTAAGCGTCCTTGCACCAAAGGATAGAGATGAAGCACATAATTGTGCTCGCCATGCCAATAGGGGCTGCGACCCTCCTGCAAGACATCGCCCATAGGAGTCATATAGCGATAATACCAATAACGTTCGGTGGCAAACTTATACTCCACAAGCAACAGGTCCTCCTCGGCTATCCCCATCTGCATGGCACGCTCGCGGCGTCGCGTGTTCTCGGCATCGAATTTACGTTTCTCCTCGTCGGTATATGGAGAATAGCCCCATGTACCCCTCAACGGGTCGTTCCAGCAATACGCCTCGCGCGACTCGAGATGCCAGCCGAGAATCACCCTGCAAAGGTCGTTGCGCGAAGGGGTGTAGAAAGAGAGTTCTCTGCTCTCGTCGCCTTGCACTCCTCTGTTTCCGACATGATAATAGTCTGAATCAGCGGAGTAGGCATTGCGGATGAACTCCCTATCCTTGGCTGAACGGGCAAAATGGGCAATAACATCGTCGAGCGGCATATCAAAAAGTTCTCCCACGCAGGTTACATCCCACTGTCTGACATCCTCGAGATTGGTATTGAAGAAGAGTCTCGCAGGATTGACACCGTAGACCCACACATCGCATCTGTCCTTTGCAGCGTTCATTCCATACTCGATGCGTTGCGCAGTCATTCCGCCATTGAGCAGCATACGCATAGAATCGGAATCGACCTCCTCCATCTCATTTATGTCGTGTACATACTCGATGGCAATGCTCATCATCTCTCCTACCGCACTCTCATTCTGTTCGCGGGCAACACAGACGGGACGAGTAAGATGCTGACGCAGCTGTCCGTCGATATTGCTGAGGATAGGAGCTATCATATTGTTCTTCAGAGGCACCTTGCCGTTCTTCTTTATAAGGTCGCCCTCGGTCATCCATCTGCCCGAATCGGGGTCCTTGACATAGTCGCCCCACTGGTCGCCGTAACTGTACATGAGGCTGCGCCGCATCTTGCGGCGCACCTCATCCAGAGAATACCAGCACGAAGCACACATTTCGAGAAAGGCAGTCTCCCTCTTTTGCCCTGCGGGAAGAACCTTTTCCTCACCACCATGCTCGGCTCTGACACGATGATTCAAAAACTTATTCATCTATACTGATATTTTTAGTTCAAAAATCCTACAAATTAGTTTCCTTTGTCATTGGGATCGATATAGAAATCGTAGTAGTCCTTCCAATCAAGGGGCTTGCCGTCAGCATCAGTCCCATTACGGTACATATTCTTCTTCTCGCGGTTGTATTTCCACAATCCCATCTCCTTGATGATATCCAAAGGTCCCTGAAGCATCATATGGAAATCTGCAGGGGTAAGAGGAGAAATCTGCCGGCTTCTGGGCACAGACTCGGTATATTCGGCAGGCAGTTTACGCTCTTCCTCGGAATAGTTGAAACGTTCACCGACATTCTGCACCTCAACACCACCCGATTGCGATGTAGGCTTGGCACGCAACAAGCTAAGATAGAAATCATTGAACTTTGCAGGGTCGGAGGGGACATCATCGATGTCGTCGATATTGTATTTCTCCCTCAAAAGTCGCTTTACACGTCCTGCGTCATTGGCATCATAGAATCTATTGTCGGTACCTCGAGCATTCAAAGTATGAATCAAGGGCTCGTTCAGCTGAAAATAGAGTTCATCCGAAACATAAGGCTTCACCGGAAGGTTTCTCGAAAATCCTTCATAGACCTGAATCATCTTCTGCATCTCCATAGCCACGCTTCTGTTCAAATCCTCAGTGCCTATCGCCGACTTGTCTATGTAAAAGATATTATCTATAGGCGAAAATTGGCAAAGTCCTCTTTCGGGTTTTTCATATACCACCTTTATATCCTTGAACTCGGGATAGGCGTCATAGAAAATTTCGTCGGGGACTGCATCTTCAAGTCTAACATCCTCCTTGGCATACTTTCTGATGAGCCCTTGTATCTTTTTGGTATCCCTTTCAACCTCTTTGTTCCATTGAACCTGGTTGCCGTTCTTCATATCATTGTATAATTTATACAATTTGGGATGTTCGCGGCGCAACTTCGTCTCGGGGAAATATTTTACATCGAGTTGGCTGTCGTCAATCTCGAATCTCCACTTGCCATCAGCACCTTTTTCCCATCCTGTACTCGATTTTATACGCGAGATATCACCGTTTCTGCTACTCATGAATTTTGCAGTACCAAGGTTTGTCATAGCCTGCTTTTTGTTACGCTTCTTGAGATTGTCGGCACCCTTCTCACCAATAAAACGGAATCTGTGACGCATAAGCATCTTGCCATCATCACGCCCAAAAGCACTGTTGTAGTACGAGTCATCAAGATAAGATGTCTTGAAAGATCCGAAGACACCCTGACGGTGCTTCTTTGCAGGAATTCTGTTTTCGATAGCCTTGCGGTGCTGATGCAGCAACATCATTATTTTGTCTTCGCTGAGGTCCTTGATTTTGACACCCATACGATTGAGCGACGATTGCACGAAATATTTCAGACGCTGCATAATGCTTCGCTCAGCAGGAGTCTTGTTCAACGATTCGGACTTTATCGCCAGATACTCGTCCAATGCCTCTTCGTCATATCGGAAATTATATTCACTTTTGATTTTTTGCACCTCTTTAGCCACTTCAGGAGTAATACGACTATTCATCTCTGTCAGAAAATCTTCGTACGCTCTTCCGAAGAGATTGTCGAATCCCTTGTGTCCGACCACCTCGTGCAATACAGTGAAACCGGCATCTTCGACATTTTCATTTCTTGCGAGGTTCACGATAACATCATTGGAATTTCCATCGTGCCATCCTTTGGAGCTCATCTTCAGCCCCGAGTATATGTCATTCTGGTCAAACTCATGGACATCGTAGATCAATTTGACATCGGTCTTCAACTTCTTTGCCACGTCCCTTGCCTCGACAGCCATTCGAGCCAGATCGTCGTGGCTGTACATATACATAATCGTAGGGTTATAACGGTCTTTCAACCCGATGCGGGGCTCACCATCGGCAGGGTATGGATAGCCATGTTTCTTCACATACTCATACTCTTCGGGGAAGAAGTATGAGTACGACGATTTGATGTCGGGATTGCCCATGAGCGGACGCATGGCTACCGAACGGTTATATCTTCTCTCGTAATTTCTTATCCAATCATCGCCGTGACCCTCGAAGCCGTTATCTTCGATAAGACGAGCGGCATCGGCGTGCATTTCGGGAGAGACACCACCTTGCATCAGTTCCGACTGTCGGCGTACAGCCATTTCGTACTCGGCAAGAGCACTGTTCTCTGCATCGCTGCACTCTGAGACTCTTTTGTCGACAGAGGTCAGTAGAGTACCTTTCGGGAGTCCGTAACGCTGCTCAATGCCATTGCGTATGCTGTGCATGACGTTGCCATGCTCGACATCGTTGTAACTCGAACGGTACATAATATCGTCGAGTAACTGCATCTCGCGCGAGGTAAGCGACTTTCCCTGTGCCTTGCGGTACATGGCATTGGAGATTTCATTCACATTGACACCTGTCTCGCGGGCATATTCGCCGGCCTGACGGAAGAAATTCTCAGAATCGCTGCTGCGACGGAACTCATCTTCGATGGTGGCTATGCGGTTGCGACGCATCACTCCGCTGTTTCGGTCGACAAAAGCATCTGCCTCCTCACGCGAAGCAAAGGGATGACGCTCTACCCTTCTGCCGTAGTTGTCTTTGATATCGACAACAAAACCGCCATTGACAACATTGACATCGCAATTCACACCCACAGGCGGCGTAGAGGTCATCTTGTTCTCCACGATATATAGCAATTTGGAACGCGTCGATGCCGACAACCCTTCGCTCGACATAAGAGTCTCGTAGTTGCGGATGAGATTATTTCTCAACACACCTCTAAGACCACCGTAACGCGGCTGCAGCGACTGCTCCAGGTGCGAAATGAACTCTCCCGGATTCACACCCGAATCCCTTATCTCCTGACGCTCCACAGCATTGAACGACAGTTCGGGCTTCAGACGCCCGTCGGCATTCAGTTTTTCTGTTGCGCCTTTAGGTCTCCAATGAGCCATACGCATGGTAAGCAACGTAGCTGCACTCTCGCCAAAATCGCCCAGCAGATCTATTGGTTCTATCTCTACTCCGGATGCAAGTTTCTCTGCCTCCACACCGAGAGTGAACACTGCCGACTCTGCGCTCAACACTCCTGCAGATGCAGCAACCTTCTTGGCTCCCGTCAATCCTTTTGAAGCCTGACGCAAAGGCACTCCTACCGCGCCGAGTGCCATACCGGTGCCGAATCCCTTTCCAAAGGCACCGGCAACCTTTCCGGCTGTTATGTCATCGCCGTAGAGAAGGTCCTCCACCACGCTGTTCGTTGCGTCGTAAGCACCGAGAGTCAATCCCTGCGTAGAACCGCTCTGCAGGATTCGCGTACCGAGATTCTGCAAAAAATTACGGTCGACAATACGTTTTGCCATCTCTCCCGACAATCCTCTCGCTGCACCTCGTGCCATCAGCCGCTTAGTGAGAGCATTGCCAATCAGAGATGTGGATTTACCGACAAGGTTTCCCGAGACTCCACCCAGTCCGCCAAAGACTCCCGCGTCGAAGAGTAAAGAACCTACACCTGCCGCAAAATTTTCGGCACGGTTGGCATCGTAATTCGCCATACCCTCTCTGTCGATTATGCTCTGAGAGTCGGTCTGCGAGAATTTGTCCATCGCCAGATTGATAGCTTTGCCCGTCACAGAACCGTCAATGACACCACGAGTGATATATTCGAGACTGTTTTTGGGTGTGCTACGCTCTACATAATCCTGATACATTCTCTGCTGCATATTGGGCTTGAGTACAACATCGCGATAGGTATCAGCGTCGATACCTCCATAACGCGCGTATGCTCCTGCCATTCTATCCAGTTCTTCACTGTCGATACGCCCCATTGTGTTGTTTATCACTTTTGCAGGGTCGGCAACATTGCGTGCTGCTCCCATAGCACCCAGAGGGTCGACACCGGGCACGGCATAGTGCTGTCTGTAAATATCCGCAGCTCTATTCTCGGCAGTTTCACGCTGTTTTTGGAATTCGGGGAACACACTGCTGTTGTAGTAGTCGTCGACAGCATCGTCGACCACGTTTCTCGAAAGAACGAACTGTCGTCTACGACGCTCCTCGGTGTCGGCAGGCACCAGACTCTCGCGCGCGACATTGTGGTGATATGCACTGCGTTGTTCCTTGTCGGCAAGCAGACCGGTTGTCTGATTGACCCTGTCGAGTGTAGTACCGACATCGGCAAGCGATTCGGAGGGCACAAATGCATCGGCAGACTCTGTACCCAGACCTTTCATATTGTCGAGAAGAGTATCCATGCGTCTCTTCTCTTTGGATTTTGAATAACCATAAATCCCTTTGTTTTCAAATTTGTCGTTTAGCATAACTTATTTTTTTTGTTTAATGTTCGTTTTACTGTTTTTCTTCATCGGCACTGATACAGAAAGCACAAAAGAGGAGGCTCCCTTGCCGTTGCCATCGCTGAAGCCATTCATCAATATTGTCCTGCTCGCTGCGGCATCATGGACAACAGCCTTGCGCAGAGAGTCGAAAAAATCCTTGTGCGATTCTTCCATGACTTTTTCGGGTGGAGGGACGACTACATTTCCACGACTGCGCAACACCTTCTCGAGCACAGAGGCAAGCATACAGAGCTTCAATCGTCTGATATTATTGGCCTTGCTTCTCATCGGTCTGCTGTTTTGTATCTACCGTTGTTTTCTCAACACCCCACTTCGCACCTTTGACGGCATCCGCTATCAACGACAAACCACCTAAGAGGTCGGCATCGGTCTGCCGCCTCGAAGTATTTCTCAGCGACATTTCACTGTTGCCAATAGAGTTCAGATTGTTGAGATGCTGCAAATCTGCATTTCTTCGTCTGTCGCTCTCTGCTGCCGCGAGATTGGTCATCAATCCGTCCATCGAACGGAGCCCCTCGGCAGAGGCTGCCAAAGAGTACTCGGGAGTAGCGCCTCCGATAGCTGCATAGGCTCTGTTTCTACGCGCATTCTTGCTGAGTGTCTCTTCCACACGCTTTATAGCAGCCCGCGCCATGCTGCTGTTCAGATAATCGTTGTAATAATTACGTCTGTACCATGCCTGCTCGGCTGCGCGTGCGTTGTCGATGTAACGCTGTGCATCGTCGTCGCCACCAAACAAACCCTTGATACCAGAAAACAATTTCAATCCGCCGGTTATTCCGGTCAATACTGCACTGATAGGTTCCATAATAGTTTTTTGCTGCAAAAGAAAGCACAAACAGCAGGAACAAGGTTGCGGAAATGACATTTATAATCCGCTCATTATAAAAATGTCAATACAGCAACCTCGAAACGGTTACACGGCTATATCTTTGCGTAATAAGAAGAAAAACAGCAGAAATGAGCAAAAAGATAAAAAAAGAAGAGATTACTATCGATGATGTACGCAGCGAA
Organism: Bacteroidaceae bacterium; assembly: GCA_045578665.1. Taxonomy (GTDB): domain Bacteria; phylum Bacteroidota; class Bacteroidia; order Bacteroidales; family Bacteroidaceae; genus HGM04593. The sequence continues at coordinate 8,760 of JAZNKR010000140.1, read as the reverse complement.
ATGCTCTCGTTGTTCCACAGACTTATAGGTCGCCTCGAAAAACTGACAAACGAATGTGAAGACCCTTCGACCATCAACCAGGCGATAAAGACAATGACCGATTTCCTTATAAAACTCAACAAGGAGAGAGACGGAGAAGATGACACTCTCGACAATATCCTGCGTCAGACACTCAAGGGGATGGACGAGAATTGAGAAAGCAAAACAGCCACTCCAAAGCTGCCAATGATAAAAATGTTATCGCAAAGTTTATTTCGCGATAACATTTTTTGTATCTTCGCACAATAATTTTGCAAACAACTATAAACAGAAATGAAACGGACAGATCTTTATTTTGCATTGGCTATTGCTGCCATATTTCTTCCTTTCGTGCTGAGCGACCAGCTCTATGAGTGGTACAAGGCATTCAATGCCGAGCATGGAATGGTAATGAGCTTTTTGAAATTCGGAATACTCTCTACTCTTGGCGAAATGCTTGGAGGCCGCATATCATCGGGCAAATACATCACTCCCACATTCGGTGTTCTGCCGCGCATGATTGTATGGGGATTCTTGGGCATGGGCATAAACATGGCAATGATAATATTCTCAAAGGGCACACCTATGTTCCTTGAATATATGGGAATGAGCGGTGCCGTTGAAAGTTTCGTTGCAGACGGGTTTACAATGGACAAGCTATGGGTTGCACTCTCTGTGTCGGTAGCTATGAACACAATTTTTGCTCCCGTCTTCATGACATTCCACAAAATAACAGACGCACACATTGCTGCAAACGGAGGTTCACTGAAAGCCCTTGTAACACCCATCCCCATGGCTAAACGATTCGCCGAACTGAACTGGCAGGCACAGTGGGGCTTTGTATTCAAGAAGACTATCCCATTCTTCTGGTACCCCGCCCACACTATCACATTTTTGTTGCCATCGGAACAGCGCGTGCTCTTTGCTGCATTGCTCGGCATAGTACTCGGTGTGCTTTTGGCTGTATCAATCAAAAAGAAATAATCCTTTAAGGCTATACCAAATGAAAGAGGTTGCACTTCTTGAATAGACAGTGCAACCTCTTTCATTTGGCTGTATGCTACTTATACCACGAAGCATACATGACATAGTCCTCGGCTATACGCTTGATAATCTCATCGCGCTGCTTCTCGTCGACCGGTTTAATCTTTTTTGCAGGCACACCTGCATAGATATATCCCCCTTCGACACGCATGCCTGATGTAACAAGTGCACCGGCTGCAACTATCGCCCCACTCTCCACTACTGCATTGTCGAGAACAATCGCTCCCATTCCTATGAGGCAGTTGTCCTCAATGGTTGCTCCATGCACAACCGCATTGTGACCAATGGAGACATTGTCGCCAATCGTTGTCTTGGAACGCTGATAGAGGGTGTGAATAACAGCACCGTCCTGAATGTTTACTTTGTTTCCGATGACAATGCTGTTTACATCGCCACGCAATACACAACCATACCAGATGGAGCAATCATTCCCCATTGCAACATCGCCTATAACGACAGCCGTCTCTGCCAAAAAACAATTTTCACCCATTCGGGGAGTAAAGCCCCGCAATTCTCTTATAATAGCCATTTCTGTTTCATTATATTAATCTAAAAGGCAAAGATACATTATTGTCCGGAAATTACACACTACAAAACATCATAATCACAAAAGAAGATTGTACCTTTACAGCAAAAGAAAAAACTCTACCATGAAAAAGCTACTCACCTTAGCCATTGCAGCACTGTTTATGACACTGCCAATTGTCCACACACATGCAAAAGGTATTATTCCCAGACGGATAACTATAAGCCGCGAAACCCTTTTGGACAAGATAAAAGGGGCATGGGCAGGACAGGTCTTGGGATGCACATACGGAGGTCCCACTGAATTCCAGTACCGCGGTCGCATGATAGACGACAGCCGCATAATTCCCTGGGGAGAGCCCGACTATGTAGCAAACTACATGAAACGCGTACCCACACTCTACGACGACATATACATGGACCTTACATTTGTTGGAGTGTTCGACCGCTTGGGGCTCGACGCGCCTGTCGACTCCTTTGCCAACACATTTGCCAATGCCGGCTACTATCTGTGGCATGCCAACCAGGCTGCACGCTACAACATCCTTCGCGGCATACCTGCCCCAGCCTCGGGACATTGGCGCAACAATCCCCATGCCGACGACATCGACTACCAGATAGAGGCAGACTATGCAGGAATAATGTCTCCGGGAATGCCCAATGCTGCATCGGAGATTTCGGATAGGATAGGTCACATAATGAACTACGGCGACGGATGGTACGGCGGAGTATTCATCGGCGCCATGTACTCTATAGCCTTTGTCTGCAACGACATGGAACAGATTGTAACCGAAGCGCTGAAGACCATACCACGAAAGAGTAAATTCCACCGTTGCATAAAGGATGTCATTGAAATATGGCGAGAAAACCCCGACGACTGGCGACGGGGTTGGCAACTGTGTGAAGAGCGATGGGGCAAGAGCGATGTAGGATGCGGCGAAGGAGCATTGGCACCACTCAACATAGACGCGACGATAAACAGCGCATACGTAGTCTTCGGTCTCCTCTACGGCGAAGGCGACTTCAGAAAGACAATAGACATAGCCACCCGTTGCGGACAGGACTCGGACTGTAACCCGGCATCAGCCGCAGGCATCCTGGGAACAGCCATAGGATACTCCAACATTCCCACCGAATGGATAGAGCCGCTGAAAAGAGCCGAGGATATAGACTTCGCCTACATTCCCTACTCGCTCAACGACACATACAGGATGAGCTTCGACCATGCGCTTAAGATGATAGAGCGCAACAAGGGCAAAGTGACCGACAAGGATGTTACCATAAGATGCCAGAAGCCCAAGAGCGTACGCTTCGAGGAGAGCTTCCCCTCGCTCATCCCCGTAGAGCGCAAGCCCATAGGCATAAAACTCGGAAACACATACACCCTTGAGAGCAACTGCGCCGGAATATTGATAAACGGTTTTGTGAAAGGCAAGCGCGACTATGTGGCACAACTCGAAGTGACGGTAGACGGTGGAATACCCGAACGCTTCGACATGCCCGTAAGCTATCGTCTGCGCCGCCTCGATATATATTGGAACTTCGAACTCGCCCCGGGCAGCCATACAATAACACTCCGTTGGCTCAACCCCGTCGAAGGCGCAACAATAGATGTCGTAGACGCTGTACTCTACAAGAAAAAACAGAAGTAACAACAGAACATCACCATGAAGAATACCCCAGAAGAGATACTGAAGACATATTTCGGATACGACACTTTCCGCCCCATGCAGAGAGAGATTATAGAGAGCATTCTGCAAGGGAGGGACACTGTTGTGCTAATGCCCACAGGTGGTGGAAAATCACTTTGCTACCAGGTTCCTGCACTGATTAAAGAGGGAACGGCAATTGTTGTTTCACCCTTGATTTCACTGATGAAGGACCAGATAGATGCCCTGCGCGCCAACGGCATTAAGGCAGAAGCACTTAACAGCGGCAACAAGGAGTCAACAAACATCGCAATACGTTCTGCATGCGAAAAAGGCGAAATTAAACTCCTCTACATTTCGCCCGAAAAACTGCTGGGCGAAATAGAGTGGATGATGATGAAACTCGACATCTCGCTTTTTGCCATAGACGAAGCACACTGTATATCGCAATGGGGACACGACTTCAGACCCGAATATACCCGTCTGGGAGTGTTGCGCGAACTCTTCCCAAAGGTACCTGTGATGGCACTCACCGCTACAGCAGACAAAGTAACCAAAATAGACATACTCGAACAGTTGCATCTGCAAGAGCCTGCACAGTTCATAGGCTCTTTCGACCGTCCCAACCTCAGCCTCGACATAAAGCGCGGTTACTCGGGTAAAGAAAAGATGAGGGTGATAATGGACATTATAGAGCGTCACAAGAACGAAAGCGGTATCATCTACTGTCTTAAGCGCAGCACCACCGAGGATGTTGCCGAAAAACTAAGAAGCAAAGGCATTGCAACGGGCATATACCACGCCGGGCTCTCGACAACTGCACGCAACAAGGTGCAGGAGGATTTCATAAACGACCGCATAACCATAGTCGTTGCCACAATAGCCTTCGGAATGGGTATAGACAAGAGCAACGTACGCTACATTATACACTACAACCTGCCCAAAAGCATCGAAAGTTTCTATCAGGAGATAGGTCGTGCAGGCCGCGACGGACTGCCGAGCGAGACGGTGCTCTTCTTCAACGTACAGGACCTTATCGTACTCAGAAGTTTTGCCGAGGAGAGCGGACAGAAAGAGATAAACAGCGAACGGCTGAACCGCATGCAGGAGTATGCCGAGGCGCGTATCTGCCGCCGACGCATACTGCTGAACTATTTTGGCGAAATAACCGACCGCTCATGTTGCAATTGCGACGTATGCCACACCCCGCCACAATATTTCGACGGAACAGTACTCATACAACAGGCACTATCGGCAATAAAGCGATGCAACGAGAATATAGGTCTATTCCTGCTGATAGACATACTGAAAGGAACAGCCTCGGAGGAGGCAAGGAAGAGGGGCTACACACAGATAAAGACATTCGGTGTCGGTCGCAACGTGCCTGCCCGCGATTGGAAAGACTACATACTGCAGATGGTGCAATTGGGATTCATAGAGATTGCATACAACGACAACCGTCACCTGAAGATAACCCCGCTCGGCGAAGATGTGCTCTTCTCAAGACGCAGTGCCGAACTTGCAACCATCGTACGCGAAGAGCCGCAAACAAAGAAACGAAAAACCACAAAGGAAACAGCCACTGCAAAAAAAGCCGAAAAAGGTGCCCCGGACGACATACTGCTCGAACTGCTACGCATACTCCGCAAACGCATTGCCAACGACAACGGATGGCCCGCCTACGTAGTGCTATCGGACAAGACCCTGCACGAACTTGCAGCAAAGAAACCGCAGACGCTTGAAGCATTCTCCGACATACATGGCATAGGAAAACACAAACTCGAAATGTATGGCGAACAATTCATAGCAGTGATAAAGGACTATATATCGGAAAACAAGAATCAAGAATAGTCCTATACCCAAGCCTATAACAACAAGCCTTTTTATCTTGATTTATTTTTATATCTGCGCCAAAGTAACTATCTTTGCAAAGATAAAGTAAAATACAATATAAACAGACGAAAATAACATGAAAGCTTGTTTTATGGGAATGGGCTACATAGGACTGCCCACTGCCATTATTGCAGCAAAGCACGGAGTGCAAGTAGTAGGTGTCGATATAAACCCCAAAGTCGTTGAAATGACGAACCGGGGTAAACTTCATATCATAGAACCGGGAATGGAAGAGATGTTGCAGGAAGTTGTCAGCAACGGCTCACTGAAAGCGTCTACAACACCCGAAGAGAGCGATGCATATTTTATGGTGGTTCCAACCCCTTTCAAAGGCAATCACGAACCCGACATCTCATATGTGGCAGCTGCCACAAAAGCGGTTCTTCCTTTGCTCAAAGAAGGCGACCTCTATGTGATTGAATCGACCTCCCCTGTAGGTACGACTGAAAAAATGGCGAACCTCATATTCTCGGAACGCCCCGAACTTAAAGATAAAATCTATATTGCATATTGTCCCGAACGCGTATTGCCAGGAAATGTAATCTTCGAACTCGTAAACAACGACCGAGTCATCGGTGGTATGAACGAAGAGTCAACCACCAAAGCCATAGAGTTCTATAGTCTGTTCGTTACAGGCACACTGCACCGCACCAACTGCAAGACAGCCGAAATGTGCAAGCTCACAGAGAACTCATCGCGCGATGTGCAGATAGCATTTGCCAACGAACTTTCGCTCATCTGCGACAAAGCAGGCATCAATGTATGGGAACTCATTAACCTTGCCAACAAACACCCTCGTGTAAACATCCTCCAGCCTGGTTGCGGCGTTGGTGGACACTGCATCGCTGTCGACCCATACTTTATAACCTCATCATTCCCCACAGAATCGAAGATTATAGCAACAGCCCGTGAAATAAACAACTACAAGAGTTTATGGTGTGCCGAGAAGGTACAGAACGAGATGCTCAAGTTCGAACTGAAGAACGGTCGCAAACCATGCGTGGCAATGATGGGTCTGGCATTCAAGCCCAACATTGACGACCTTCGCGAATCACCGTCAAAGCACATAGTGATGAAGGTGATACAGGATACCGGAAATGCCAATATTCTGGTAGTTGAGCCCAATGTGGAAACACACAATATATTCAAGCTCACCGACTACAAAAAGGCATACGAAAAGGCCGACATTGTTGTAATGCTTACGGCGCACGACCCCTTCAAGACGTTGCCATATGACGACAACAAAATAATCCTCGATTTTTGCGGAATATATAAGAAATAGAATCGTATACCCGGCTATTGTTCTCCATGAAGGAAACAATAGCCGTAATAGCAAACTATAAAAAAGAGCCATCCGGCAAAACCATAAAGAACGATGAAGAAAGTAATGCTCGTCTTCGGAACGCGCCCGGAAGCCATTAAAATGGCCCCCCTCGTAAAGGAATTACAGAAATACCCTGAAACATATAAGACAATTGTATGTGTAACCGGTCAGCACCGTCAGATGCTTGACCAGGTGCTCACTCTCTTTGAGATTACACCCGACTACGACCTCGACATAATGCGACAAGGGCAAGACCTCTACGACATAACCGCCCGCGTACTCGTAGGCTTACGCGATGTGCTCAAAGAGGCGCAGCCCGACGTGGTACTCGTGCATGGAGATACCACCACCAGCACAGCATCGGCGCTTGCAGCATTCTACCAACAGATACCTGTGGGACACGTTGAAGCCGGTCTTCGCACACATAACATCTATAGTCCCTGGCCCGAAGAGGTCAACCGTCAGATAACAGGTCGCATTGCCTCGTACAACTTCGCTCCCACACAATTGAGTAAATCCAACCTATTGCGTGAAGCTGTGTCGGAAAGTTCAATCACCGTAACAGGCAACACCGTCATCGATGCACTCTACTGGGTTGTCAACAAGATAAAAGAGGACAAAGCACTCAATAACGAACTCAAAGCAATTCTCTCGGCATCGGGTTACGACGTAGAGCGCCTCGCCTGCGGCAAGAAACTTGTGCTCATAACCGGACACCGCCGCGAGAACTTCGGAGAGGGATTCATCAATATGTGCACAGCAATAAAAGACCTCGCCGCCAAATATCCCGACGTGGACTTTGTCTATCCCATGCACCTCAATCCAAATGTGCGCAAGCCCATACATGAGGTCTTCGGTGAGGATTTGAGCAACCTCGGCAACATGTTCTTCATCGAACCCCTCGAATACCTCTCATTTGTTTATCTTATGGAGAAATCGACCATCGTGCTCACCGACAGTGGCGGCATACAGGAAGAGGCTCCCGGCTTGGGCAAGCCGGTGCTTGTGATGCGCGACACTACCGAGCGTCCCGAAGCTCTGGAGGCAGGCACAGTGAAACTTGTAGGCACCGACTACGACAAGATAATGAGCGAAGTGTCATCGTTGCTCGACAGCCAGATATACTACGACACCATGAGCAAAGCAGTCAACCCCTATGGCGATGGACTTGCTTGTGGCAGAATCGCAAAAGCATTGATGTAGGCAAAAGTAGGCTGATGATATTTTGAAAACAAAAGAACAGAAAATAAACAACATCATGAAAATCGCAGTAGCAGGAACAGGTTATGTAGGTTTGAGTATGGCAACACTCCTTGCACAGCACAACAGTGTTGCAGCAGTAGACATCATCCCCGAAAAGGTAGAGATGATAAACAAACGCATATCGCCCATTCAGGACGACTACATCGAAAAATATTTCGCCGAGAAACAGCTCGACCTCACAGCAACCCTTGACGGCGCGGCAGCATACAAAGAGGCAGATTTTGTGATTGTGGCAGCCCCCACCAACTACGACAGCCAGAAGAACTTCTTCGACACTTCGGCAGTGGAAGCAGTCATCGACCTGGTGCTTGCCACCAACCCCGATGCAGTAATAGTCATCAAGAGCACCATCCCCGTAGGATACTGCCGCAGTCTCTATGTGAAATACGCACAGCGCTTCGCAGCAGACGAGACACTGAAAGGCAAGAAGTTCAACCTCCTCTTCTCGCCCGAATTCCTGCGCGAGAGCAAAGCCCTCTACGACAATCTCTATCCCAGTCGCATCATCGTGGGCACACCCAAATACATTGAGAAGTTCGACGAAGAGAACAAGGCAATCAAAGCCATAGCCGACATACCCCGTCTCGAAGAGGCTGCACGCACCTTCGCGTCACTCCTTCAGCAAGGCGCCATCAAGGAAGAGATAGACACACTCTTCATGGGGCTGACCGAAGCCGAAGCCGTAAAACTTTTCGCCAACACCTATCTTGCACTGAGAGTATGTTTCTTCAACGAACTCGACACATATGCCGAGATGAAAGGTCTTGAATCCACAGCCATCATCCAAGGCATCGGATTCGACCCCCGCATCGGTTCCCACTACAACAACCCCTCGTTCGGTTACGGCGGCTACTGTCTGCCCAAAGACACCAAGCAACTGCTCGCCAACTACCAGAATGTGCCCCAGAACATGATGTCCGCCATAGTAGAGAGCAACCGCACCCGCAAGGACTTCATCGCCGACCGCGTGCTCAACATGGCAGGATACTACGACTACTACAACCGCGGCGACTACGAAGCCTCCAAAGAGAAACAATGCGTGAT
>JAZNKR010000139.1:0-14591 GCA_045578665.1 Bacteroidaceae bacterium | reverse complement strand
CCTTGGCTCACAGAACGACATGGCTACGATCCGACTTTTTTTTCAACAGATCCGGACGGCCTATCTTTTTCAGTATCATTTTTATTCTCTTCTGTTCCTCACTCTTGTACCAGAAGAAGAAGAGACGTTGCTCCTCCTTTTCGCGCATATTCCTTGCACAGAATACTTTTTCACCCGTTTCGGGGTTTATGCCTGTGTAGTACATTTCGGTAGACATGGTCATAGGTGTCGGTGTGAAGTCCTGCACCTGTTCGAGATGGAAGTTCAGCTCTTTGGTCTCTGCCGCGAGGGTTGCCATGCTCTCCAGTGTGCTGCCCGGATGGCTGCTTATAAAATAAGGTATAAGCTGCTGGTTGAGGTTGTGCTCGCGGTTGATGCGGTTGAATATCTCCCTGAACTTGCGGAACTGCGAGAATGAAGGCTTGCGCATGAGTTTGAGCACAGCATCGTCGGTGTGCTCGGGTGCAACCTTCAGACGACCGCTAACATGGTTCTTTATAAGTTCTTCGGTGTAGAGTGCAGTGTTCCTGTCCAGTCTCTCATCACCGCTTCTGTGCAGAAGCAGGTCGTAGCGGACACCGCTGCCGATGAAGCTCTTTTTGATGCCGCGCATGGAGTCTACCTTGCGGTAGAGGTCGAGAAGCGGGGTGTGGTCGCTGTTGAGGTTGGGGCAGACTGATGGCTGTATGCACGAGGGACGGGCGCATTTTTCGCATCGCGACGTCTCTTTGCCGCCCATCCTGTACATGTTTGCCGAGGGACCTCCGAGGTCGGAGAGATAGCCCTTGAAGTCGGGCATTTTTGTTATTTTCTCAACTTCGCTGATGATGCTCTCCTCGCTGCGGCTGACAATGAATTTTCCCTGATGGGCAGATATGGTGCAGAAGGCGCATCCGCCGAAACATCCGCGGTGGATGTTCACCGAGAATTTTATCATGTCGTATGCCGGAATGCGTTTGCCGTTGTATTTGGGGTGGGGCAGACGTGTATAGGGCAGGTCGAAACTGTGGTCGAGCTGTTCGCTTGTCATTGGCGGATAGGGTGGGTTGACCACTGTGAGCATGTTGCCTACGGGTTGTATCAGTCTCTTTGCCTTCTGCTTGTTCGACTCGCGTTCCACTACGCGGAAATTTTCAGCCTCCTTCTCCTTGCTCTGCATGCACTCCTCATGGCTGTGTAATATGCCAGCAGTCTCCAGGGTGGCAACATCCTCTTTGCGGGCAAGATAGCCTGTCTGGGGAATGTCGCGTGTGAGGGTGGCGGCACATTGTGCAGTGATGTATTCGCTGCCGCTCTCCTGCAATTGTCTCTTGAGTCTGCGTGCTATCTCTATTATGGGCTGTTCGCCCATTCCATAGACAAGCAGGTCGGCTTTGCTGTCGACGAGTATGCTCTTCTTCAGGCAATCCTGCCAGTAGTCGTAGTGTGTGAAGCGGCGCATTGATGCCTCTATGCCTCCGATGACTACAAGACTGTCGGGGTATAGCTGTTTGAGTATGGTGCTGTAGACGGTTGTGGCATATTCGGGACGCATGCTGTGCTTGCCGTCGGGCGAATATGCATCCTCCGAACGGAAGCGTTTGGCGGCAGTGTATTTGTTTATCATGGAGTCCATGCACCCTGCCGATATACCGAAGAAGAGCCGTGGACGTCCCATCTTTTTGAAGTCGCGCAGGTCGTCCTGCCAGTTGGGCTGCGGCACAATGGCTACGCGCAGCCCCTCTGCTTCGAGGATGCGTCCTATCACTGCCGCACCGAACGATGGGTGGTCGACGTATGCATCACCGCTGAAGATTACGATGTCGAGCTCTTCCCACCCTCTTGCTTTGGCCTCTTTGCGGGTGGTCGGCAACCAGTCGGATAGTTTGTGGTTTTCCATTTTCTCCGATTATTCGTTGCAACAGTTGCAGCTCTCCTCGCTCGCTTCAGGCTCGGCAGGCTGCTCAGCCTCCCATGCCTTGTATTGCTCTATGAGGTTGCCCAATCCTAAGGGCTTCATGTTGTCGTCGTAGAGGACAAGGCACAGTTCGAGCAGTGCCTTTGAATCCTCTTCGCAGGTGGCGATGAGTGAGCGTACAGTGAAGCGCAACTTGTCCAGTGTCTCTACGCTGATGTTGCCGGTGCTGTCGGCTATCTGCATGAAGAGAGAGTACTTTTTTATTGTCTTGAGGTTCTCCTCTGTTACCTCTATTTTCCGTGTGCCTGAGGCATTTGCTTGTATGCTGTACATATTGTTGTAGGTTAGTCGTGGGTATGTTCTCTATTCAATGGTTATTCTTCTTTCGCCGTCTGCCTCTTCGGTGATTGTTACCTTGGCAGTCTCTTCGGGCAACAGCTCCTCGGCAAGTTCGGGCCATTCGATGAGGCATATTGCGCCGCTGTAGAAATAATCTTCGTATCCGAGATTGTATAGCTCTGCAACCGACTTTATGCGGTACATGTCGAAGTGGTATATCGGGTTACCCTCTCTGTCGGCATATTCGTTGACTATTGCAAAGGTGGGTGAATTCACAGTGTCTGTTACACCGAGCTCTTCGCAAAGGCTTTTGATGAAAGTGGTCTTTCCTACTCCCATCTTTCCGTAGAATGCGAAAATCTGTCTCTCTCCCATGAGCGAGGCAAACTCCTTTGCTGCTGCGGGATAGTCTTGCAGTTCCTTTATCCTTATCGTCTGTTTTTCCATTTTCCTTCAGATTTTTATCGCCCTTTCGGACGCAGTGTTACCAATGGCACAAGCATCTCTTCCATTGAGATTCCTCCATGCTGGAAGGTGTCCTTGTAGTAGCCTACATAGTGGTTGTAGTTGTTGGGGTAGGCAAAGAAGTCGTCGCCGGTGGCAAATATATAGCTCGTACTAAGGTTGGGAGAGGGGAGGAAGGCTTTTGCCGGCTCCTTTATCTCAAATACCTCTTTGGGGTTGTAGTTGAGTGCTTTGCCGAGCTTGTAGCGCAGGTTGGTGTTGGTGTTCTTGTCGCCTATCACCTTTATGGCATTGCTCACCTGGACGCTTCCGTGGTCGGTGGTGATAATCGTGGTGTAGTTGCTTTCGGCAAGGTAGCGGAACAGTTTCATTATCGACGAATGGCGCAGCCACGACAGGGTTATGGAGCGGTAGGCTGCTTCGCTCGATGCAAGTTCGCGCACCATCACCGACTCGGTGCGTGCGTGAGAGAGCATGTCTATGAAGTTTATCACAAGTACGTTGAGATCGTTGCCCGACAGACTCTTTATGGTGTCGATATATTTCTCGGCGGCTTGCGAGGTTAACACCTTGTTGTACGAAAATGTGTCTTTTCTGCGATAGCGGGCTATCTGTGTCTCTATGAGCGACGCTTCATTCAGATTCTTGCCCTCGTCCTCCTCTTCGTCTACCCACAGTGTGGGGAACATCTCTTTTATCTTGTTGGGCATCAGTCCCGAGAAGATTGCGTTGCGGGCATATTGTGTGGAGGTGGGCAGGATGCTTGTGTAGAGCTCCTCCTCGATGCTGAATAGGTTGCCTATCTCGTTCATCAGCACACGCCATTGGTCGTAGCGGAAGTTGTCGATGACTATCAGAAAGAGCTTTTCGCCCTTGTCGAGCAGAGGAAAGATGCGCTCCTTGAATATGTCGTTGCTCATCATGGGGCGCTCTTTGCGTCCGCTCATCCAGTCGAGGTAGTTCCTCTTGATGAACTTGGCGAACATATTGCTTGCTTCGCTCTTCTGCATCTTCAACAGTTCGTGCATGTTGCTGTCGGCATTCTCGAGCTCGAATTCCCAGAATACAATCTTCTTGTATACATCTATCCAGTCCTCTATCGTAAGCGAGTCGGATATCTGCATCCCCAACTTGCCCCAATTCTGTTGGTAGGCGCTGTTTGCCTTTTCGGTAACAATCTCCTGCTTGTGTATGTTCTTCTTGAGTGCAAGCAGTATCTGGTTGGGGTTTACAGGCTTTATGAGATAGTCGGCTATCTTGGAGCCTATGGCCTGTTCCATGATGTCCTCCTCCTCGCTCTTGGTAACCATTACCACGGGCATTGACGGGCGTATCTCCTTTACAGCCATAAGTGTCTCAAGACCGCTTATGCCGGGCATATTCTCGTCGAGGAGCATCAGGTCGAAGTCCTCGGTCCTACACATCTCAATGGCATCGTGCCCGTTGGTTACGGTCACAACTTCGTACCCTTTGGATTTCAGGAATATTATATGTCCGTGCAGAAGTTCTATCTCGTCGTCTGCCCAAAGTAATCTGTATGCCATGAGTAGTCTTTTTATTTTTTCTTTTCTTTTTTCTTGTTATCCTCTTTTTTCTCCTCTTTCTGCTCTTCCTCAGAGAAGTCGGGTTCGTCGAGTGTGTAGCCCTTTATCTCCATTTCGGGAATGTTGGAGAAGTTCTCTTCGTAGAATTTCGCGTATTCACCGAATGTGTAGTGCTTGACAAGTATGTCGAGGTTGGTTTTGGAGATGAGCAGTATGTTTATACCTTCCAACAACCGGGCGGTCTCTTTGTTCTTGAAGAGACGGCGGCGATATTCGAATGCTTCGTCGAAGTTGAGGAATTCTCTCACCTGGAGCGTGGATATTGTGGCATATTTCACAAAGTCCAGTTCGAAGTTGCGTACCATGTATTTTGTGAAATTGTAGCGCGCCATTTCAAAGAGCAGACGTTTCTCGTCGAGCGAGTCGGTGGGGTAGGCAAGTACCATGTAGAAGGGTTCGTTGCGCTCTTTGCTGAATTCCGGTATCTTCTCTTCGCCACTGCGTATGGTGCCGTCAGTGCGGCGGTCCCAAATGGAGGTTGTCATGCTGCTGCGCAGGAGACGTCCCTCTTGCAGACCCTTCGAATAGTCCTGTGCCAACGCTGTGATGCTCTCCGGTGATTTCAGGGCTATAAGCGCCTTGAGTGTTTCGAGTCCGCTTTTGCTGTCGTCGCGGTAGAGCTGCGATATTGCTTTCAGGAAGAGGAAACGGGCACGATGAGCCCCTTTCGGGTACATCTTGGCGGCGAGTCCGTCGCAGGCTATCACTGCATCATACTCCTCCTTTTCGAAGTGACTGCTTGCCTTCACATAGAGCGAGTCCTCCTTGTGGCGCTTGGTCATAGGGGTATCGAAGAAGTCTTCAGCGGTTATTATCTGTGTGTATTTGCTGCCTGCATAGTCGGTTGTAAGCTTTTTGCGGTACTCTTCGGCTTTCTCCTTTTCGTTCCATCGCGAACACGATAGATAGAGGTAATAGTAGACTTCGTCTGCTTTTTCGTATTTCGGGAACTCCTTTACGATGCGTTCGAACGTGGCAATGGTGTGAAGTTTGTCGTTCAACTGTTCCTTGTATATTATTCCCGATTGGTAGAGGGCTTCGACAAGTGCTTTCTTCGATGCAGCCACCTGCTCGTCGGTGCGGGGTATCTGACGCATATAGTATTCGCGTGCAGTGGGGTCGTTGGCGAGTGAGTCGGCTTTGGCTTGAGCGGGGTCTACAGCTGTTTGTGCATCGCCTTTGGCTGCGGGCTGGGAATCACCCTTGCTTGCGGATAGGGAGTCGCTCTTGATGGTTGCAAGGGTGTCGCCTGCCAAAGCGCCGAGACTGTCCGAGGGTATGCTGTCCTGTTGCGCCGATTTTATGGTGCTCTTGCTCAGTCGCCAATAGTCTCTCAGCGGACGTTCGCCCCATTTCTGGGTAAAGCTGCTGTATCCCTGGGTAACAAGTTGCTGGTTGTAGAAATACCACGTCATTTCGCCGCTCGACATGGAACTTCCCACATTTGCCATGATGTTGAGCGCCTGGTTGGGGTCGGCAGGCTTGCCGGCATCTTTTTTCTTTTCGCTGCGCGACTTCAGTTTCTCTTGTCTTTTTACTTCAGCTATCATGGCGTCGAGTATTGGGAATAGCTCCTCTTCGTTCATCGATGCCCATTTGAGCAGATTGTCCTGAAGCTCTATCACGTCGGTGTGTTTCACAAGATTGGCGAGCACTGCGGCACGTAGTCTTATGGTGTCTATGCCGGGGTAGTCGTTAGTGAGCAATGTAGATGCCTGCTGGTAGTTGGGGAGGGCTTTGGAGAATTTGCTCTGACTCCAATAGAATTCGGCAAGGCGCAGGTGCAACAACCCTGTTCCATAGTTCTTGCTGGTGGCATCTGCTATTCCCGTTTCGTACACATCTATGGCTTTGGCTGTGTCTTTGGCTGCCATGTGCACGTTACCGAGTGCATAGTGCAGCTGTCCGAGGTGGCTGATGTTCTTGGGCTGCTTTATCATCTTTTCGAGCGAGCGTATTATCTTTTTGCTCTGCTCATTGGTCATTGTCTCGGTGAGTTTTATGCGTGCATTCAGCTCCAGGTCGTATAGGGGACCCTGTATGAGCACCTTTTCGTAACATTTGAACGCTTTGGCGCTGTCGCCCTTGTCCATATATATCTGTCCCAAAAGGTAGTATTCGCGTGCCTTTTCGGTGCGTGTGATTCTGGGGCGCTTGAGCATTGTTTCTATGTGGGGTATTGCCTCTTCGTACCGTTCCTGTTTATAGAGCAGGTTGGCATTGGCTGTTGCCCAGATGTATTTTAGACTGCTCGGGACGGTGTCGCGTTTGACGCGTGTGAGCAGCTCTTCTGCCTCGTAGAGCCAGTCGAGCTGCGAGTAGCAGAGCGACAGACGCATACGTGTCTCGGCAAGCACTGTGGGGTTGGTTGCATAGAGACGCTCCATGTAGATGTAAGTTCCGGCAGCCTCCATGAAGTTGCCCTGCTGGTAGTGGGAGTTTGCCAGCATCATCCATACTTTGTGCATAAAGGGATTAAACTCTTTCTGCTCATAGAAAAGGCGCTCCTTTTCGGTGAGCTTCTGTCCGGGGTTGCGCTTGGGCTTTTTCTTTATGGAGTGGTTCTTTATGGCTTTCTGTGCCTTTTCAATGGCTACATTGAAGTTTGTAGAACCCAGTTTCTGCGATGAGGGATTGCTGTTTATCAGCAGCGGTATTCTTTGCAGATAGTTGTCCTTGTGTGCGTTTATCTGTGCAAGACAACCTGCCACGTATGCCTCTTTCCCGTTGTGGTAGGTGTTGTATTTTGTCGAGAATGAGTGGTACATACGCGTCTGCTTGGTGTTGTGCTTGCGGCTGGCGCAGTCGCACAAGGTAAGCATCAGTGCTATGGTGAGTATATATGTGAGTGTCTTTCTCAAAATTCAAACAGCTTCTTGGCTAATGTCTGCATGGTTCCAAAATGTAAAGTTAAGCCTTTTTGCTCAAACTATGAAACATTTACTTATTAAACTGCACTTTCTTTCTTTTATTGTGTCTGCGATTGCTTGCACTTCTATAAAAGCTTTCTGCGTGCATATCTCGCCAATGCACACAGAGCATATAATGCAATAGAGCAGGCTATTATGGCTGCTCCACCGGGAATGTCGAGGGCAAATGAGAGTTGCAGCCCGCATACGCTTGCCGCATATCCGAAGAGTATGGAGAGTGCAATTATCTTCTTGTAGTCGATGGTGAAGAGCATTGCTGTCATCTGCGGTACGGTGAGCATGGATATTACAAGTATCACACCTATCATGCGCAGGCAGGCAACAATGGTGAGCGCAATCAATATCATCATTGTGGTCTCTATCGCTTCGGTGGGAATGCGGCGCGAACGGGCAAATTCCCTGTCGAATGCCACTGCTACTATGGCGCGGTACATTATGGCGGTGAAGAGTGTGGCGGCTGTGCCTATTGCTGCCATCAGTGCTATATCCGATGTTGTGATGGTGAGGATATTCCCGAAAAGGTAGGTCGACAGTTCTGTTGTGTAGCCCGGGGTGAGGAAGCAGAATATGACGCCCATTGTCATGCCCAGCACCCACAGCAGGGCGATGGCAGAGTCCTCCCTTATCTCTTTGCGATGCCCGAGGTACTGTATGCCCAGTGCCGACGCAATGGCAAAGATGAATGCTCCCAGTGTGGGACTGAAGGAGAAGTACATTCCCAGACCCACTCCTCCGAACGATGCGTGCGTGATGCCGCCGCTGATGAAGAGCAGGCGTCTCGCGACCACGTATGTGCCTGTGATGCCGCACAGTATGGCAACAAGCAACGCGCCTGTGAGCGCGTTTCTGAAGAACAGATAGTCGAGCAGTTCCATAGATCTGTGCCTATTGCAGTATCAGCAATATCTCGTCCTTAATCTCGTCGGGCACCTCTATGCCACGTTGTTGCAGACACTGCACCCACTCGTCCACCTCTTCGCTCTTCATGGTGTAGAGTACGTTGCGGAACTCCTCAATCTCCTTTTCGGAGTACTCCTCGGGACGGCGTCCCTTGAATGTGTCGAGCTCCTCGTCGTCGAAGTAGAGCGAATCCTTGTCGAGTCCCTTCTCGCAGACTGCGTGGCGTCCGCAGCAACCACCCTCAACGTCGTGGTGCTCCTCGGCAGGCGCATCGCCCTTTCTCCTGCTGTTCAGCAGCAGGTAGGCAACTACAATGATAGCGAGTATGACAAACAGTATTACGGCTTTATTCATAAACTAAATCTGTGATTAGTGCAAAGGTAGCGATTTTAATCCTATATGCTTATTAAAAAAACGAAATATTTCAATCTGCAGACGACGGCTTCCGCATTGTTTTCTTTACAAAATGTCATAAATATGCTTATGAGTGTTAAATTTTTGATAAAATTGCACTAAAGTCGGATAATATGTATTACTTTTGCCATGATAAACAACGATTAACGTAATTAACCATCCGGTACGAAACAACAAAAAGCAGAGCTTCTTTGCTTTTTGTATTTTTCTGTCCCAATTAAAATAGAATAAAGAAAATGGATAAATTCAGCTATGGCCTGGGTATGAATATAGGTCAGAACCTCGCCTCAATGGGTGTAAGCACACTCGAGTTCGCAGATTTTGTAAAAGGAATGCAGGATGTTCTTTCAGGTGGAAAGACAGAAATTACAGTTGTAGAGGCGCAGAATGCCATCAACGAATTCTTCAACAAACTCACAGAAGAGAAGTATGGCAAGACAAAGGAGAGCGGTATCGCATTCCTCGAGGAGAACAAGAAACGCGAGGGTGTTGTAACACTCCCCAGCGGATTGCAGTATGAGATAATCAACGCAGGCTTGGGCAAGAAGCCTACAGCTGCCGACAGAGTACAGTGCCACTACGAGGGTACACTCATCGACGGCACAGTGTTCGACAGCTCTATAAAGAGAGGTCAGCCCGCAGTCTTCGGTGTATCTCAGGTGATTGCCGGATGGGTAGAGGCGCTTCAGCTCATGGGCGAAGGCTCAAAATGGAGACTTTATATCCCCTACGACCTTGCGTACGGCGCAAACGGCGCAGGCGAGATGATTCCTCCCTACAGCGCACTCATCTTCGATGTTGAACTTATTAAGGTATTATAATCAATAAACAGTTACCATAAAATGAAAAAGATTGTATTTATGATCGGCCTCATCGCAGCAGTTGCAATGACATCTTGCGGTGGCGGCAAAAACATGAGAAACGTATCTATCAAGACACCTCAGGACTCATTGGCGTTTGCAGTGAGCCTTGCCAAATCAGAGATGTTGAGCGACATCATCTACCGTCAGCTCGGTGTAGACTCTGCATATATCGACGAGTTCGTACGCGGTGTATGTGATGCATTCCCCATGAGCGACGACAAGAAGAGCGACGCTTATGTAAAGGGTCTTTCTATCGGTTCGCAGGCTGCTAATGTATATCTCAGCGCCAACGAAGAGGTATATCCCGGCGACACAGTGAACAAACTCGACAGAGAGATGTTCCTCGCAGGTCTCATCGCAGGTGTTTACAACGACGGCAAAGTAATGACAACAGAGTCTGCCATCGAATATTCAGACAGAGTAATCTACCGTCAGGCAAGTGAGGACTTCATGGCTGAGAACAAAAAACAGCCCGGTGTCGTAACTCTCCCCAGCGGTCTCCAGTACAAGATGGAGGTTGAGGGTACAGGTCCCATCGCTACTGCAGTCGACACAGCAAGCGTCATCTATAAGGGTACTCTCCCCAATGGCAGAACATTTGACAGCTCACGCGGCAAGGAGGTTGCATTCCCCGTAGCAGGTGTAGTACCCGGCTTCTCAGAGGCATTGCAGATACTTCCCGAGGGTTCAAAATGCAAAATCTACATCCCCTGGAACCTTGCATACGGCAAGAGCGGTAACAGAGGTATTCCTCCCTACAGCGCACTTATCTTCGACATCGAAGTTATGCGTGTAATCAAGGCCAAGAAGTAAAAGCCAACAAGTAATACGTAACATTGTCCGCCACCCACCTTGTGCGGGTGGCGGCTTTATTTCAACTGCAACATTATGAAAGGTGGTGAATGTAAGACCGACAGTCTCGATCTCAAGATCTTGAGCATAATATCCAAAGACGCGCGAATTCCCTTCAGGAATGTGGCTGAGGCGTGCGGTGTTTCGCGTGCGGCAATACACATGCGCGTACAGCACATGATAGATATGGGAGTCATCATGGGTTCAAGCTACGAAGTGAACATGAAACGGCTCGGATTCACCACCTGCACATACGTCGGTATCAATTTCGAGAGGGGCTCGATGTATCGCGACATCATCAAGCAGCTCGAGGATATTCCCGAGGTTGTCGAGTGCAGCTACACCACAGGTCCCTACTCGGTGATGATAAAGATGTATGCCCGCGACAACGAGCAGTTGATGGAACTGCTGAACGGTAAAATACAGAAAATACCGGGAGTGGTCAGCACAGAGACAATGATTGTCCTCGACAACAGCATAAAGAGAAATCTTCCTTTATAATAATATATGAAAACGGAACAGTTCGACCCTAAATTCAATATCGACAGCGAATACAATGAACTGCACCGCAAATATCCGATGAGCGGCCCTGCGCCGCTCATCGGCATTTCGGGCAACTTCAGCGACGGCAATTGCTGTCTCGCACGCGGATACTACCTCTCGGTGCTCGAGGCGGGAGGAACACCGCTTATAATACCTCCTTATCCCCATCGTCAACAGCTTGTGAACACCCTTGCCATGCTCGATGGTCTGGTGCTTTCGGGCGGAGCGGACATCGACCCCCGATATATGGGCGAAGCGCCCGACTATTCACTGCTTCACACCATAAACCCCGACCGCGACGAGCAGGAGATGATGCTCGCCCGTCTTGCAGCAGACAGGCAGATACCCATTCTCGGCATCTGTCGCGGCATACAGACAATGGCGGTGGCATACGGTGGCAAGGTCCATCAGGATATATATGCTGCGCTTGGCGACGGGCTTCTCAAGCATAGTCAGGACGAGGAACGGAGTGTCGCGACACATTCGGTTGACATAACCGAAGGCTCGCTCCTGCATAGACTCTTTGGCGGCGGATTGGCTGTAAACAGTTTCCACCATCAGGCGGTGTCGCAGGTACCCGACGGTTTTCGCGTTACCGCGACAGCCACCGACGGGGTGATAGAGGCTATGGAAAGTGTAGACGGTCGCCCGATGGTAGGTGTGCAGTGGCACCCCGAGTGTTTCATACTCAACGATGGCAACCGTGTGATGATGCCCATATTCGAGTGGCTGGTTTCCGAGGCGATGCTTTACAGAACATCGCGCAACCTGCATGCGCGGATGGTGACGGTTGATTCCCATTGCGATACGCCCATGCTTTTTGCCTCGGGATACGAACTTACAGAGCGCAGTACCACAGCCCTTGTCGACCTGCACAAAATGGACGAGGGTGGCATGGATGTGGTTACTATGGCTGCATATCTCAAACAGGAGTCGCGCGACGCTTTCTCGTTGCAGCAGGCGACCGAAAAGACATGGGACCTTCTCACCGGCATGCGAGAAAGAGTAGAACGCAGTGGTGGCAGCGTAGTCCGGTGCAGCACTCCCCAAGAGGCGATAGCGAATAGCAGGGCTGGCAGAAAAGTGATAATGCCGGCGATAGAGAACGGTTATGCAATAGGCGCGGATCTTTCGAATGTAGAGAAATTCCGCAACGCAGGTGTCGTGTATATGACGCTTTGCCACAATGGCGACAACGATATATGCGACTCGGCACGCGGCGAAGGCGAACATGGGGGGCTAAGCCCTTTCGGCAGAGAGGTGGTGCGCGAGATGAACAGGGTGGGTATGATGATAGACCTCTCCCATGCTTCCGAAAAGAGCTTTTATGATGTGTTGGAGACGAGCTCTCAACCGGTGGTCTGTTCACACTCCTCGTGCAGAGCGCTTTGCGATCATCCACGTAATCTCACGGATGAGCAGTTGAGGACGATAGCGGCAAAAGGTGGTGTTGTGCAGCTGACAATGTACAAAGGTTTTCTTGTGAAAGATGGCGAGGCTACACTCGACGATTTCCTGCGCCACCTTGAACATGCAATAGAGGTTGCAGGTATCGATCACGTGGGAATAGGTACAGATTTCGACGGCGATGGCACTATTATAGGCTGTCGCGATGCCTCGCAGGCAATCAACCTCACCCGCGAACTCCTTCGTCGTGGATACAGCGCAGTGGCAATCGCAAAGATATGGGGCGAAAATTGGCTCAGGGTTATGGAGAGGGTACAGAGTGATGCGCTCTGATGGAATATGTAAAGGACTTAAATTTATTTTGCAAAAAATAATGGATAATTTTGTGTGTTTTTTGTAAATAATATTTTATATTTGCAAACAGAGAACTATCGCCTTGTTGATAGTGCCCTATTTTTAAGGACTAATTATAATATAGAATATGAAGAAACTGTTTAATTTGTTAGGGCTGATAGCTGTTGTTGTCTTGTTTTCATCTTGCGGCAATGATGATGACGCTCTGAAATTCCCCGAGTACATGTCCCAAAAGAAGTCGACAGAAGTCCGCTTCATCATGAACCAGAAGACAAAAGCCTGCGATGTCAACGGCAATATGTGGGCAAGCAAACCCCAATTGGTGTCAGCCGAAGAGGCTGCCGAGGTGTTGGCATACATAGCCACAGACCCGGACTACTGCGATGAATTGCCTGCATACACACGCTATTTCATACAGCATGTAGGCGGTGCTCACCATCTCTACTCTTATGTTGACTGGAACGGAGCGCTCCACACCGGCATCAACGGCACAGCAGGCTTCGAGAATCTGCAGGTGCTCGAAAACAATGGACAGTGGCAGCATGTGTACAATTTCAATGCAGGAAAGTGCGACAATCCAGCCACAAACAATTCCTCGCTCATGACAGACGGTTTCAACGGCATCAAGGCAATGGCTGAGTATGCAAGCAGTTGGGTCGATTCGTATAGAATTTACTATTATAAAGGTAGCTATTACATCGGTCTGGACTTCTGTGCCAAGAAGGGCGATGGCGAGGTTCCCTGCGATGGTATATACGACGATTGGGTGTTGAAGATTGTTCCCGAAAACATTGGCACATCAGGAGACGATGATGACAATGGTGATAACGGTGGCACAGAGACTCCCGACACTATAATCCCCGGCAAAGGCGAGGTTGAGTTCGATATCCACCAGCAGGAGCATACCGACTGGAACGAAATAAAGACTACAGTCCATCTGCGCGACAGCGTAAATGTGCGCATCCTCGTTCCCATACCTTGCGAATATATCGCGGTGCCCGATGACTTTGACATCCGTTCGGGATTGGATTACACATATATCACCGAAAAGGAGACTGTGAAGTATTCGGTAGCCGGTCAGGAATTCGAAACAGAGGTTGTAATCAACCACACAATCGAAGGAATAGAGATTCTTATCGAAGGCACACAGTGCAAGGAGGCTCTCAAGGTGGCTCGTGCGGTATATGCCGATGGTTTGACATTCGAGATCCATAGCTATATATATTCAGTTGTTGACGACGAGACAATCTGGTCTTGGCTCAAGACAACAGAGTGCCCGCAGACATCGTACATCAAGTGGCCCGCAAGCGGTGATTGTTGCACGCACACCTTCGGTCAGGTAACATCAGCCTATTACGAGGTTGACAGTATAAAGTATGACAAGAATATAGAATAGAGGCATATCATTATTCTAAGTATAGTGGCAGCACTGCATCGCGCAGTGCTGCCGCTCTTTGTGTAGAACAGTGCTGCGAGTGCGGAAAAACGACTGTTTATAACGCCCTTCAGACATCTATCTGGTGTGAAATATATGTTTTTTTAAAATTTTCTTCAAAAATCCATTGTTGTTTGAAAAAATAGTTCTACCTTTGCAGAGCAAAACCCAAGCGGGGTGTAGCTCAGCCCGGTTAGAGTACGCGTCTGGGGGGCGTGTGGTCGCTGGTTCGAATCCAGTCACCCCGACTGGAAAAAGCCTTGAAAATCTTTCGATTTTCAAAGCTTTTCGCTTTTTCTATGCTACTTTGTTAATCTGTGGTAGGTGTAGTTGGAAAGGGGTTCAGTATAAAGGGAGGTTCCATAAATTATTAATCTATATTTCTTTTCCGAGTACATTCTATTTCGGTCGCTTTGGATTTCTCCGAAGTTCTTTTGCGCTCGTTGTAAATAAAAGCAAACTTTTATTCACTCGCTTAAGCGAACTTTTGGCTTTATTTTTGCATCTTTTTGATATTCGTTCTGTTGCGATGCCCGCATCGCGCCTTTACAAATATCAAAAATCTACTAAAAATAAAACTCAAAATCG
>JAZNKR010000138.1:0-21957 GCA_045578665.1 Bacteroidaceae bacterium | reverse complement strand
TTGTTCCTGTATATTTTCACTACAGCCTTCATCTTTTTCAAATGAAGACCGCTGTACTGCTATGTCTGTATGGAATGTTTTCAAGGATCGTATGCCCCAGCTCGAAGCTCACTGCGAGTGTGTTTCTTGCCGAAAGCGAGTGCAAAGGTACAACCTTTTTCCGAACTACCAAACTTTTTGCAAAGAAAAATTTAAAGAAAATTTCATACAGCGCAACAAGTAGATAGTTTTCAGGGTTTTAGGGTGATAAAAAATTTTTCTTATTATTGAACCAAAATCCGTTCGAGTTGTTGTGCTGTGAGTCCAAGCTTGAATTTTCCCTTCTGCGCAACGGATATCGACCCGGTCTCCTCTGATACAATCACTGCTATTGCATCCGTCTCCTGCGAAACCGCAAGGGCTGCCCTATGGCGCAAACCGAGTTTCTTGGGTATGTTCAGTTCGTGCGATACGGGGAGAATGCAGGAAGCTGCCCTGAGCCTGCCCTCCTGCACTATCAGCGCGCCGTCGTGCAACGGCGAATTCTTGAAGAAAATATTCTCTATCAGTCGCTGATTGATGGCTGCGTCTATCTGTTCACCAGCCTGCAAATATTCGTCGAGGCTCTCGTCGCGTTCTATGACTATCAGCGCACCTACCTTTTGTTGACTCATACTCATACAAGCCATCACTATCGGCAACATGACTGCGGTATCGTCCTTCTTCTCGTTATCTTTTGAGAAAAGCGACGAGATGCGGCGGAAGCGGTGGTGCGATCCGAGCGTCTTGAAGAAACGGCGAATCTCCTCCTGGAAGATTATTATGAGTGCCAACACTCCCACATTCATCATCTGGTCGAAGATAGAGCCCAGCAGACGCATCTCGAGCACACGCGAGACGAAAATCCATAGGACTATAAAGACAAGGATTCCGGTAAAGATATTTATGGAGCCCGACTCCTTCATCAGTTTGTAGAAGTAGTAGAGCAACGCGGCTACCAACAGGATATCCACAAAATCCATTATAGAAAAATCAAAGAACATACCTTATATATTATAAACAGGGTTCAACTTACTGTAAATTTCAACAGCCTCGCGTGCGGCACGTACATCGTGCACTCTGAGGATAGACGCACCCTTCATAAGCGCAACGGTATTGAGCACCGTAGTCCCGTTGAGCGCCTCTTCGGGTGAGATGTCGAACAGACGCGTTATCATGGACTTGCGCGACACTCCCACAAGAAGCGGCGCGTCGAACATTGCAAATTCCTCGAGACACGACATCAGGAGATAGTTCTGTTGCAAGGATTTGCCGAATCCGAATCCGGGGTCGACAATAACATCCTTCACTCCGCGTTGCCTCAACTGCCACAACTTATCGGCTATCTGTTTAAAGACATCGGGGACGAAGTCGCCATATTCAGGAGTCTCGCCCGCAACACCCTTCGTATGCGTAAGCACATATGGAACATTGAGTTCGGCAACGGTATCGAGCATTTCACCGTCCCAATCAAAACCGGAGACATCGTTTATGATAGCCACCCCATACTCCTTGACACATACTCTGGCAACCTCTGCACGGAAGGTATCCACCGAGAAGACGACATCGGGGAAGGAAGTTGCCAGCAAACGGAATGCACTGCTCATGCGCTCCAACTCCTCCTCTGCCGACACGAACTCGCCAGACGGGCGGGTGGAGCAACCGCCCACATCTATGATATCCGCGCCCTCCTCTATCATCGAAGCACAGCGACGCAACAAATCCTCCTCTCCCCCTGCACGCGAACCGGCAAAGAAAGAATCGGGAGTAACATTCACTATTCCCATGACCAAAGGGCGCTGCATCGTCAACAAGCGGCCATTGACATTAATACTATATGGAGATTTCACACTCATATCGCACCTATACATATTCTTGTTGCAAACTTACACAAAATTCAGCTAAATTTAGTAAGTTTGCAAAAAAACATCGCACATGCAAACATCAAAAGAATACGAACTGCAAATTGTCAACGGCGAACCGCTTCTCATCCCCAAAGAAGAAAACGGCAGGAGCATGATACAACTTGATGAAATATCTACCTATCTGTGGCAAAGAGCCGACAAAACAGAGGAGTTCACCATTGAAACTCTCGCCGGATTCCTGCAGGAGGAATACGATGTCGACAAAGCCACCGCACTCGAAGATTGCACAGAGATTATAGAGACATGGCGCGAAATGGGAATAACAAACGAATAAACATAACACACTAAAACACAAAGCAATGGCAACAACAGCACTGATTCTTACCGCATTATTTCCGATTGCAGTACTCATATTCTATATATGCTATAAGGACAAGAACAATCCCGAGCCTACAAAAGAACTTATAAAAACTTTTTTGATAGGCATACTCACAATTCCGCTATCGTTCTGCATTTCAATACCTTTAGGCTCTCTCGGACTCTATTCGATGACACCGACGACGATACTCGGAAGCATCAGCACTTCGTTTTTCGGCGCTGCCATTCCCGAAGAGATTGCCAAATTTGTAATCCTATGGTTCATACTGCGCAAAAACCCGTTTTTCGACGAAAAGATGGACGGCATTGTATATGCAGTATTCGTATCTTTGAGCTTTGCAGCCATTGAAAATATAATGTACATTATCGGCAATGCCGACTCATTCTTGTCGGTAGGTATTTCAAGGGCAATATTTGCAGTACCGGGACACTTTTGCTTTGGCATCTTGATGGGCTACTACTACTCGCTGGCAAAATTCGACTCGGTCAACAAGACAAAAAACAGGATTCTTATTCTCGCCGCACCCATCCTTGCCCACGGCATATACGATTCGCTACTGTTCATGATTGGCGTCACACCCGAAATATCAGGTTTCCTGAGCATCATATTCCTGGTATTCTGCCACAAGACATGGAAATACGGCAGCCGCAGCATACAAGAACATCTGAAGAGAGACAATATTATTCTATAACGTGATTCAATAATGTGATTCTAAAGAAAGAAACACACCGACAACTACAAAACCAAATTACAAACAAATATAAAGATGAAAAGATTATTTATTTCACTCTCGGTGCTGATAATGGCACTGACCGTATCGGCAAAAATCACACTCCCCAAAGTACTCGGCAGCAACATGGTGCTGCAACAACAAAGCGAAGTAAACCTCTGGGGAAAAGCCGAAGCCGACAAGAAGATTACCGTCAACGTGTCGTGGAACAAGAAAAAGACAACCACCCGCAGCGACAAGGATGGCAATTGGGCTGTAAAGGTTGCGACCCCTGCCGCATCGTTCGACAAACAGACAATCACCATCAGCGACGGCGAGAAGATAACACTCGACAACATCCTCATCGGCGACGTGTGGGTGTGTGTAGGACAGAGCAACATGGAGATGCCCGTCAAAGGCTACCAGCACCAGCCCATAGAGAATGCCATGACATTCATCAGACGTGGAAGTTCAATGAAGGACAAGATACGCATGTTCACTGTAAAGAAGGCACGCTCCTACGACAAGGATCTCGATGACTGCGTGGGCGAATGGCGCGAATCTGCACCGCAAAGCGTAGCAGAGACATCGGCAGTGGCATACTTCTTTGCCCATGAGCTTTCACACGAACTGAACTACCCAATAGGCTTGATAACCGCCGGTTGGGGCGGCTCACGCGTAGAGACATGGATGCCGCTCTCTGCATTGAGAGAAATCGTAAGCGAAGAGCAGATAAAGCACAAGCACACGCTTCACCCGCTTATTCCCTCGGAGCTCTACTGCGGCATGATAGCCCCCATCCGCAAATTCAACGCAAAAGGATTCCTTTGGTATCAGGGCGAAGCAAACTTGGGCTACCAGAGCCTCGACTATCTGGGCGACATCGACCACTACGACATAATGTTGGCGCGCATGGCGAAGCAGTGGCGCGAGGACTGGGGCGACAAAGAGAATAAAATGCCGTTCTACTATGTAATGATACCCCCCTACTACTACTGTCATTCGTACACCGACACCACATTGCCTCTATTCGTGGAGTGTCAGGAGCGTGCGATGGATGTCATCCCCAACAGCGGCATGGCAAGCACCACAGACCTCGGTGACGCAACCTGCCTGCACCCTGCCAAGAAATTCGAGATAGGCGCACGCCTTGCTGCATTGGCTATGGCACAGACATACGGCTGCGAGGGCTTCGAAGCAAAGGCACCGCAATATGAGTCGCACGAGATCATGGAGGACGGCAAAGTGAAGATTAAAATGAAGAACTCTCCCCAGGGACTTGCACCATGGAGCAACGTACCTGTAAAGGGTTTTGAACTTGCCGGTGAGGACCGCAAATTCCACCCCGCAGAGGCTCGCGTATGGGGTAGCGTAGTTACAGTATGGAGCAAAGAAGTTCCCAAACCCGTAGCTGTGAGATATGCTTTCCGCAACGTACCCGGCGAGGTGAATCTAAAGAACCTGTATGATGTGCCGGCTATCCCTTTCCGCACAGACAGATGGAATGATGTGAAATAATATTGCTTGGAATAATAAAAGTTCTCCGGTTAATAGCAATATAACCGGAGAACTTTTATTATCGGATAACCTAAGGAGAGGTTATTTCTGCCTTATATATATATTAATGGGCACACCGGTGAAATTCCATTTTTCGCGGATCTTGTTCTCGAGGAAGCGTTTATAGGGCTCCTTCACATACTGCGGCAAGTTGGCGAAGAATATGAACGACGGTACTCGTACATCGGGCAGCTGCATACAATATTTTATCTTTATATATTTGCCCTTTGTCGAAGGGGGAGGATATGCCTCTATCAGTGGCAACATCTCCTCGTTGAGTTTTGCTGTAGAGACTCTGTTCTTTGAGTTGAGATAGACCTCTTTGGCAAGTTCAAGTACCTTGAATACGCGTTGCTTTGTTATTGCCGAAGTGAATATGATGGGGAAATCGGTGAAGGGAGCGACACGTGCCCTGATGGAACTTTCGAAGAACTTCATCACCTTGTCGGACTTGTCCTCCACAAGGTCCCATTTGTTCACAACTACCACAAGACCCTTCTGGTTGCGCTGTATGATGGAGAAAATGTTGAGGTCCTGGCTCTCTATTCCGCGTGTGGCATCGAGCATGAGGATGCAGACATCGGAATTCTCTATGGCGCGTATCGAACGCAGCACCGAATAGTATTCGATATCCTCAGAGACCTTGTTCTTCTTTCTGATTCCGGCTGTATCCACAAGGTAGAAGTCGAAACCGAACTTGTTGTATCGGGTAAGGATTGAGTCGCGGGTGGTGCCGGCAATATCAGTAACGATATTGCGGTCTGTACCGAGGAATACATTCACGATGGAGCTTTTACCTGCATTGGGACGACCCACAACTGCAAACTTGGGGATATCATCCTCGGCTACCTCTTCGGCATCCTTGCGGAATTTTGACACCACCGCATCGAGAAGGTCGCCTGTACCGCTGCCGTTGACTGCCGAGATGCAGTACATTTCGTCGAGTCCCATTGCGTAGAATTCGGCGGCGTAGTACTGCAGATCGTAGTTGTCGACCTTGTTGGCAACCACAATGACGGGTTTGTCCGAACGGCGCAACATTGTAGCCATCTCGCTGTCGAGGTCGGTGAGTCCGTTCTGTGTATCCACGACGAAGAGAATGACATCTGCTTCGTCCATTGCCATTGTTACCTGCTTTCTTATTTCGCCTTCGAATATGTCGTCGGAGTTTACTACCCAACCTCCGGTGTCCACCACCGAAAATTCCTTACCACCCCACAGACATTTTCCGTATTGACGGTCGCGGGTAGTGCCGGCTTCGTCCGAGATTATCGCCTGCTTGGTCTCGGTGAGGCGGTTGAAGAGGGTCGACTTTCCTACATTGGGACGACCCACGATTGCTACCATGTTTGCCATAATTTCAGTCCTTTTGGTTATAACCGAACATACGCAATTTCTTATCGGAATTGCGCCAGTCCTTGTTTACTTTCACAAGTAATTCTATATAAATCTTTTTGTCGAAGAACTTTTCGAGTTCGCGACGTGCCTCTGTCGCCACCTTCTTCAGCGCGGAGCCTTCGTGCCCTATGATGATACCCTTCTGCGAGTCGCGCTCCACATAGATATTCGCGCTTATGTAGATGCTGTTCTCTGTCTCCTTGAAGAGCTCTACTGCCGCCTCTACCACATAGGGTATCTCTTTGTCGTAGTGCAGGAGGATTTTCTCCCTTATTATTTCTGTCACGAAGAAGCGTGCCGGTTTGTCGGTCAGCTGGTCCTTGTCGAAATAGGGAGGGCTGTCGGGCAACAGCTGCATGATTCTTCTCTGCAATGCATCGACGTTGAATTTCGCGAGTGCCGATATAGGAAGTATTTCGGCTTTGGGCAACAGTTCGTGCAACTGCTCTACCCTCTTGGTGAGCTCTGTCTGGTTGCTCAGGTCTATCTTGTTTATGAGGACAAGCACCGGAACATCGAGTTTGTTGACCTCCTCTATGAATTCCATATTCTTCTCGGGGGTCTCTATCATGTCTGTAACGTAGAGCAAAATATCGGCATCGCGGAGTGCCGAACGCGAGAAGCGCAACATTGCCTCCTGGAGTTTGTAGTTAGGCTTGAGTACGCCGGGTGTGTCCGAGAAGACTATCTGTGCCTCGTCGGTGTTGAGTATACCCATTATACGGTGACGCGTGGTCTGAGCCTTGAATGTGGCTATTGATATGCGCTCGCCTACGAGGAGGTTCATCAGCGTGGATTTTCCTACGTTGGGGTTACCTACGATGTTTACAAAACCTGCTTTGTGCATAATTTACTGCTTTTGTTACCCGCTGGGGATATGGTTATTCTACGACAAAAAAACGCACACAACACATGGATGGTGCGTTTTTATTTTTCCTACATTGTTGCCGCAAAATCGCGGCCCAGAATCTTGTTCTGAATGTTAAGCCTCTTTCTGCTCGATAGCGAGTTTGCCTCTGTAATAACCGCAAGCACCGCATACGGTGTGATATACATGCCATTCGCCGCAGTTGGGGCATATTGCAAGTGTAGGAGCTACTGCCTTGTCATTTGTTCTTCTCTTGGCAGTTCTTGTCTTTGACTGTCTTCTTTTAGGATGTGCCATTTTCTTAAATTTTAATTATCTTCTTCTATTTGTAAATTCTTCAAAGTATCCCATCTTGGGTCTGTCTCTCTGCTGTCGTTCTCTGAGAACTCCTCGTCCTCGGTCGCGCGACGGCTGTATTTCCGCAATTTGTCGGACATTCCGGCATTGCATTTGCCCGGAGCGTGTACTCGCTTGGTCGGCAAGGCAAGAGCTATGAACTCGTACAGATGCCATGCAAGGTTTATATCTCCTTCGCTTTCGGGTATCACCACAACATCGCCTTCATCGGCATATGTTTCGCCCAATTTTACCTTTATATTGTTTGTGGCGTCGACATCCACCGTCAACTCGTCGAGGCATCTGTCGCACTGCACAACAACTGTTCCGGCTGTCGTAATTGTAAGGTCGAACACATCGCGACGACACGCCACCTCTACAACCGCCTTCACATTTCCTTTCTGGAACTCCTGACCGTCGATATCGGCAAAAAAGTTGTTATCGAGGTCATATTCCGCCTTAAATGTGGACTGTTTCAGTCCTCTAAGGTCAATTCTAAATTTATCAAAGCGTCCCATTCTCCTAAATCATCTACATTGTTAATTATATCATCATTGACTGGAAATACTTGATTTTTCATTAGAAACTACAGGAATTTTATCTTAATCTTTACAATAAAATCCATGCTACTTCTAAATTGGCTACAAAGATAAGAATAAAAATCCGAGTAAATACTCATTTTTGCTAAAAAATCACTTTTTTAGTTCTATTCTGAAGGTTGTTCCCTTGTTCAGCTCCGATTTTTTAACAAATATGCGTCCTTTGTGATACTGTTCCATTATTCGCTTTGCAAGTGAAAGTCCCAGACCCCACCCACGCTTCTTTGTTGTATATCCCGGCTCGAAGACTGCCTTGAACTTCGATTTCGGGATTCCTTTACCTGTGTCGGAGAGTTCTATGATCGCCCTTTCATCTGAATTCTTCACATCTATGGTGATGGTGCCGGCACCGTTCATGGCATCGATGGCGTTCTTGCACAGGTTTTCTACCACCCACTCAATGAGCGGAGCATTTATGCGCACCTCCAATGGTCTCTTGGGGTAGTGGCAGACGAATTCTATCTTGCTCGAACTGCGGCGTTTTATATACTCCACTACCCTTTCGAGCAGTTCTATAAGGTCGGTAGATTGGGGCTCGGGCGAAGAGCCTATCTTGGAGAAGCGTTCGGCAATGGTGCGCAGACGGGAGACATCCTTCTCCATTTCGGGGAGAAGTTCCTCCGAAGGGTATTTGTCTTTGAGCACTTCGGTCCATGCCATGAGCGACGAAATTGGTGTACCCAACTGATGGGCTGTCTCCTTAGAGAGTCCCACCCATACTCTGTCCTGCTCGGCACGTTTGGAACTCAATATCGCCACCAGACAGACGAGGAAGAAAATGATTGCCACTGCAAGCTGCACATATGGGTAATAGGCAAGCTGTTTGAGGATAAGCGAATCGGAGTAACAGACTTCGATATACTCTCCGGGGAGTTCACTGCCCATCTCTATGCGGATGATATTGCCGCTCTCGCGCATCGCTGACACAAGACCGTGGAGCACGGCAAGAGTGTCGGCATCTGCATCGATGGAGATATTGCGATAGTTGTTGATTGCTCCTTTGCTGTCGGTTACAATGACGGGGATGGTATTGTTGCCATCGAGCACTGTGAGGACAAGTCCGAGGTCGGTATTTTCGTCGGCGCTGTTAAGGGTGCGCATAGCCTCTGCCCACACCTGCATCTTGCGCAGTTCCTCATTCTTTAGGTCGGCGACCAAAGCATTGGAGACTATCAAGGAGACAGCTGCTATGAGTGCCGCACCTATGATGAGCAATATTTTTATATTACGGAAACTGTTTATCCACTGCATGGTTATTGGTTTTTCTCTTATCAGAACGCGAGAATAGGGAATTTTAGTATATCCGGCAGTGATTTATTTTCCCGCCAACTTATCTTTCATATTCAGGACTGTTTCTCCTGTTATGGGATGCTTCAGTGTGGGAGCTATTTCGACAAGCGGTTGCAGCACGAACATCCTCTCGTGCATACGGGGATGGGGCACTACAAGACGCTCCTCGTTTATAACCTGTGAACCATAGAGCAATATGTCTATATCTATCGGACGGTCGCTGTAACCTGCCGATGGGGTAGATTTTGCAAGACGCCCCAGACGGCGCTCTATTTCCTCGGTTGTATCGAGAAGTTCCATCGGAGAGACAGCGGCAACAAAACGTGCCACCATATTCAGAAATGGATTTGGCGAGGAGAAGCCCCATGGCTCTGTCTCTATCATGGACGACTGCGACAAAGGCTCACCGAGAGCAACCGATAGAAGTGCCATTGCCTCTTTTATCAGTTGCTCCCGGTTGCCTTGATTGCTGCCTAACCCGATGTATATGTCGGTAGGGCGCTGCATTTTCTTTATCAGTCGATTATGAGCATTGCGTCGCCATAGATACCGAAACGGTATTCATTCTTTATGGCTTCGCTGTATGCGTTCATTATCAGGTCGTACCCTCCGAATGCCGCTGTCAGCATCAGCATTGTCGAGTAGGGGTTGTAGAAGTTGGCTATCATACAGTTGGCCACCTGGAAATTATATTCGGGGAATATGAATTTACTTGTCCATCCGTCATACTCCTTCAGCATTCCGCCTATGAGGGTTGCCGTCTCAAGCACTCTCTGCACAGATGTTCCCACTGCACAGATCTTACGTCCCTCGGCTTTTGCTCTGTTTACAAGAGCTACCGCTTCACTGTCGACGCTTATGAGGTCGCTATCCATCTTATGCTTTGTAAGGTCTTCTACGTCTATCTCTCTGAAACAGCCAAGGCCAATGTGCATTGTAACGTATGCGGTATCGATACCCTTTATTTCCATACGCTTCATAAGCTCGCGGGTAAAGTGGAGACTCGACACAGGGGCTGTTACAGAACCCTCCTTCTTTGCGAAGTAGGTCTGGAAGTTCTCGAGATCTTCGGGCTCCTCCTTGCGCAACGACTTGAAGTCGTCGGGGAGCGGAGCTACGCCAAGCGAGAAGAGCGCCTTCTTGAACTCGTCGTGAGGACCATCGTAGAGGAAACGCAATGTTCTTCCGCGCGATGTAGTGTTGTCTATCACCTCGGCAACCATTGAGTTGTCCTCGCCGAAATAGAGTTTGTTGCCTATACGTATCTTACGTGCCGGATCTACAA
This sequence comes from Bacteroidaceae bacterium, assembly GCA_045578665.1. Classification (GTDB taxonomy): domain Bacteria; phylum Bacteroidota; class Bacteroidia; order Bacteroidales; family Bacteroidaceae; genus HGM04593. The sequence continues at coordinate 11,653 of JAZNKR010000138.1, read as the reverse complement.
GCACGTCCCATAGACGGAACTCCTCGTTGAGTTCGCGCAACAGGAATACCTCAATTTTTGCATTGGTCTTCTCCTTATTGCCATAGAGACGTGCCGGGAACACCTTGCTGTCGTTCAAGACAAAGAGGTCTTTTTCGTCAAAGTAATCTATCACATCTTTGAATGTACGATGTTCTATCTCTCCGCTCTTACGGTGTACGACCATAAGGCGCGACTCGTCGCGACACGACACGGGATGCAATGCGATACGCTCAGTTGGAAGTCTGAACTTGAACTGAGAAAGCTTCATTTCAGTCACAGTGGTATATGTTTAAAAAATTCATGATTCGGTTATCTGTTTATCGAGCCACTCGGCAAAATCCTCGGGCTTGATGCAATTTTCTATTCTGTGTTCGCCTACACGGGTGCGGGTAAGGCGAGTGAGGTAGGCTCCGCTTCCGAGCGCCTCTCCAATGTCGCGCGCCAACGAACGTATGTACGTTCCTTTGCCGCACACCACACGGATGGTGGCTTGGGGAGGAGCAAAAGAGAGCAGCTCCAGCTTTTCTATCATCACCTGCTTGGGCGCGAGCTGCATTTCGCTGCCCTGACGGGCGAGATTGTAGGCACGTTCGCCGTCGACCTTGCATGCCGAAAAGAGCGGCGGGCGTTGTGCAATTGTACCGGTGAACTGCTTGAGCACCTCGCGGAATTGCTCTTCGGTTATATGTTCGTAGGGGAACGTTGCGTTCACCGGCTCCTCTTTGTCGTACGAGGCAGTGGTCGCTCCCAGCATCAGGTCGGCTTCGTACTCCTTTGTGTGGAGCTGAAGCTCTTCGATACGCTTTGTTGCCTTGCCTGTGCAGATGATAAGCACCCCTGTGGCAAGCGGGTCGAGTGTGCCGGCATGCCCCACTTTGAAACGTTTTACCTTGAAACGTTTCGAAAGGTGGTAACGCACCTTGCTCACCAGATGGAACGACGTCCACGTATAGGGCTTATACAGTGCAAGAATTTCTCCCTCCTTAAAATCCATGGCGCCTATCTTATACTATTGTAAGGTTGTGCCCGGTGAGGAGCATTATCAGTATCACTCCGCCTACGATGATTCTGTACCATCCAAAGGCTTTGAATCCGTATTTTGTAACGAAACTGATGAAGAACTTTATGGCAAGCATAGCCACTACGAAAGCGACTACATTTCCTACTATCAATGTCATGAGATTTTCGCTCAATATCTCCATGCCGTTGGGCTCGAGGAATATCTTGAGCATTTTATAGAGAGTAGCCGCAAACATCGTGGGAACAGCAAGGAAAAACGAGAATTCCGCAGCCGCCTTGCGTGTGAGTTTCTGCGCCATACCTCCGACGATTGTTGCCATCGAACGCGACACGCCCGGTATCATTGAGATACACTGGAACATACCCACCCAGAAAGCACGTTTTTCGGTAAGTTCTGTCTGCTCGCTGCCCTTGTTGAATATCTTGTCGCAGAAGAGCATGAAGATACCGCCGAGGATAAGTGTGATTGCCACAACCGTTACGCTCTCGAGCATGGCATCTATCATATCACTGAAGAGAAGTCCGAGCACTGCCGCAGGGATGAAAGCGACAAAAAGTTTCCAATAGAAATCGTACTTGTGCAGGAATTTCTTCAGTGCCGAAGCCCCTTCGGGAGCCGGGGTGCGGTTCAGTTGGAAGAACCTTTTCCAATAGAGGACCACCACTGAGAGTATAGCACCGAACTGAATGATGAAAGTGAATGCCTTCACAAACTCTGTGCTCTCCACTCCCAGAAGATTCTGTGTAATGATCATGTGCCCTGTCGACGACACCGGCAGAAACTCCGTAAGTCCCTCGACGATAGCTATTATTATTGTATCGAATATGCTCATTGTTATTCTGTGTTATATGTATGATTGCCAGCTTTTATTCTTCTTTGTTTCCGTCTCTCTGCTTCTTAGAGCTGTAGAGTATGGCATATATCACAAAAATAAACCCGAAAAAGCATACCGTGGGTGCCAATTTTATGCGACGGAAACTGAATATATCCGGTTCGAAGTGCGCTTCGGTGGAGCCGGGACCTGTCATCAGCAGAAAACCGATGATGATGATTGCAAACCCTATTGCCAACAACAGGTAGTTTGCCTTGTCGAATGCAAATTTTCTATTGCTCATATTTCATTTATCTTTTATTTCTATCTTTTACCTTATATATTATCTCTTTACACTTATCATCAGATGAAGTAGAGGTCATCGCCACGCATACGCAGGAACTGCTGTACCGATATATACGCACAGCTTACGGTCATCGTCACACCAAAGAGTATTACAGCGACCGCCGTTGCCGCAAGATACACAGGAGGCAACATAGTTATCACAGCCGGCTCCTGCTGCATCAGCAGATAAAATATTGCGCCCAACAGCACATCGGCAACTACACCCGAAAGCAGACCTATGCGCAGGTTGTGCAACAGGAATGGACGACGTATGAAGCCCCACGACGCCCCTACGAGTTTCATTGTGTGGAGCAGGAAACGTTTGGAATATATCGACAACCTCACAGCACTGCCTATCAGCGACCACGATATAAGTGTCAGCAGAATCATCATTGCAAACAGAGCCACAGCGATCTTTCTTATATTGCTGTTGACCACCTCTATTATCTCGCGATGATAAACCACCTGGGAGACGCGCTTATCCTTCAACAGCTGTCGCTCTATCATAGCCATACTGTCGGGGCGGGCATATTCCTTGTTCAATTCGAGTTCTATCGAAGGCTCGTATGGGTTGTAGCCGAGAAATTCCACCGGGTCGCAACCAAGTTCCTTTTTCTGTTCTTCGAGAATCACAGCGCCGGATATATATTCAGTGCCTGCCACATAAGGCTGTTTTTCGAGTTGTTTACGGAATTTAAGCACATCAGACTCGTCGAGACGGGCACTCACCACCACAGACATCTTCATATTGCGACGTATGTGGTCGGAAAGGCTGCGTGCCGACAACAGCAGGGCACACATAGCACCCAACAACAGCAATACCAAAGTGGTACTGCAATAAACGCTGAAAGTCTGTATTTTAAAGGGTCTGCTCATGTGCTTTTCTGAATACGTATATTATTGAACTGCTTGCACTCTTTCTGCTCAACGAGGCAAGCCATCCGAAGAAGCCGTTTGACAATCCGCTGAGCAAAGGTCTCTTCGAGCCCTTGTAGCGTTCGCTGAGCATCGATATATAGAATCCGTCGAACGGCATCGTGTATTGTCTTTCGAGTATGAAACCATGTTTGCGTCCGAACTTCATTATGGTCGATGGTGTGAAGTGCCACAAATGACGGGGAACATCATATGCCGCCCAATATTTGCCGTAACAACGAGCATCGTAGGAGGCACTGTTGGGCACAGCTATCACTGCAATGCCGTTGCTGTCGAGGATATTGTAGAGTCTTTCCCAAAATCCGTTTATATCCTGTATATGCTCCATCACATGCCAGAGGGTTATGACATCAAACTCCTCGTCCTCAAATGTGTCGAGCGCCTCCACAGGAAGCATTTCGAACGAGAACTTCTCTTTGGAATAGTTTCGTGCCTGCTCGCTCTTCTCAATTGCAGAGACCTCCCAGCCACGCTTCTTCATGGCACGTGCAAAATAGCCCGTACCCGCTCCGTAGTCGAGAAGCCTTGTCTTGCTTTCGTCCACAAGAGAATCAATAAGGCATGCCTTGCGGTGCAGCATCACACGGCGCACCAGATGGTAACATCTGTTTACAAAGCCCTTGTCGGTATCGCTGTGCGAAACGTATGCAGGCGACTCGTAATAACGTCCTATCTCCTTTTCATCGGGGACATTCTGAGTGAATGTAAACGAGCAATCTTCGCATTTGCAGATTTCGAATTCCTCACCTGTCGCAAACTGGTCCTTACAAGAAAACAGCGGGCGCAATCTTTTGCATCCGCAAAGTGGACATTCGGTATGTGTTATATTTGTCATGTAAGAAGAATCCGAATTTTGAAGATTAAAAACATAATTCACCTAATCTGGCTACAAAAATACACTATTTAGAGCGAATTTGCGCCTTTTTCATGAAGTTTTATCAAAAAAAATTGCGCATACCACTCTTTTTTCCGTATTTTTGTCTTTCAGAAACCCAATTAACCACAAAAAAAACTACAATATGGCAAATATAACCCGTTCAAGCAACAAGATGGTTGCAGGCGTCTGCGCAGGTCTTGCAGAACATTTCGGACTCAGCACCGGTGCAATGCGCATAGTTTTTGTAATACTCCTGTTCATCACATTCTCCGCTGTCGGTATTGCCTATATCATACTGTGGATATTGCTTCCCGAAAGCAAAAAAAACAGCGCCGACAGCTACAGAGAGCGCATGGAGAACAGACTGAACAGATAGCCTGCGCAAACCGCAAGCATAAAAGTACCCCACGGAAAGCCTATATCCAAAAGCCTTCAGACGGGTACTTTTTGTTTACACACCACCTCCCTATATGCTCAGGAAAGTAAAAAGGTACATAGAACAGAAACAGCTTCTCGACAATGACGCCAGAATCATCGTAGCCCTCAGCGGCGGAGCAGACTCCGTCGTCCTCCTGCATATACTCATCCGGCTCGGCTACCGCTGCACGGCAGCGCATTGCAATTTCCATCTCCGAGGCGAAGAGAGCCTACGCGACGAAGAGTTCACAAGAGCCCTCTGCGAAAGACTCGGAATAGAGCTTGTAGTCGCACATTTCGACACCACCGGATATGCCCGGGAGAACAGAATCTCAATAGAAATGGCTGCGCGCGAGCTACGCTACAGATTCTTCGAAGAGACCCTGAAAGCACAAAACGCCAATGCCATCGCCGTCGCACACCATCGTGGCGACATAGCCGAAACAATGTTGCTGAACCTCATTAGGGGCACCGGCATAAGAGGGCTTCACGGCATACAGCCCCGCAACGGCAACATCGTACGGCCGCTGCTCTGCCTGGAGCGCGAAGAGATTGTCGCATACCTCCGCAACAATGGCGAAGAGTACGTTACCGACAGCACAAACCTCACAACCGACTACACACGCAACAAGATACGCCTCGAAATACTCCCGCTCCTGCGTGAGATAAACCCGTCCATAACCCGCACTCTCGCCGAGACAGCTGAAAGAATCTCTGAAGCCGAAAAAGCATACGACCACACTATCGGCGAGGGCAAAAACCGCGTACTCGACAGCACCGGCATAGAGATAGCCCGACTGCTCGACGAGCCCTCCCCCTCTGCACTATTGCACGAAATAATAGCACCATTAGGTTTCAACAGTTCGCAGAGCACAGAAATTTTCGAACACATTAATGGTGGCAGCGGCAAAGAATACAGAAGCACCACACACACCCTCACACGCGACAGAGAGAAGCTATTCATCACCGCAAACAGCACACAACTTACACAGGCAGAGGCAATTTTGCCCGACAGCGGCACATACACCACCCCCTACGGCACACTGACAATCACCGCCAAAGCATACGACGGTACAATAGTCAAAAACCCCGACACAGCCACTCTCGACACAGCCAAACTGAAAAAGCCACTCCACCTGCGCCACACAAAGCGCGGCGACCGCTTCCGCCCATTAGGCATGAAGGGCAGTAAACTGATAAGCGACTACCTCACCGACCGCAAGAAGCCGCTGCCCGAAAAGCAGCGCCAACTCGTTGTAACCGATGCAGATGGCAACATTGTATGGCTGGTCGGTGAAAGACCCGCCGCGCCATATGCCGTCACGTCAGAGACCAAAGAGGTGCTTGTGATAAAATGGGAACAACAGAAGTCTTGACAAAAGGGCTACATTCTCCGAACATAATCCACCGCACAAAGTTATATGAACAAGCACCCCGACACACAAGCCGGAAGAACTATGGATGCGGGACTGTTTTTCAAGAAAAATCAAACAGCATCGAAATTAAACCCCAAATTTGGTGGCGGATTCATAAAAAAACTTTATTTTTGCTAATTATAAAAGACAAATCACACCGCAAACAAAACAATTTATTAATTAAATAATTTAATATCAATTTATTATGTGGTTACTTAATTCTTCTGTGGGAAAAAAGGTAATTATGAGCGTTTCGGGTATAGCCCTCGTTCTCTTCCTTCTCTTCCACATGTCAATGAACTTGGTCGCTATCTTCAGCGGCGAAGCTTACAACATGATTTGTGAGTTTTTGGGAGCTAACTGGTATGCGTTGGTTGCAACTGCAGGTCTCGCTGCTCTTGTAATCGTGCACTTTGTTTACGCAATCATCCTCACACTTCAGAACAAAAAGGCCCGTGGTGGTCAGGCATACGCCTACACAGCTAAGCCCAAAGAGGTAGAATGGGCATCACAGAACATGTTCGTTCTCGGTGTTATCGTAATCTTGGGTATGGGTCTTCACCTTTACAACTTCTGGGCAGAGATGCAGCTCGTTGAGGTTATGCACATGTTGGGCGCAAATGTAGACGCTACACACGCTGCCGACGGTGTTTACCACATCAAGAACACATTCGCTTGCCCCGTTTATCTTGTTTTCTACCTTGTATGGCTGGTAGCCCTCTGGTTCCACCTCACACACGGCTTCTGGAGCGCACTCCAGACACTCGGCTGGAACAATCAGGTATGGTTCGAGCGTTGGCGTTGCATCGGTAACGTAATCGTTACCATCATCGTAGCAGGCTTTGCAGCAGTAGCTCTCATCTACGCTTTCTGCCCCTGCGCCGGTGGATGCTAATTAAATAATTCCGTTAAAATCTAAATACAATATATTATGGTTAAAATAAGTTCAGAAAAGCTGAATTCCAAAATTCCCGAAGGTCCTTTGGCCGAGAAATGGACGAACTATAAGGCACATCAGAAATTGGTTAACCCCGCCAACAAACGCAACCTCGACATCATCGTTGTAGGTACAGGTCTTGCAGGTGCATCTGCAGCTGCTTCGCTTGGCGCAATGGGCTTCAACGTACTCAACTTCTGTATTCAGGACTCTCCCCGTCGCGCACACTCTATCGCAGCACAGGGAGGTATCAACGCAGCAAAGAACTATCAGAACGACGGCGACTCTGTTTACCGTCTCTTCTATGATACAATCAAGGGTGGCGACTATCGCGCACGCGAAGCAAACGTTCACCGTCTCGCCGAGGTATCAGGCGCAATCATCGACCAGTGTGTGGCACAGTGCGTACCTTTCGCACGCGAATATGGCGGCTTGCTTGCCAACCGTTCATTCGGTGGTGCTCAGGTATCGCGTACATTCTATGCCCGCGGTCAGACCGGTCAGCAGCTCCTCCTCGGTGCATACTCAGCACTCAACTGCCAGATCAACCAGGGTAAAGTCAAGCTCTACACACGTTACGAGATGCTCGATGTTGTAATCATCGACGGCCGCGCACGCGGTATCATCGCACGCAACCTTGTAACAGGTAAAGTTGAGCGTTTCGCAGCTCATGCTGTGGTTATCGCTACCGGTGGTTACGGAAACACATACTTCCTCTCTACAAACGCAATGGGCAGCAACGGTTCTGCGGCATTGCAGTGCTACCGCAAAGGTGCTCTCTTCGCAAACCCCTGTTATGCACAGATTCACCCCACATGTATCCCCGTTCACGGCGACAAGCAGTCTAAGCTGACACTTATGTCAGAGTCTCTCCGTAACGACGGCCGCATCTGGGTACCCAAGAAATTGGAAGATGCAAAAGCGCTTCAGGCAGGCAAGAAGAAGGCAAGCGACATTCCCGATGAGGACCGCGACTTCTACTTGGAGCGCCGCTATCCCGCATTCGGTAACCTTGTACCCCGCGATGTTGCTTCACGTGCAGCAAAAGAGCGTTGCGACAAGGGCTTCGGTGTAAACAACACAGGTCTTGCAGTATTCCTCGACTTCAAAAATGCTATCCAGCGTCTAGGTAAAGAGGTAGTTAAGCAGCGCTACGGCAACCTCTTCGACATGTACGAGGAGATTACCGACGTAAGCCCCTACGAGGAGCCCATGATGATCTTCCCCGCTATCCACTACACAATGGGTGGTATCTGGGTAGACTACGAGCTTCAGACCTCAATCCCCGGTCTCTTCGCAATCGGTGAGGCAAACTTCTCTGACCACGGTGCAAACCGTCTCGGTGCTTCTGCTCTTATGCAGGGTCTTGCCGACGGTTACTTCGTACTTCCCTACACAATGCAGAACTATCTCGCCGACCCGATTCAGGTTAAGCGTTTCAGCACTGAAGCTCCCGTGTTCGTTGAGGCAGAAAAGGCTGTCAACGACAAGATTGCCAAACTTATGGCCATCAAGGGTAAGCGCAGCGTAGACTCTATCCACAAGGAGCTCGGTCATGTAATGTGGGAATATGTAGGTATGGCACGTACAAAGCAGTCTCTTGAGACAGCCATCGAAAAGCTCAAAGAGGTAGAAAAGACCTTCTGGAGCGACCTTCGCATCCCCGGTGCAGCCGACACATTGAACATAGAGCTTGAGAAGGCTCTCCGTCTGCTCGACTTCATCGAAATCGGTAAGCTCATGGCATACGACGCACTCAACCGTGAGGAGTCTTGCGGTGGTCACTTCCGCGAAGAGCATCAGACCGAAGAGGGTGAGGCAAAACGTAACGACGAAGAATTCTCTTACGTAGCTTGCTGGCGCTACACAGGCGAAGGCAACGAGCCCGAACTCTTGAAAGAGGACCTCAACTATCAGTACATCAAGGTACAGCAGCGTAACTACAAGAACTAATTAAAAGGATAGTAACAATGGATAAAAATATAAGCTTTAATTTAAAAGTATGGCGTCAGAGAGGTCCTAAAGAGAAAGGTGCTTTTGAGACCTATCAGATGAAAGATATTCCCGGTGACACCTCATTCCTCGAAATGCTCGACATCCTCAACGAGCAGTTGGTGAACGAGGGTAAGGAGCCCATAGTATTCGACCACGACTGCCGCGAGGGTATCTGCGGTATGTGTTCGCTCTACGTTAACGGACACCCCCACGGTCCCGCAACAGGCGCAACAACCTGTCAGCTCTACATGCGTCGCTTCAAAGATGGCGACACAATCACAGTTGAGCCCTGGCGTTCGGCTGCGTTCCCCGTTATCCGCGACCTCATGGTTGACCGCACAGCATTCGACAAGATACAGCAGGCAGGCGGTTTTGTAACAATCAACACCGGCGGTATCCCCGACGCAAACGCAATTCCCATCGGCAAGGACATTGCCGAGGAGGCTATGGATGCAGCAGCCTGCATCGGTTGCGGTGCCTGCGTAGCAGCTTGTAAGAACGGTTCTGCAATGCTCTTCGTTTCTGCAAAGGTAAGCCAGTTCGCTCTCCTTCCCCAGGGTAAGGTTGAGGCTGCACGCCGTGCAAAAGCAATGCTAGCCAAGATGGACGAACTTGGATTCGGTAACTGTACCAACACCCGCGCTTGCGAGGCAGAGTGTCCCAAATGCGTATCTATCAGCAACATCGCTCGCCTGAACCGCGAGTTCATCAAAGCTAAGCTTGCCGACTAATAACAAGTCTGCTTTAACAATAAAAACTGCGACGGACAAATGCTCGTCGCAGTTTTTATTTGCTCGAATTTTGATTATCTCAACATTTTGGCTATTTTTGTATTTGATAGGCATAATGTTATGAAATACGATGTTTTTATAAGCTATTCGCGCAAGGATAAGGAGGTTGTAAATGAATTTGCCTCCAAACTGAAGAGCCATGGATATAATATTTGGATGGATGTTGATGGTATTGAAAGTGGCGATGCTTTCAAGGTGAAAATTGTAAATGCCATCAGAAATTCCTCGTTGTTTCTTTTCTTCTCCTCCAAAGCTTCGAACGAATCGGAGTGGACAGTGAAAGAGGTAAATGTGGCTGTCAATATGCATAAGCCCATAATTCCCATAAAGCTTGATGACTGCATTTACAATGATTCTATCCTTTTCGACCTTTCGGGAATGGATTATATCGATGTTAACATTGACGGTGATTTAAAATTATCAGTAGAAAGGGTGTTGCGGTCTATTAAAAAAAATATTTCAGAAGAACCAGACTCCTATAAAAACAATAAAGATGAAAATAAAGATGCAGCAGTGGCAGAAACTGTAAAACTCAATTCGCTTAATCGTCAAAATGATAATATACAAGAAAATACCACAAATGTTTTTTATGATGCTGCTGAAAGGTATTATAAGATGGGAGAAGATGCTGAAGATGAAGGTTCAGAGGAAGAGGCTATTAAATGGTATTTAGAAGCAGCAAAACTCGGTAACTTTGATGCGTGTTATCGATTAGGTGAATGTTATTATTGTTCGGGAGATTATGACGAAGCATTAGAGTGGTATAGTAAGGCTATTGAAGATGGAACTATGTCCGCGGAAGAGTTCTATGAAAAAGCTGAAGAAGTAGATGAATTTGAATGGTATATGCGAGCAGCAGAGCAAGGTCATTCAGATGCGCAATATAAATTAGGCGAATGTTATAATTTGGGCTTTGGTGTTGAAGCAGATGAAGCAGAAGCAGTTAAGTGGTACCGTAAGGCTGCTGAGCAGGGCCATTCTGAAGCACAGAATGAATTGGGTAATTGCTTTTATTTTGGAAGCGGTATTGAAGCAGATGAAGCAGAAGCGGTTAAATGGTATATGCGAGCAGCAGAACAAGGTAATTCTGATGCGCAATACCAATTAGGCGAATGTTATAATTGGGGCTTTGGTATTGAAGAAAATAAAACGGAAGCTACTAAATGGTACATGAAGGCTGCTGAGCAGGGTCATTCTGATGCGATAAAAGCGTTAGAACTTCCATTTATGAAAAAGCTTTATTTGAAAACTAAAAACTGGTTTAAATGAAAAATAACTAAACTTATTGATTGACCGGGTAAGGTCGTTTGAAATTTGATTATATCAGCATTTTGGTTATTTTTGTGCTTGATAAGCATAATATTATGAAATACGATGTTTTTATAAGTTATTCACGCAAGGATATTGCTGTCGCCGACCGCATATGCAGTGTATTTGATAAGGTTGGCATAAACTACTTTATCGACCGTGTAGGCATAAGTGGAGGTTTTGAGTTTCCCGCAGTCCTGGCAGATGCAATAATAGAGAGCCGAATATTTTTGTATTTGGCAAGCAACAACTCCTACGAATCGAAATTCACGCAGAGCGAGATAACCTTTGCTTTCAACGAAAAACCCAAAGGAAGCATCCTGCCATATATAATTGATGGCAGTACAATGCCGCCTGCACTGCGTTTTGTGTTCAGCAGTATAAATTGGCGTCGCCTAGATGAACATCCTATAGATACAGTCCTTATAGATGATTTGCTGCGCATGCTGGGTAAAAAACGGAGTGAATCTCCTGAGAAAATAGTGCATGAGGATGCAGATAAATGCTATCAGCGTGGTAATGATGCCTATGACAAGAAGGATTACGAAGAGGCTGTCAAGTGGTATCGCAAGGCTGCGGAACAAGGAGATGCTGACGCTCAATGTAATTTAGGCTACTGCTACGATGAAGGTAAAGGTGTTTCCAAGAATGAATCAGAGGCGGTTAAATGGTATCGCAAAGCAGCTGAACAAGGGAATGCGCAGGCTCAATATCTTTTAGGAAGTTGCTACGAGAATGGTCGTGGCGTTTCTAAAGACGAGGTTCAGGCTGTAAAATGG
>JAZNKR010000137.1:0-2186 GCA_045578665.1 Bacteroidaceae bacterium | reverse complement strand
GATGCTGTCGCGACGGTCGTATACATTCTTGAGCGCAACGGCAATTACATCCATGTGGTTGTTTGTGTAGACACGGCGTGCTATGCACAAACGCAACAGGTCAAGTCCTCCGAAACGATTCTCACGTGTTATAGGGTCGCGTTCGGCAAGGATATAACCGATTTCGCAGCCGCGGATACCTGCCTCAAGATACAGCTCTATCGCCAAAGTCTGCGCCGGGAACTCTTCTTTTGGCACATTGGACAGGGATTGGATATAATGCTTGTGCCAAACCGCGCATGCCATCAATCACTGCACCATATATCTTAAACCCTTGAGATTCAAGCCAAGAAATGCCCTCCATATATTGACCGATAGTCTCATTGTAAACATATTTATGCCATAGAACCTTATTGCGTAGAGCGTCCTTTATGACCATTAGGCCGAACCTGCGACCCCAATAAGTGGTGTCAAGTTGCACTGTTACTTCTTTGTGTTTCGCCTTCTTACGGATAAAACGCATACTTTCTAAATCACGGCGAATGGTCCTTTCTGATACTTTATACTTTGATGCCAGTTGTAACAAGGTCTGTTTGCCTTCAACATAATCGGTTATTATTTGGGATTTGTCGCGTCGTTGTCCGCCAATGAACTGTCTGCAACAATCCTTGCATTTATACATTTGTTTTCGCCCCCTCAAGCCATTCTTGACCACATTAGAAGAAGCACAAAAAAAGCATTTTTTTTAGCATATCAATGATAATCTTTGCAAAGATATGTATATCAGATGATTACAGAGGTTTTATCCTACTTTTTGTCCAACCTGCCCAAATTTCGCATGCGACTTAGCGAGAAAAAAAAGACAAGCAAATAAAATGACTCAAGCCCAATCGACTAAGGATTGGGCTTGATACTGTACTGTTTAACGTGCAAGACACTGCGACTACGGCTGTGAATACCGCGATTAAGCGAGTGGAATATCAAGTGCACTTGAATATTTCCGAGCAATAGCGGTATCGGCTTTCGCCAATTACACGATTCTGTGTGAAAAAGGAGTTCCGTGTGCACCGGAACCGACGACAAACCGAGTGTAATCAAATTTATATTTGGATTACCGAGGTGCGAAGGAGGAAAAGCACCGGATTAACTCCCTACATCCTTTTTATAGTGCAGATATAGCGACTAAGCCTATACGGGCACTGTTAGGAAGGAATATTCCTTTATTTCAATTGCATCAAATCATAATACATAGGAACTGTAAATTCGCAATCCTCTATGCTGTTTACTAAAAATTTGAAGCCGTTTTTCTCATAAAATGGCAATGCTTCTTTGTAGGCATCCACAGTAAGGAAACGACAGGCAGAAACAGACTCATCATTTACAAGAATCTGTTTTACGGCAGATATAAGACCTGTTCCGAGTTGTTTCCCCCTATATTCAAGCGAGACTGCAAGACGACCTATTTTAACAGCCGGGTAACTTCCCATATGTTTGTCATGAGGAAACTTGCCTTTCACTTTCCGCCAAAGATTCTTTTCCGTAGTTGTCTGTGAAATCTTATCATTAAGCAAACTAAAATATGCAATAATCTTGCCGTCATCTTCTATAAGAACATACGTTTTTGCAAGCATCTGTTCTTGATAGTTTGCTGCATCATCAATAAAAAAACCGTTCAAATCGGAATCTCCACAATCGAACGGCTCTTTTGTACTAATTTCGTTTAATGTTACTAAACGCATTTTATTATTACATTTTGAAAGTCGCTATCTTCTTCAGCATTTCATACGCTTTACGAACACGATCTTTCTCTTCGTTTGAAGCCGGTTTAACGTTTTCCATTTCATTGAGAAAACGAACGGCATCTTCTCCGTATAATACGGGTGTTTCTCCAATTGGTCTTGCCATAATTTTCTCTATTTGGTTAATACACTGCAAAAATAGTAAGTTTATACAATATAACAAAGTGATTTTAATTTTTTCTTTCTCCTTCACCATTAAACAGCACATCTTCTTCCAAGTCGGCCTCTTCGTACTCCACATCTTCAATGTCTATTGTCTCGGCACGGTACTTTGCAATCATCTTCTGTATCTTCTCCTGAATGTTCGGTATAGGCTTGATACCAAGAACAGAGGGGTCATCGGTGGCTGTGAACGGCTGAACAACGATAAGGTCATACGGCACGGCCTGTTCGTCTTCGAGGTCAATG
>JAZNKR010000136.1:0-2462 GCA_045578665.1 Bacteroidaceae bacterium | reverse complement strand
TTTTTTCAATCCTTATCCTTCTGAATGGCATTTTCCTATAGTTTAGCAGTTCGTAGATGTTGTCCGCCGCTTTGTTTGGTTCACTACACATCCGCAAGTGGACTTTCTCTCCAAGTGCGTTCGTGGCCTCTGTCGTGACAGTCTTCTGTGTCTTCATCACTCTGACTATTTCCGTCCAGTGGGAAGTGTACCCTTTCTGTTTGAGTTTGTATCGTATTGTGTTGACTATCCAATAGGCCAGCAGCCCGAAGAAGAGGTGTGCGTCCGAGCGGTCGCCCTTCTGGTGGTGGATGAATCTAAGGTTGAGGTTGGGTTAATTGTTTCCATAAGGGTTGTTTTTGTACCCCTGGTTTAACTCGTCGTGCAGAAAAGTACCAAAAAACAGCTCTACGACACTTCTAAACGTTGATTTTTGGTTTAACTCATGGTTTAACTTTACGCTTAAAAATGCCCAAAACAGCAACAAAAAAAAGAGTTACATTTCTGCAACTCTCTGATTTACAATTTCTTTGCTGTGGTGCCACCAGGAATCGAACCGGGGACACAAGGATTTTCAGTCCTTTGCTCTACCAACTGAGCTATGGCACCATTGTGCAACCGCTTGTTTCTCGATTGCGAGTGCAAAGATAGAACTTTATTTTTTACCGTGCAAATATTTTGGAGAAAAAGTTTAAAAAATTTTTCTCTTTACCATTTTTGTTATACCTTTGCAACACGTAAGTGTACGGAATGTAGCGCAGTTGGTAGCGCACTACGTTCGGGACGTAGGGGTCGGGCGTTCGAGTCGCCTCATTCCGACACATTTAAAACCGCAAGCGCGGAAAACGATTTTCACCGTTTTCCGCGCTTGCTTTTCATCAATAAAATTTCAACATTTCGGCACACCTATTTGCTACGAAAAGCTATTTGAACTATCTTCGCAACATACCATGATTATACAATCAAGTGATAAAGAATCATAGTAAACCACCCCAATCAAGCGCCGTTACGCAGTGCAGCAACAGCGCAGGCAGAACATCCATAGACGCAAACAATACCAACATAAACGACATACACCCATGAGCAGAATAGAAAGAATCATCAAACTACCGCTGATACTGTTGCTATTGGCTATATCAGGCTGCAACGAGCCAGAACCCCAAAAGGCGCTGATAATATCGGGGCAGAACAACCACAATTGGCAAGTAAGCCACAAGGCGCTGAAACAAATTCTCGACAATTCGGGGATCTTTGAGGCTACCATAGCGCTTACCCCTCCCGCCGGAGGAGACATGAGCGTTTTCAAGCCAAAATTCAGCGATTACGATGTAGTGGTACTCGACTACAACGGCAACCGCTGGAGCAGAGAGACCGAAAATGAGTTTCTGCAATATGTGCAGGGCGGTGGCGGGGTCATTGTCTACCATGCGGCAGACAACGCTTTTGCCGATTGGGAAGAATTCAACAAAATTATAGCTCTCGGCGGTTGGGAGGGCAGAGACGAAAGATCGGGACCATACTGCTATTTAGAGGGCGGCAAACTTGTGCTCGATCACTCCCCCGGTCGCGGCGGTTCGCACGGCTGGCAGAGGGAGTATCCCATGCATTGCCACAACACCAAGCACCCCATCACCAAAGGATTGCCCGACAATTGGATTCATGCACAGGACGAGATGTATGACCTGATGAGAGGTCCTGCAAACATAAAAGAGTTGCTATACTCCGGGACAACCGACAAAAGCAAAGGCGGCTCGGGACGCGAAGAGCCACTCGTCTTTACAGTAGACTACGGGAAAGCACGCATATTCCACATAATGCTGGGACACTGCGGACCGACACTGGAGGATAACCCGGCGATGCAGTGCGCAGGCTTTCAGACACTGCTGTTGCGCGGAGCCGAATGGGCTGCCACCGGCAAGGTTACACAGCCTGTACCCGAAGATTTCCCTACAGGCAAAAGCCTCTCGTTAAGAAAAGACTACGGCAAAGGCGCATCGGAGAAATAGTCAGAGAGTAAACCAACAACAACCTGCGTCTTATATTCCGGCTTAGTAACTTTTAATTTATTGCTGTCCGCTAAAAATACTAATCCTACTTGCGATGTTTATCATGACGACAGGATTCGAACCTGCGACCACCTGGTCCCAAACAAAAAGTTGAGGACGATACCGTCTATTATTACAGACATTCAATAAAAATAAAACATCGCAACCATTAAAGATTGCGATGTTCGTCGGGGCGACAGGATTCGAACCTGCGACCACCTGATCCCAAACAAAAAGTTGAGGACGATACCGGCCATAAATACTTGCAGAGGCATATATAAACAACAATCCGCAACCTAAATAGTCGTCCCTTAAAAACCCAATAATATATTGAATTACAGTAAATTTAAATGGTCATTAGTTTGTTTATTTTCGCAAGAATTTGTAACTTTATGATGTAAACCTTGCAGAAAATCATGATAAAAAACAGCATTTCTC
>JAZNKR010000135.1:0-10443 GCA_045578665.1 Bacteroidaceae bacterium | reverse complement strand
GAGGATAACGACATTAATCTTCTGGTCGAGTGCTACAACCTCTGTAGGATCGTTTACGCGGCCCCAAGAGAGGTCTGTGATGTGGATGAGACCGTCAACACCACCGAGGTCGATGAATACACCGTAAGATGTGATGTTCTTAACTGTTCCCTCGAGAACCTGACCTTTTTCGAGTGTGCTGATGATCTTCTTCTTCTGCTCCTCAAGCTCTGCCTCGATGAGTGCTTTGTGAGAAACAACAACGTTTTTGAATTCCTGGTTGATTTTTACAATCTTGAAGTCTTCTGTCTGACCTACGTATGCATCGTAGTCGCGGATGGGTTTTACGTCGATCTGTGAACCGGGCAAGAATGCTTCGATGCCGAATACGTCTACAATCATACCGCCCTTTGTGCGACACTTGATGTAACCGCGTACAACAGCCTGTGCTTCCATAGCCTCGTTGATGAGGTCCCATGAACGGCGTGTGCGTGCTTTTTTGTGTGAAAGGATAAGCTGACCTTTTTTGTCCTCCTGGTTTTCGATGTATACCTCTACTTCGTCACCTACCTTGAGGTCGGGGTTGTAGCGGAACTCGCTGATGGGTATGATACCATCTGATTTGTAACCGATGTTAACGATTACCTCTCTTTTGTTGAAGCTGATTACGGTACCCATTACCACCTCGCGGTTAGATACTTTGTTCAAGGTTCCGTCATAAGCCTGCTCAAGCTGCTCCTGTGAGAGACCTGAGATGTTTTCGCCTTTTTCGTATGATTCCCAATCGAATCCGGCGTTTCCTGTTAAGATTTCTGTGCTCATAAATTTGTTAATTACTAATGAGTTAGACATTATATTGTTAGAATTCGCGTGCAAAGGTACGACTTTTATTTGGGATATTATAATTTTTTTGTGTTTTTCTTGAGAAACTACTCTCAATTTTTGTTATGTTTTCATTTAATATTATATTTGCGTCGGTTTTTGGTTTAATTACAGTTTAAGCTTTATAAAAATGACTTCTTTCAATTTCCTCGATTTCTTCAGCGCATTCATTGTGCTTTTCGCTGTGATTGACCCTATCGGTGCTATTCCTATCATCATTTCTGTGAGGGAGCAGGGAAGGGCTATCAGTGCTTTCAAGGCAGTGCTTTATTCTTTTATCCTGATGGTGATATTCTTCTTCATGGGAGAGGGATTGCTGCAACTTTTCGGTGTGGATATAAACTCGTTTGCCGTAGCCGGTTCTCTGGTACTGTTTCTTCTTGCGATGGAGATGGTGCTCGATATTGAGATATTCAAGAACGCAGGCCCCATCAAGGAGGCCACATACGTGCCGCTTGTATTCCCCATGTTGGCGGGTGCTGGTTCATTTACCACTCTCCTTTCGCTCAGGGCAGAGTACTCTTCGCTGAATATTCTGCTTGCCCTGTCGATGAACATGATAATTGTCTACATCGTGCTGATGACTACAGGGCGTATACAGCGTATACTGGGCAAGGCGGGTATGTATTTTGTGAAGAAGTTCTTCGGTATAATCCTTCTTGCCATTTCGGTAAAACTCTTTACTTCGAATCTATCTTATCTGCTCAGCAATGTAGCCGATAAATAGGATGCGTAGAACATCCAATAATACAAAATCCTGCGCCAAACATACCGATGGCGCAGGATTTTGTATCTTATTCAGGTTCTATTGTATATTTCTTGTTTTGCATGATGTGGGTTACAACAACCCTTACATTGTGCTTTTGAGCGATGTGGCGTGCCGTATGTTCGGCGCTGTATACTGAGCGGTGTTGTCCGCCGGTGCATCCGAAGCATATCTGTATGTGTTTGAAACCTCTCTCCTTGTAGTTCTCCACCATCATGTCAGTTATTGAGTAGACATTCTCAAGAAACTCTCCTATGCGGCTCTCCTCTTCGAGGAAGCGTATGACAGGCTTGTCGTATCCGCATAATTTTTTGTATGGTTCGTAGCGACCGGGGTTGTGCAGTGCGCGACAGTCGAATACGAATCCTCCGCCGTTGCCTGAGTAGTCATCGGGAATGCCACGTTTGTATGAGAAACTCATGACGTCAACAGTAAGCCGGTCATAATTCTGTTTTGCGAGTATCGGCAGTTGCGATGCCTGTTGGAGCAACGAGGCAAGGGTGGGGAATTCACCTTTTAACTGCTGCATCACCTCTGTTATCAGTTGCATTGCAGGCGGTATGCTCTCAATGAATTTCTTCTTGCGCTCGAGCAGTCCGCGGAAACCGTATGCGCCGAGGTTCTGCAACAGGCGGAAGAGACGAAAGTAGAGAAGGTGTTGCATGAACTCTTCCTTGTCGAAGGTGCGGTAACGCTTGAGCGATTCGAGGTAGGCGTCAATCATCTTTTCTACTGCTTCGGGGGTGTAGCGGGCGCGTGCCTGCCACACGAACGAGGCTACATCGTAGTAGATGGGTCCGCGGCGTCCGCCCTGGAAATCGATATAGTGGGGCTTGTCGTTGTGCCACATGATGTTGCGTGATTGGAAGTCGCGGAACATGAAGGTGTTTCCGTCGTCGGCGAGCAGTTTCCCGCACAGTTTCTCGAATTCATTCTCGAGCGGCGATTCGTTGAATTCTATTCCTATTGCCTTCAGAAACGAGTATTTGAAGTAGTTGAGGTCCCAGAAGATGGAGCGGCGGTCAAATGACGGCACAGGGTAGCAGATGCTGAAATCGAATTCCTCTGCTCCGAGGTGCTGTATGTCGGGCAGTTGCGCCATCACCTTGCAGAGGTCGGCGCACTGCTGTGTGTCGAAAGTGCCGTTCTTGCGGGCTGGTTCGAGTCGTTCGTAGAGATTGGTGTCGCCGAGGTCGCTTTGCAGATAGCTCAGTTCGTCGGGGGATATCGCCATCACTACCGGTACATCTATTCCGTGTACTGCGAGGTGTGCCGAGAGGGCAAAGAATGCGCGGTTCTCTTCGACAGATGTTCCTGTTGTGCCTATGAGGGTGGTCTCCCCGCTTTTCATGCGGTAGTATTGGCGGTTGGAGCCGTCGCCCGTGAGTTTTATTGTCTCTTCGGGCATTTGACCTGTGGTGTCGTAGAATAATTTTTTGAGTATATTTGTCATTGTTCCTTATATTGTCTGATTATTGGAGGCTGTGTATATATCGCATAGAAACGGAATCAACAGAAAGGTGTATTCCACTATAGGGTGTGAGAACAGCTGATAGCCCAAATGGTTGCTCATGCCTATGAATAGTGCCGCCGGTATGAGTGATATCAGTGAATGGGCATGAGTGGCTGTCAGTTGCGAAATGCCTTTGATTATCTCTTCTGTATTGCGGTATGCACCCGAGACTATGCCGAATACTATGGTAGTGGCGGCTGTCATTGTAAACAATACTATGGGCCATCCCTCTCCGAGCGGCGACCCTTCGAATTGCCCGGTGATGCTGTATAGAAGATTCCATGGGTATATTGTTGTGGCGAGCAGCAGTGCTATGGCGAGAAAGAGGGTGATGCCGGCACTGACAAATGCGCTCTGTGTCCTCTTCGAACTCATTTGCCTGCTGCATACGCGCCTGATGGCTGCAGGCAATCCGCATGTCTTTATCATGCTTGCACACATCAGTATGAGTATTATTTCTCCCCACGGCAGTGAGGATATGCTCTCTGTCGATGCCGACAGGAACCATCTTATGTCTATCGATGGCTGGTCTGTCAGTGTGCTCTTGTCGCTTGCAAGCAACGATACGATGTTGGCTGCTATGGAGTATACCCATAGAACTGCGGGCAACAGCGTGTATATTGCTACGGGCAGGTATCTCAGTTTCTTCTTATTCATCGGCTTCGAGATTTTCTGCATCTATCAGGTGCAGTTCTATTGCGCGTACCACGAGACGGGTTACATTGACGCCTTTCTGTTCACTTGGTGTGAAGAGTCGTGATACGAGGTCGGTCTGTCGTTTTTCGAGCGATTTTACACTGAAGGGCATATCTTTCAGGTTGGCTATCATCTCTTTGGTGTATCCGAGGGCGAGGTGCTTGAGCAGACATTCGTCGTACTGGTCGATGTCGTACTCAATCACAGCACGACGGTATGAGTATTCGCGCTCTATGCTCTCTTTGAACCGTGCTACGATTCTTTCGAGTATGGGCTGGTTGAATACGTTGCGCTTTCCGGACATTATGCTTTCTATATCGTGCTTTGTCAGCAGTTCTCCGGTCTTCAGGATTATGCCATCCGCACCTGCCTCCAACACATCCACCCACAGCTTTTCGTTGAGCAGTTCGCCGGTGAAAATGAGTACTTTTACATCTTTGTAGTGTTTCTTCATCTTTGAGCAGATTTCTACTCCGACGGTTGTAGAGCCGCCCAACCCCAAGTCGAGCAGGAGCAGTGACGGAACTGTTCCTTTGTCTATTATTTCCCACAGTTCGCTTTCGTTCGATGCGGTGCCGATGATTTCGGCTTCGGGTATTTCGCTGCGGAATATCTCTTCTGTTCCTTTGAGTTCGAGCTTTGCGTCCTCTACTATTATTACACTGAATTTTTCCATGATTCTCTTGTTTTATGCGGTTTATGCAGGGAGGGTGAAACGGATGACCGTACCTTGCGGGGTGCTTTCGGCTTCCATTCTTCCTCCGTAGATCCCTATAAAGTCTTCGTGCATGCGTACTATCTCTTTTGCAATCAGATAGCCGCTGCCCGATAGTGTTGTATTGTCGCTGTTTATATTGTCTGATGTTGGTGTGAAGAGGCTCTTCGCACGGTTTTCGTCCATCTGTTGACGGTGGTCGGTGATTTCGACGGTCAATTGTTTGTCGGTTTTTCGGGCATCGATGCTCAGTGTGCCATCTTCCTTGAATGTCAGCAGTTCGGCAAGCAGCGATTCGAACAAGAATATTGCAAGCACTTTGTCGCCGAAGAAAGTGTGGTTGCATTCTTTAAATGCGATAGAAATATCTATCCTGTTCTTTCGTGCATGTCTCTTGGCATATGCGATTGCTTCGGAGGCTATTTCGTCGAACGAAGTGCGTGTGGGGGAGAAGACGGTGTCTTTGAGACGGCTTCGTGCACAGGCATTGAGTACTTCGTATATCGAGCGGTAGTATTCGATGAGTTCGCGCATGGTGGCAGTTGTCTCTTTCTGCATGTCGGGTGTGGCATCGCCGGTGGTGAGCTGCGATGCGAGCTTGTGTATACGTTGGGGATAGTATATCGTTTCGTGTTTTATCATCGACAGGGCATTGTCTATGACCTGGTTCTGTATGTGCAGCAGGTTCTCTTCGTGTTTTATCCGTTTGCTCTCTTCGATGAGGTCGTCGAAGTCGCTGTATTCCTGCTCCATGCCGATGGAGGCATGGCTGCTGACGGATGCTATGTATCCAATGACAATCTCAAGCATTGTGCGTTCTTTGACGCTGAGGGTGGTCTCGGTGCTAAGCAGTATGCTTCCGACGCATACGGTGCCCTCTATGGTGGGTACGAGCAGGGGGAATATTATTGTTTTTCCGTTGTCTATTGTTGATTTTTCTGCTTTGCGGTATGCTCTTTCCAAATAGATACGGGTATATTCGTCGTCCGATTCTGCAGGAGTTCCGGATATTGCGAGACGGTTGTTCTGAATGTCTGTTATTGCTATCTTTACACTGCTTATTTTCAGTGTCTGGTCGAGCGCGTCGTGCAGTTCGTCGGCAAAAAGGCGGGTGAGTTGCTGTGCGCTTAACCGCTTACCGCTTATGCTTTTGAGCAGACGGTCGTTTATTTCAAGTGCTGTGTGTATGTTTATCCTGTTTATTATGTTGCTCTTGAAGTAGTAGAGCAGTGAACCTATAGTCAGCAGTGTCAACAGTATGAGACACAGTATTATACTTGCCCGGCGTATGTTGGATATGTGGTGCATGGTGGTGAAGTGCTTCTCGAGCTCCTTGTCTTCGTGTACAAGGCGATAGAGCGAGGTGTAGGCATTGTTGTTGTAGTGGTAGTCGTCCCAGCGTTGCAGGGCAAGCATGGCTATTGCTGTCTCGTTTCTTATGTCGAGTATGTTGTAGTAGACCTCTTCTATGTATAGGTCGGTGGCAAATCTCTCTTTCCACCAGAGAATTTCGGCTGTCTCGCCTTTGCCTGTGAGGGTGATGATTCTGCTGCTGTCGCCGCCCGTGTTCAGGTAGAAGTTGTTGAGGGCGTCGATGGCTCTTTGTGCATATTCGAGTGTGGCTTCATACTCCTCGGCAACGTTGCACATGTAGACCGAGTCGGCAAGTGTGGTTATGTAGTTGTCGGCTTCGGCGGAGGCGGGAAGGAGCATGAGCAGCGGAAGCAGTATGCGTATTATGCCTTTGGGCAGACGGAATGAGAAGCGGCTGCCTTTGCCCTTTTCGCTCTCTATGTCCATGCTGCACACTGCGAAGAGAGGTGCGGTCTTTCTGTATTTTTCGATGATACCTTTGCAGTTCATCAGTCCGAATCCGCCTCTTTTGTTCTTGGCTATCTGTCGGTCGTCGGCTCCTATGGTGGTTGTGTCGTAGACCTTCTCTCCCAATATCTTCTGTATCTCTTCGGGTGTGAGTCCTGCACCGGTGTCGCTCACGGCTATTTCGACATATTGCTCCTCTTCTGCCGCCGACAGTTCTACAGTGCCACCGCTCGGGGTGAATCTGCCGGCATTGTCGGCAAGGGTGTTTATCATGAAGAGTGTCAGCGCTTTGTCGGCTTTTACAACTGCATTGCTCTCGTTTATCACAAGTGCGATGCCTTTGGTAGAGAACTCTTGTGTACTCTTCGACATGATGTCGAAGAGCTCCTTGAGGGAAAAGTTCTCTATGTGCAGGTCCTGCTCGCCGCGACGCATCTTTATCCATCGTTCGAGTATGGTGTTGTGTTCGTTTATTATTTCGGTAAGTTCCGATATATATGTGAGCCGTCTCTGTTTCTGCTGGTCGTCGGCAGTAGTGTCTCTGTCCAACTTTTTGAGTTCGGACGACATCCGGTCTATGTATGGTCTTATACCTGCCGCTATGGTCAGCGAAGCTCGTTTGATGGCATTTTCGCGTTTGTGCTTTATGAGGTTTATTGTGTATGAGCGGTTCAGTTCCTCTATATCCTGACGCTCGTCGCCCATCTTCAGCAGTTTCTCCGTCTCGTATATTGCACTCTTTATGTAGGGGAGAGTTATTTCTATGAATGATTTCTCTTCGCGGCTTATCTTTTTTCTTGTGGTGATGGCGAGTGTGGTTTCGGGTGTGAGGGTGAATCTCAGACCGCAGTCGGGTTGTTGTGAGTCGGTGATGGATGTAGATGTTATTTTGGGGATTATTCTGTTGAGGCTCTTTGTGAGCAGGGTTGCCAATGCGTTTGTGGCTTCTGCCATGTCAGCGAAGCCGCGTGATAGGGGGAATGTGGTCAGTTCGTGACAGAGCTGTTGTAGGGACAGCAGTTTTTTTGTGTACTCTTTGTTGCCTTTGCGCCAGCGGCTTACAAGGTGTATGGTAAGGATGGCTGTTATTATCAGCAATGTTATGAGGATGGATATTATCCTTTGCATCCGCTCGGCATTGTGCCGGGCATTCTCTATGCGGCTTTCTATTTCTTTGTTCTGACGTGTTACTCGCAGCAGGTCGAGATAACTGTTGCGGTTGATGTCTGATGCTTCTTTGTTGCCGAGGGCTGCGAATGCGCATGAGGCTTCGTTGCGTATGAGAAGCATACATTCGGGTATGCAGGCTATGTCGCTCAGCGCCATCCTCTTCAGTTCGAGACTGTCTTCTGTCTGGTGGAGGGTGTAGAGCGGCAACTCTTTTGAGCGGCTGTTGTAGTCGCTGTGGTAGCGGTTTATCTCGTCAATTGCGTGGGCGGCTACATTGAGCGCTGTTTCGTATTCGCCGTTATATGTGTGGCAAGATGCAAGTATGGCGAGTCCTTTTATTGTCATGTAACGGTCGCCGTAGCTGTTGAATGCTTCCAATGCTTCTCTTGCCAACTGTTGTGGCAACCGTGAAAGGGGGAGGCTGTCGCTGTTGATGTCGGCAAGCATTGCCGGAGCGACCTTGCTGATGGAGTCGGCTGTGGCTTTGTCGCGAAGCATTATGGCGAGCATCATTTTGTAGTGCCCGTTGAGCCATCCGTATCCCTGCAGACGCGAACGGGTGGCTCCTCTGAAGAGAATCCTGAAACGTTCGTGGAGGCTTTTGCTTCTCGATGATGCATTTACAAGGTCGGCATTGAGTATGGTAGCTGTGTCGCTTGCCAGCGGGAGCAGTTGTTGCAATCTGGCTACGGTGTTGCCGAACTTCTCGTGCAGTCCCATCGCGGCATAGTGGTTGGCTGAGAGTATGTTGTATTCTATGCGAAGCTGGTTGTACTTCGATATGTGGGATGGTGAGAGGTTGAACGCTTCGTTCTCTATATGTCTCATTGTGCGCATGGCTTTAGCGCGGTAGTCGTAGAATTCTCTGCCTGCCGATGCGCGGCTGCTTATGCGCATTATGCCGAGTATTGCTTCGAGTCGTTCTATCTCGTTGTCGGTGTTGGATATGATGCTGTCGTATAATGCATGGGACTTTGTGTAGTCCATCTGCATGTAGGCTATATATGCGCGGCTGTTTGCAAGCAGTCTCTGCTCTTCGGGGGTGGATTGCCGTATGATGGCGGCAAGTGAGTCGACGCTCGTGAAACGGGCTTCGTTGAGACAGTCGTATAGCTCAGCCTGCTGCTCATCGGGTAGGGCAGGGCGATAACCGCATGATGCGACTAAGGCTGTGATTGCTGTCAGCAGTATACTGAGTACACGTCTCATTGTGCTTGTGTGTGATGTCTTTATGTCCAAGAGACTGTATCATGGGATGCAGTCTCTTGGAATTGGTCGTTTATGGGTTTGTTTATTCGAATTCAATCTCTCCGAAGTATTCGGGAAGATGGAAGTTGGGGCGTGGAAAATCTATCTTGTTCCAAGAGAGAAAATGAGGGTTGGGCAGGTTGTCGCCACATTTATAGAAGTTGGCTCTCATCTTCTTTCCGTCCCAACTGTCGATGCTGTGGTTGAACAGCGAGGTTACAGGGATGATTTCTATTATGCTCCAGCTGTTCTCGCCTTTGCACAGTTCGAAGTTTTCTGTGCCGAGGGTGGGTATGCGCTCTATCTTTGACAGTTTGTCGAGCGGCATCTTTTCGGTCTCTTTGTCGCGGGCATGGCAGGCTACAAGCATTTTGCCTATGCAGGTGCACTCGAAGTTGTAGTATGTATCGCAGTCGGGGGCGATGAACATCTCAACACAGGGGTCGGTCCACACCTCTCCGAAGTCTTCGGTGATTTTGGAGTGGAGGTCTTTCTCTGTTACTTCGAATTGCAGGTATATGTTTGCTCCATCGTGGAAGAGCTTGAATGATGCTTCGGGGGTGTAGGGGAATTGGTCGGGCCAGTTGCAGTTTGATATTCTGTTGCCGGCTATTCCTGAAAATATTCTTTTTATCTCTTCTGTGTCGTTGCCCGACGGTACGATTTTGGGAACTTTGAGTCTGTTCATGGTGAATGTTTTTTATTGTTTGCCAAATGTAATAAGAATTATCGGGAACTGCAACCCAATATTTGTTATAGGGTGGTTTTATAAATTAGTTAGAGGCGATTTTTGAGTAAATTGTTTATTTTTACGATGGCGCAACCTTTGTGTTGCAACTGAGTAAAAATGAATAATATGCCGAAATCAAACAAATGTTCGTATAAGCGAGTGAATAAAAGTTTGCTTTTATTTCCAACGAGCGCAAAAGAACTTCGGAGAATCCAAAAACGACCGAAATAGAATGCACCCTGCAAAGAAATATTGATTAATAATTTATAGAACTACCCTTAAAGACGGTGTTTATGTTTGAGATATTCGGAAGACGGAAAAACGAAACGGGGACATCCTTGTCCCTGAGTTATTATAACGAGAAGGAGAAGAAGAGTTATGAGGTCTGTTATGAGAGTTGTGCCGACAACGATTATGCCCATGTGAAGATGCTCGATGAGTATAGCGACAGAATGGATAATGTGCGCTTCAAAAAGTGGATTCCGAACAGTCGGCTCGATTCCCTTGTGGGGCATGCGCTCAGGAACGGGTTCTTCTCTTTGGAGCCTCTTTACCAGGGCGACGTCAGGGATGGTTATAAATATGTTATCGGCATCAGGGTCGGCAACAGGAGTCATGTGGTAATCGACAGTTTTGGTGCTGCACCCCGATGGCTGAAATCTTTTGAGGTGATGCTTATGGATGAGTGTATGGAGAAACTGTAGAGAAGAAAATAATTAAGGGTGGTTCTATAAATTAGTTAACGCTATTGAAGTTGCTTTCACTCGCTATGCAATTTGTGAACAAGTTCACATTGCGCTCGTTTAACCGCAACTTTCGAGGCGATTTTTGAGTTTATTTTGAGTAAATTGTTTATTTTTACGATGGCGCAACCTTTGTGTTGCAACTGAGTAAAAATGAATAAGATGCCGAAATAAAACAAA
>JAZNKR010000134.1:0-7155 GCA_045578665.1 Bacteroidaceae bacterium | reverse complement strand
ATTAAGACAAATTTAAGTCAATGATTGGAACTCCCTCGCCCTGCTAAGCCTCACAAGCTCGGCACTCCTTTGGAAAGCTAAAGCTTTCGTCGTCGCAAACATTGCTTATTACGCAATGTCCCTCTTCAAGAGGGAGAATGTTATTTTCTGCTAATTTTCAATGATTTACATTCCTCCTCTTGAAGAGGAGGTGGATTCAAAAACTTGTTTTTGAAGACGGAGGAGTTCAAAACATAAGCGGAATAAAAATTTACCGGACACCAATATAAAAAAATAGAATTATATGAAAAAGATTTTTTTGTCGATTATGACATTGATACTCGCCATTGCAATGGTATCATGTGGCGGCAACACAACAGATGGCGGCCGCAAGGCTCAGGAACTTTCGGGTGCAGGTGCTACATTCCCTCTTCCTTTCTACAATGTTGTTTTTGAGAACTTCTCTCAGGTAAACGGTGACGTTGTAGCTTATGGCGGTATAGGCTCAGGCGGTGGTGTCCGCAACTTGCGCGATAAGATTGTGGATTTTGCCGGTAGTGATGCTTACCTTTCGGACAAAGAGATGGCAGATATGGCTCCTGTAGTTCATGTGCCTACTTGTATGGGAGCTGTAGTTGTAGCCTACAATCTGGATGGTGTGAAGGGACTTAAACTGACAGGAGAGGTTGTTGCAGACATATTTGCGGGTGAAATAAAAATGTGGAACGACGAGCGATTGGTTGCTCTTAACCCTGATGTAACACTCCCTGCCGAGTCTATCATTCCGGTATTCCGCTCGGATGGTTCGGGAACAACTTTTGTCTTCACAGATTATCTTACAAAGGTCAGTCCTATGTGGAAAGAGAAATTTGGTGCAGGCAAGTCGGTAAACTTCCCTTCGGGACAGGCTGCAAAGGGTAATCAGGGTGTAGCAGGTGTTATTTCACAGACCAAGAACTCTATTGGTTATGTAGGTTCGGAGTACGCTTTCGCACAGAAAATTCCTTATGCTGAAATCAGAAATCGACGCGGCGAGTTTGTAGAACCTAATGCAGCTTCTATCTCCGCTGCCGCATCAGGGGTGATTCCGACCGATACCCGTTGTTCAATCACAAACGCGGATGCTGCCGGTGCTTATCCTATCTCAACATTCACTTGGATGGTTATCTACAAGGAGCAGAACTACTCTGACCGTTCAAAGGAGCAGGCTGCGGCTACACTCGATTTGTTGAAATATATTCTCTCTGACGAGGCACAGGCTATTACCTCTGAGGTTCATTATGCTCCGCTTCCTGCAAAGGCTAAGGAACTCAGTATGAAAAACCTTAAAACTGTAACATACGACGGAGTAGCAATCCTTCAGTAAGAAATATATGAACGATAGACTGTACAGGATTATATTGTTCGTGGCGGCATTGGTTGTGCCTATAGTGTGCGGGGGCGTGGTTTACGCCCTCGTCACTGACGCACACGAAGCGTTCGAACATTTCGGATTTTTGAAATTTCTTACCTCCTCGGAATGGAGTTACACCGAGGGCAATGAGCAGTATGGCGCACTGCCATTCATTACAGGTACGCTGATGACTACACTTCTGGCTCTCATCTTTTGTATTCCCTTCTCTCTTCCTGTGGCACTCTTTGTGGGTGAATATTTCAAGGGAACAAAAATTGCATCGGTGTTGAGTACAGTAACAGACCTGTTGGCTGGTATTCCATCCATTATTTATGGTCTCTGGGGATTCTATACACTGCGCCCCATCATTATGTCTCTAAACATCTCGCAGCAAGGCTCAGGTGTTCTTACCGCTTCACTTGTATTGGCTATTATGATTGTACCTTACGCTGCATCACTGAGCGCCGAGTTTATAAAGATGGTGCCCAATGACCTGAAAGAGGGCGCATATAGTTTGGGGGCGACTCGTGCCGAGGTTGTGCGCAAAGTGATATTTCCCGTGGCAGGCTCGGGTATCTTTTCGTCGTATGTGTTGGCTATAGGTCGCGCTTTGGGCGAGACAATGACTGTAACTATGCTTATCGGTAATACGAACAATATACCCGACTCTATCACATCGACAGGAAACTCTATGGCATCAATCATTGCCAACCAGTTTGGCGAGGCTGATGGCTTGCGACTTTCATCCTTGATTGCCATAGGATTGATTCTTTTCCTTATTACTGCAATTATCAATATGATTGGTAAAATAATGATTAAACGCGCAAGAATAGCTTAGTTATGAATAAATCGAAAATCAAATATCGTTTGGCAAAAGACAAGTTGATGCTTTGGGGTATCTGCTTGTTGGCGGCACTGACAGCCGTTCCACTGCTTGCCATTTTGGGAGAAGTATTACTGCGAGGCTACGATCAGCTATCCTGGTCGTTCTTTACCGAGCCTACACCAACTGCCTACAAGGCTATGAAGGCTATCGCTGCTGGAGAGCCTATACCCGGAGGTATCGCAAACGGTATTGTCGGCACGATGATAATGCTCGGTATGGCGGTTGCGGTAGCTGTACCAATGGGTATTCTTTGTGGTGCATTCCTGGCAGAGAACAGCAAGAATCGTTTTGCGCAGTTTGTAAGTTATCTGACTGACCTTCTGCAAGGTACTCCGTCGGTAATTATAGGTATCATTACTTATATATGGGTGGTTGTTCCGATGAAGGGGTACTCGGCAATTGCAGGTAGCGTTGCACTCTGTATTATGATGCTTCCGCTTATTATCCGTTCGACCGAGGAGACTCTTAAAATTCTCCCTGCATCCCTCAAGGAAGCGGGATTGGCATTGGGTGGCAACAAGGCACGAGTGATGATGAAAGTGCAACTACCGGCTGCATTCGGTGGTATCTTTACGGGTGTTCTTCTTGCCATCTCACGAGTTATAGGCGAGACTGCACCGCTGATGTTTACCGCTCTTGGCTGCTCCTTTATCCGGTTTGAGGTTGACAAGCCAATATCGGCTGTACCTCTGCTTATATGGGAGTTCTTCAATGACCCTAACCTGCAAGAGTTGATTTGGGGTGCATCGCTCTTCCTCTTGTTATTCGTACTTACATTGAACTTATTATCAAAATATCTTGCAAAGAAATGGAATCAGTAACACCTATACTTGAATTTAAGAAGACTTGTGTATCATATACCAAGCAGACAATGGCCGTTAAGTATGTATCGGCGGCTATCGAAAAAAATACCATTACAGCGATTATGGGACCTTCGGGTTGCGGAAAGTCGACACTCCTGCGTGCAGTAAACCTTATGCACAATCTCTATCCGAACATTCAGGTCGAAGGTGAGATATTGCTTAATGGAGAAAATATCCTTTCGATGGAGCCTATTGATGTGCGTCGGCGTGTGGGAATGGTTTTCCAACGTCCGGCTCCGTTTCCCACAATGAGCATCTACGACAATGTTCTATCGGGATTTGCATTGAACGGCATAAAACTTTCAAAGACAGAGAAGGATGCAACCGTAGAGCGTTGTTTGCGTAGCGTTGCTCTTTGGGATGAAGTAAAGGATGTGCTAAACAAGAAAGGTACATTTCTTTCCGGAGGTCAGCAGCAGCGTTTGTGCATTGCCCGTGCATTGGCAATGAAACCCGATGTACTGTTGATGGACGAGCCTACATCGGCTCTCGACCCTATAGCAACAAAGCATATTGAGGAGCTGCTGCTCGAACTGCAAAAAGAGGTTACTATACTGATTGTTACCCACAATATGGGGCAGGCCAAGCGCATATCGTCAAAATCTATGTTCATGTATTTGGGCGAACTTGTCGAGTATGACAATACACAAACAATGTTTACGAACCCAATAGACGAACGTACAAAGGCTTATTTGACGGGAAAGATGGGTTGAGATAAACTACCGGGAGGGTTCTATAGATTTGGTCGAGAAGGTTTTAAGAAATTGACAGCTTCTAAAATTAAATCAAAAACTTCTAATGGAACCTACCTTTAACATTAATGATTATGCGATATTATACCTAAAAAGTACAACCCTATCCTTCAAAGGATAAAAACTATTCTAAAAAGTTCCTGCCCTTAAAGGGGACATTGCGTAATAAGCAATGTTTGCGACGACGAAAGCTTTAGCTTTCCAAAGGAGTGCCGAGCTTTGCGAGGCCAATCAAAAACGACAGTTTTTGAAGACGGAGGGGTTTTCCTCGCGTAGTATGGTTTATTGTAGTACGATGGGTTAAGAACCCCCTCCGAACTTTTTTCTCGGAAAAAAGTTCTCGTCCCCCTTTAAGAGGGACAGCTTCTTAAGTGACATTTTGTCAATAATAAAGTAAGATGTGATTTTAAAATCCTCAATTATAATCATAAAACACCCACCCCATGATAAAAAAGTTACTACACATAATCTGGAACGAGCGCCACAACAACACATGGTTGGTACTCGAAATAATCGCCGCAAGCATAATGCTGTGGCTCGCCATCGATCCACTCATCACCCTCAAACGCTTGGACAACATCGACGACGGATACGACCTCACCGGCACATACGTCGTAAATATGGAGAAATACAAGCCCTACCACCCCAATTACAATAGGGAAAATGACAACGACAGCCTTACCGCAGAAAGTTTAATGAACCTATACGACATTGTACGTAGTCTGCCTGAAGTCGAAAGCTACTGCTTTACATCCCTATACAGCAGCTCCCCCGGAGATAATTCAGCAATGATGTACGGCCCTGTTCACGAAGAGATTATAAGCAATGAGGAACTGACGCATGAAAAAGCGAATGACAAAGGCACATATTTTTCGGGATACTTGTCATTCAACATCGACGGCAGCGACATATTCAAGACATTCGGCATAAAGGACGCACTGACAGGAAAAATCTTCACCCCGCGCAAGGACGACACGGACAAAAACATCTACATTTCGGAGAGTGTCGCCGAAAAATATTTCGGCAGCGCACAAGAAGCTATTGGCAAACATCTCTATTTAAGCAACAGCCGTATGACAATAAGCGGTGTAATCAACAACATTCAGACAGTGGATTACAGAGAACACGGACTGCATTGCATATTGCCGCAGAATACCCAAATAAGTTATATTGTAGACTTTCGACTCCATATACGCCTGAAGAAAGGAACAGATGCCCACACATTCGAAAAGAGGTTCAGGCAAGATATTGCCCCTACACTTACATCAGGGAATGTACATTTCGAAAGCATCCTCAGCAATAAAGCAATAAGAGATTTACAGAACGAAGCTCGTGGAATATTCATCAAAATCAGGCTCTACACAGCAATGGCACTATTTTCGCTATTCACCGTCTTTTTAGGTACGCTGAGCGCATTTTGGATACGCACCTCGGCACGCAAAGGCGAAATAGGCATCATGCGCAGCATAGGCGCGTCGCGTCTGACCATCGTCAAGCAATTTGTAATAGAAACCTCGCTTATAGTGAACATAGGCTTCGGAGCAGCAATTATTTTTGTGCTGCACTATCTGCATATAAACGGCTTTGCCGACCCGATGAAAAACAACCCGGTAGAGGAAATCGAACTGATGCAATTTGCTGTGGTTACCGCAATAAGCTATGCCATAGTGATGACTACCGCCATTTGCAGCGCAGCAATCCCCGTATGGCGCATAACAAAAATTTTACCCGCAGATGCGTTGAGAGAGGAATAGAATTTCTCTTTCAGGACTCTATATGAACAATAGACCACAAGGAGAATGAAAAGAAACTAAAAATAAACAATATGATAAAACAACACTTGCGCCAAGCATGGACAATGATGAAACAGCACCGGCTGTTCACCGGAATCTACATTGCCGGAACAGCACTCTCGGTAACAATGATAATGATTACCTTCGGTGTGCTATACATAAAATTCGGGCCCATATACCCCGAAGGAAACCGCGACAGGATGCTCACTATAAAAAAGATTTCAACAACCCGAAAAGTGCCGGGAGAGATGGATATAAAAAAAGATGCCGGATGTTCGTTGAAATTGGCAGAAATGATAAAGGAGGATAGCAGATACCTTGACCATATTTCCTGCACCGACAGAGGAGACAGAAAGGTTTATCTGTCGGCAACACCGGATAAGAAGTCGAAACGGTTAAAAGAATGGGTAATATATGCCGATGAAGGTTTCTGGAATGTGTATACATACAAATTCATCAATGGACACCCTTTCAATGCCGAGGATGTAAAGACCAACAATCGTGTAGCAGTAATTTCGCAGAACACAGCAATGGAACTGTTTGAAACTACCGAAGTTTCGGGCAGACACATCTACGTCAATGGAGAAGAACTGACAATCGTGGGAGTGGTAAAAGATGCATCACCCATTACCGAGGAAAGTTATTCGGCACTCATCATGCCACTGGGATTGTGTAAGGCCGAGCCGTGGCAGCACAGCAAGGAACTTGATTTAACATGGAGATACTACATACGTGCCACAGCAAAAGATGCCACGCAGAGAGATGAACTTAAGAAAGAGATTGAAGAGAAGCTGGCGCGTTACAATGCAGCCGACACCACACGCATATACAGTCTCGACGAGCGTATCCTCAACCACGTAGAATCACAATTCTACTCCTACGGCAAGGAGGCATACAAAGATTTTGTGAAAGAGATAGCGCTTATGGTTGCAGCCTTCCTGCTTATACCCGCGATGTGCCTGAGCATAATGATACACTCACGAATGGAGCAGCGCATGGTGGAATTCGGTGTGCGCAAGGCATACGGAGCAACAGGCGGCAGCATAGTATCACAGGTGTTGTGCGAAAATATGCTGCTGACACTCGTCGGCGGATTCATAGGACTTGCAATAAGCGTAATCGTCCTTTACAATGCCGGCGAGATAGTGCTCTTTCTGTACGATTCGAACGAAACACTCTCGGATAAGCTCTACGACATAGAGAACTTCGGTGCACCACAGATAGATTTTTCTATGATATTCAGTCCATCGCTCTTTGCAGCCATACTCATAGTGTGTCTGGCAATTAACGTAACATCGGCACTGCTCCCTGTTCTTATCAAGATGCGACATAGTATAGTATATTCACTTAACAGAAGGAAATAAGAAGCTGTTTAAATTTTATTTATGATTATGCGATATTATACCTAAACAACGTGAATTTGATATAAGCCCCTCTGTCCTTCAGTAAGTAATTTATATAAACTCCTCCTCTTGGATAAGAGGACATT
>JAZNKR010000133.1:0-5041 GCA_045578665.1 Bacteroidaceae bacterium | reverse complement strand
GCTGCGGGCAAGTTTGCTCCAGTCGTATGCTGTCCATCCGCGGGTGAGCATCAGCAGGTCGAGTTCCTCTTCGCGGCGGGGATTCTCCTTGTCGAAGTAACGCCATGCATCGGGGATGTGTCCTTTCAACTGAGAGCCCAGCAGCGAGTGGGTGTATATGTCGTGTCCGTAGGACATCTTCTGCCGGGTGGCAAAGTCGCTCACCGATACCGACAGGCGGGCATCGGCGGCAAGGGGTTTGCCGTCTTCGCGTTCTATGGTGAGGGTGATTTTTTCGTGTGGTTGCAGGATAACATCCTTTGGGTTGCGTCCGTTGATTTTCGCATTCAGACGCACTGTGGAGATGTCGCCTGCGACGACTGTGTCGTGTGTAACGAAGAATTGTCGTTCGGCAAGGGGTACGCTGTCGGCAAAGAGTATTATGCGGTTTACTCCTTCGGCGAGGTTGCGCAGGGGCATGCTGATGCTTTTCTGCTTTTCGTCGGATGTGAAGGTTTCGTACAGCTGCATGTAGCCGTTGTTCACTATTACGCAACCGAGATTGGTTGTTGATTGCTGGTTGTTGCCGATGGTGATGTTTATATTGCCGTCTGCCTTTTTTGCCGATAGCGAAAAGCCCTCTCTCTCCACTTTGGGAAGGTCGAACTTGAATCTCTTTTTCTTGCCGTTCTTGTGGCGGGTCATCGATACTTCGGCGCGGTATTTTACTCCGCGCTGCGGTGTCAGTGTGAAACTGCCCATGCCAAGCAGTGCGGGTGCTGTGCGAACTATCTCCTTGCCGTCGGCAAGGATGGTTATTGTGTCGTCGGCGTGTACTCCGTCGTTGCCTTTGAGTTCGTAGGCTACGGTGGTTGCGATGCCGTCGACAAGGTGTCCGCCTTCGGGGTAGAATTTCAGGTCGGCTTCGGGCAGTTCGTTGGTCATCCACTCGCCGCGGTACATGAAGCTGCGTTTGCGGTCGAGCATATTCTTGAAGTCATAGTTGTCGCCGTTCACTTTGTCGTAGACGGGGAATACGCGGCTGAAGATGGCCTCTTCACCCCAGTTGAGCATGTATCGGGTGTAGGCGCGTACTTCGTAGTATCCCGACAGCAGCGAGGGCTTCAGGTCGAACTCGCCGTGGCAGCAGCCATCATCGTCGAGCTTGTATTTCTTTGTCTCCACTACATAGCCTTCGGGGGCGCATAGTTCTACATAGAGTACCTTGCTTATTGGTTTTTCGTTGTCGGCGAGTCCGCTGGTGGTGTATGCCTTGAACCACATTGTTTCGCCCAAGTAGTAGGCGGTGTTGTCGAAGTGCAAGTACACTCTCTCTTGCGGGAAGAGTTGGTTCACCATTATTGCACGCATGGCGAGGGTGTCCAATGGGGATTGGGCAAATGTCGTTGCTGTCATTGTCAGCAACAGGGTGAGGGTGTATATCAGTTTGCGTGGCATAGTTGTTTATCTGTAAAACATGAATAATTCGAATTCCTTAGCTTTAGTCTTGCCTTTTACGCTACCTTGTCCTGCAGCGCGTTTATACCATTTATATGCCATTTCATCGTTTTTGATTGTTCCGCGACCTTTCTCATAACATTCGGCTACAATTTCCTGCGCCTGCATAATGTCTCTTTCTGCCGCACGTTCGTACCAAACGAAACTGTTTCTCTTGTTTTTCTTAATGTATCTGCCTGTTGCATAATATTTTGCAACTCTGAATTGTGCGTCGGGTACACCTTTCTCGGCTGCACGCAACATATAGCCGAATGTGGGAGATTTTTTAAGCGCCCTGCCTTTGAGATTCCGTGCCGAGTCCTGCTTTTCGTGATGGAGTCCCATTCTGTAGAGGGCGTAGGGGACCTCTTTCTCGGCAGCCGCCATGTACCACTTGACGGACAGCGAATCGTTCTTGGCAACGCCGCGTCCTTTTTCGTAGAATGTGGCAACCTCTGTCTGTGCCTGCTTGTGGCCTTTTTGGGCGGCATGCATGTAGCAGTCGAACGCAATGGAGTCGCTCTTCTCGCCTTCTTCGGCGGCGTGGTACTCACCCAAGAAATACCATGCGGCGTTGTCGTCTTGCTCGGCAGCCATCTTCAGGTATCTGTATCCCATATTTCTGTTCTCTTCTACTCCTTTCTCGTGGATGTAACAGTAGCCTAAGTAGGCCATTGCATTTGGGTAGCCGTTGAGCGCCGCCGTTCTGAAGTAATTGACAGCCTCATCGTATCTGTGCTCGTTGAACAGTTTTATGCCGTTTACTGTCTCTTTGTAGCATCGGGCAAACACCCCCGGGTTCTCTTGTATGCTTGTCGATAGCTTTTTCCATATATTTATGTACTGCGACCGGGTGGATGCATCGGACGCCACCTCGCGCGTGGCAAATGTAGGCTCGCTGCTGTAATATCTATTATTGCCTACCCCCTCGACATTTATCGTAAGGTTCGTTGCGCTGCTGTTGTTGTAGAATGTAACCGAACCCAGCGAATCGCCTTGCAGTGATGGTTGCCACAATATGGTGCGGCGATAGTCGCTCTTGCCTTCGGGCTTCTTGCCGCTGTAATCGGGCGAATAGAACCGCTTGCTTTTGTTGTATCCCTGCAACACGGTGTAGCGCCTTGTCTGTGCAATGCTCAGGCGGGGAATGACTGACGTCCTTATCTCTTTTTCGTTGTAAGGGATGAAGCAGGCCACATAATTGGGGTGAAAAGGATTATAGTGTCCTGTAATCCATTTTTTCTCGTTGCCATGTCCGTCGTATCTGACGGTCCCCTTCATTTGATCGTAGAAACGCGACAACAACTGCGGAAAACCATCTATCTTCTTGTTTTCGAATCTATCCAGATAATATTCGTATGGTATTATGTAGCACCGCGACAGGAAGCCCGCCCAAAAGGGACCTTTCTTTTCCATTATGGTGGCTCGTTTGCTCCACAGGCTTGCGTCGTTCTTGAACTGCTCTCGTGTACCCTTGTCGCTACGTATCACAAATTCCTTGAAGCCCATCATTTTTTCGATATCGGTTCCATTCAGGTACTCGTTATCAGGGCGCACTATCGAATCGGGGTTGTATGCACCCTCCACAACCACCAGTTGCACCCAATAGGCCCAGTTGAAATTGTAGCGCCAAAAGGCACTCTTCAGCACATCGGCAGCATTGATTGTGTTTTTCGTGAGGGTGGTATCCCATCGTTCGGGTTCTATGTACGTCTGCCCCTTCATGTCGTCAAAGGCAACCGAATCGCATGTACGGAGCGTTTCTATAACGTGCTGAATATCGCTCTGTTCCTCGGTAGCTTTTTTGCTCTTTATTTTTCGTATATAAGTATTATCTACCGCATACTCCCACTCGTCGAGGAAATTGAAACGTATTTCGCTGCGGGGCGGACGGCCCAAATGCTCTTTGGTGGCTTTGCCCTGAATATCGACGCCCGAAAGCAGATATTCATACTCCGACAATTTAATGGTCGCAGTGTCGATGTTCTCGCTTGATAAGGAAGTGCCTATGTTGCGTTGCCAATAGGAGTACAGATTGAATCGGGGCGAAAAGTATTTGTCCATCCTTATCCTGAAAATGGAATCGTCGTGCAGATATTCATTCAGATTGGGAGTGATGGAGGCGATGCGCTTGCCGTAAAAATCCTTTGTGATGCCACGGAAAGCGCCACGTTTATTGGTCTTTGTTACATGGGTGATGATTTTCATTTTGTCGTAGCTGACATCTATCGACAGACTTTTTTGCTTCATCGGAACGACCGTGCCTGTGCCCAATTCTCCTATTTTCTTGTTTGGCTCTATTTTCAGCAGTTCGCCACCAAGCAGGATGCCTCGTTCGATGGGTTGCGACAGCGACACATATTTGGTAGCGAGCTTGTTCCAGTCGTATGATGTCCATCCGCGAGTAAGCATCAGCAGGTCGAGGTTTCTTCTTGTCTCCTCACTGCTGTCCGCGAAATATTGTGCGGCATCGGGGATGTAGCCTTTAATCTCCGAGCCTAAAAGCATGTGGGTGTAGATGTTGTGAGTATAGGACATCGTCTGACGGGTGGCGGCATCGCTCACAGACACTGAAAAATCGGCATCCTTGTCTATGGGCTTGCCATCATCGCGTTCGACGGTCAATGTGATTTTTTCGTGAGGTTGCAGGATAATGTCGTCAGGCTTCAGACCGTTGACCTTTGCAACAAGCTTCACAGTCTGGCGGTCGCCGGGAAGTATCTCTTTGTGGCGCACAAAGAATTGTCGTTCGGCAAGGGGAATATTGCTGTTGGCAAAGACTACCACACGGTTTACGCCTTCGGGCAGGCTGTCGGTGGCAAGTGTTATCTGTTTTTCTTTTTCATCGGTAATGGTTGCCTGGTAGTTGATAATGTAGCCACGGTTTAGCACTGCAATGCCGAGCGGAGTGGAGAAGTCGATGTTGTTCTTTATTGTAATTGTGGCGTTGTCGGTTGTCTGTGCGATGTTGATTACTATGCCACGCGGTTCTATTTTGGGCAGGTCGAACTTATATTCTTTTTTCCCGTTCCTTACTTCGGCGCGATATTTTACAGTGGCTTTCGGGGTAAATGCGAAAGTACCCATACCATTGTGGGTCGGTCGGGTGGTTAACAAGAGTTCCCTGTCGGCAAATATGGTTATGGTGTCGTTGCTGCCTTTGCCATCTTTGTCTAATAGTTCGTAAGCTACGGTGGTTGCGACGCCGTCGACAAGGTGTCCGCCTTCGGGGTAGAATTTCAAATCGGCGGGCGGCAGCTCCTCGCTCACCCATTTGCCCTCACTCATAAAACCGCGTTTGCGGTCGAGCATATTCTTGAAGTTGTAGTTGTCGCCGTTCACCTTGTCGTAGATGGGGAATACGCGGCTGAATATTGCTTCTTCGCCCCAGTTGAGCATGTAGCGGGTGTAGGCACGTACTTCGTAGTATCCCGATAATAATTCTTTTCGCAGTTCAAATTCGCCGTGGCATCTGCCGTTCTCGTCGAGCTTGTATTTCTTTGTCTCCACTACATAGCCTTCGGGGGCGCACAGTTCTACATAGAGCACGCGGCTCTGTGGCTTT
>JAZNKR010000132.1:0-10306 GCA_045578665.1 Bacteroidaceae bacterium | reverse complement strand
TATTTCGAGTATATTGTTTGTTTTTACGATGGCGCAACCTTTGTGTTGCAACTGAGTAAAAATGAAGAAGATGCCGAAATAAAACAAAAAGCGACCGAAATAGAGCACACCCAGCAAAGAAATATAGATTAATAATTTATAAAACCACCCTTAAGGAGATTCTGCCTTTAAAAGAAAAAGACAATGAAAAAAGAAAAATTCAACATAATAAAAGACTCCTGCATTCCCCTCCCTTTGGAGAATGTAGACACTGACCAGATTGTGCCCGCACGATTCTTGAAAGCAACAACACGCGAGGGCTTCGGCGAGAACCTCTTCCGCGACTGGCGCTTCGACGAGCAGGGCAACAAGATTGAGAGTTTCGTACTCAACGACCCCACATATTCGGGACGCATACTTGTGGCAGGCAAGAACTTCGGTTCAGGTTCGAGCCGCGAGCATGCTGCTTGGGCTATAGCCGACTATGGTTTCCGCGTAGTAGTTTCAAGTTTCTTTGCCGACATACACAAGAACAACGAGCTCAACAACTTTGTGCTTCCCGTAGTCGTTACCGAGGAATTCCTCAAGGAACTCTTCGATTCGATATATGCCAACCCCCGCACAGAGGTAATAGTAAACCTGCCCGAACAGACAATCACAAATACGGCGACAGGAAAATCGGAGACCTTCGAGATAAACGCCTACAAGAAACATTGTCTGATGAACGGACTCGACGATATAGATTATCTCCTCAGCAACAAGGACAAGATTGAGAGCTGGGAAGCAGCACGATAAACAATTAAAAGACAAATACCATGAATATAAAGTTAGCAGTGCTTCCGGGCGACGGTATAGGTCCCGAAATCATAGCACAGGCATTGGAAGTAACAAAGGCCGTATGCAACAAGTTCGGTCACACATTGGAATATAAGAAAGGACTCGTAGGCGCATGCGCCATCGATGCCACAGGCAACCCCTACCCCGACGAGACACACGAACTCTGCATGGAGAGCGATGCTGTACTTTTCGGCGCAGTAGGCGACCTCCGTTTCGACAACAATCCCTCGGCAAAGGTGCGCCCCGAGCAGGGACTTCTTGCAATGCGCAAGAAGCTCGGTCTCTATGCCAACCTTCGCCCCGTAACCACATTCGACTCGCTGATAGACAAATCGCCCCTGCGTGCCGACATCGTAAAAGGTGCCGACTTCATGTGCATACGCGAACTCACCGGTGGTATGTACTTCGGACGTCCCCAGGGTCGTTCCGAGGATGGCAACACAGCATACGACACCTGCGTATACACACGCGAAGAGATTGAGCGCATCGTGAAACTCGCATATGAATATGCGATGAAGCGCCGCAAGAAGGTAACCGTGGTAGACAAGGCAAATGTTCTTGCAACATCCAGAATGTGGCGTCAGATAGCAAACGAGATTGCACCCCAATACCCCGAGGTAGAGACAGAATTCATGTTCGTCGACAATGCCGCTATGCGTCTGATACAGTGGCCCACATCGTTCGATGTTATGGTAACCGAAAATATGTTCGGCGACATACTCACCGACGAAGGCTCTGTAATCACAGGCTCTATGGGACTGCTTCCCTCTGCTTCGATTGGTGTGCACACATCGCTCTTCGAGCCCATCCACGGCTCATGGCCCCAGGCAGCAGGCAAGAACATTGCCAATCCTTTGGCAACCATCCTGTCGGCAGCCATGATGTTCGAATATGCATTCGGACTCTTCGAGGAGGGAGCACTCATACGCAAGGCAGTAGATGCATCTATGGCAGCCAACGTATGTACCCCCGACATACAGACCGAGAGCGACACCAAGTATGGTACTGCCGAGGTAGGCGCATGGATAGTAGACTATATCAACGCAAGTCCTATAAAATAGGAACGTAAGTCCATTCAAAAACAAAAAAGAGCCTGCCCGATTTTTACACAAAGTCAGGCGGGCTCTTTTGCACAACACCCAACAACAAAAAAGCAAAAACGAGGAGATTGTAAGCCATGAAAAACATTAACGACAATATGCGATACCTGCAATTGCTGGCAAAAGAGTTTCCCAATGTCCCTAAAGTTACCACAGAGATAATAAATCTGGAAGCTATCCTGCAGTTGCCGAAATCCACCGAGCACTTCCTTGCCGACCTCCATGGCGAGAACGAGGCATTCCAGCATGTGCTGCGCAACGCATCGGGAAACATCAGGCGCAAAGTTCAGGAGATATTCGACAAATTCCTCAGCGAAAAAGAGATAAAGGACCTCTGCACACTCATATACTACCCCGAGGAGAAACTCGAACTCGTGAAACTCTCCAATGCAGATATGAACGACTTCTATCAGACGACACTCAACCGTCTGATTATGGTCTGCCGCAACGTGTCGTCGAAATACACACGTTCAAAAGTGCGCAAGAGCCTGCCCGAACAGTTTGCCTTCATCATAGAGGAACTGTTGCACGAAACGTCCGACGGGCACAACAAACACGAATATTACAACATCATCATACGCACCATCATACGCACCCGCCGTGCCGAGCCGTTCATCATACAGCTCTGCTACCTCATACAGCGTCTGGCGATTGACCGCCTGCATATACTCGGCGACATTTTCGACCGCGGTCCCGGTGCACACCTGATAATGGACACCCTCTGCAACTACCACAACCTCGACATACAGTGGGGCAACCACGACATACTGTGGATGGGAGCTGCAGCCGGTAACCCTGCATGTGCCGCGGCAGTGATACGTCTGTCGTTGCGCTACGCGAACACAAAGACACTGGAGGATGGTTATGGCATCAATATGGTCCCCCTCGCAACCTTCGCAATGGAGACATACGCCGATGACCCCTGCGACATATTCAAACCCTTCATCGACTTCAACGGAGAAAATTCGCCCCGCCAGAAGACACAGCGCCTGATAGCGCAGATGCACAAGGCAATTGCCGTTATACAGTTCAAACTCGAATCGCAGCTCTATATGCAGAACCCCGACTGGAACATGGGCGACCGTTGCCTCATCGAAAAGATGGACTTCGAGAAGGGAACAATAGAATACAATGGCAAGACCTACCCCATTGAAGACAGGTTCTTCCCCACAGTAGACAAGGAGAATCCCTACTGTCTCAACGAAGAGGAGCAGGAGATTATGGACAGTCTTGTACGTTCGTTCCTCACGAGCGAAAGACTTCAGCGCCACATGCAGTGCCTGCTTGCCAAAGGAGGAATGTACACCGTGTGCAACTCGAATCTGCTCTTCCACGCATCGATGCCCCTTAACGAAGACGGCACGTTGCGCGAAGTGGAGATACAGGGACAGAAATACAAGGGCAAGGAGCTGATGCAGCGCATAGAGCAGATAATAAGGCTTGCCTACGAAGAGGGTGCCGAAGAGGACGAAAGAGCGTATGCACGCGACTTCTTCTGGTATCTGTGGTGCGGTCCCGACAGCCCCCTTTTCGACAAGTCGAAGATGACCACCTTCGAACGCTACTTCATAAACGACAAGGAGGTACACACCGAGGAGAAGGGATGGTACTTCAAACTGCGCGACAGAGAGGATGTGTGCGAAAGGTTGCTCGACGACTTCGAAGTGGACGGCAAGCACCGCCACATAATAAACGGGCACGTCCCTGTGAAGGTGGGAAAGGGGGAGAACCCCATAAAGGCAGGCGGCAGACTCATGGTCATCGACGGAGGTTTCGCACGTGCCTACCACTCCACCACCGGCATCGCAGGATACACCCTCGTCTACCACAGCCGCGGCTTCCAGCTTGTTCAGCATGCCCCCTTCACCTCCACAGAAGAGGCTGTGCTCGAAGGAATAGACATACAATCGACCACCTCCATTGTAGAGACCTCGAACCGCCGCGTGCTCGTAGCCGACACGGATATAGGTCGCGAACTGCGCAAACAGATTGCAGAGCTCGAACTGCTGTTGAGAGCCTATCGCAAAGGTTGGTTAAAAGAGATGTAGAGAGATGAAGATAGCCGATATAGAACTTGGACGCTATCCGGTGCTGCTTGCTCCGATGGAAGATGTTACCGACGCAGCCTTCCGCCTCATGTGCAAGAGTTTCGGTGCCGACATGGTGTATACCGAATTTGTGTC
Organism: Bacteroidaceae bacterium; assembly: GCA_045578665.1. GTDB lineage: Bacteria > Bacteroidota > Bacteroidia > Bacteroidales > Bacteroidaceae > HGM04593. The sequence continues at coordinate 6,207 of JAZNKR010000132.1, read as the reverse complement.
GAGCGACGCCCTCATACGCGATGTCAACCGCTCGGTACAGAAGCTCAACATCTGCGACGAGGAGCGCCCCGTTGCCATACAGATTTATGGAAACGAGGTTGAGCCGATGGTCGAGGCAGCCAAACGCGTTGAGCAGGCACGCCCCGACATTCTCGACATAAATTTCGGTTGCCCCGTAAAGAAAGTAGCCCGCAAAGGTGCAGGCGCAGGAATGTTGCAGAATATCCCTAAACTGCTGCAAATAACAAAGGCTGTGGTCGACGCGGTTAAAATTCCTGTAACCGTAAAGACCCGCCTCGGATGGGACGACAGCAGCAAAGTGATAGTGGAACTTGCCGAAGCCTTGCAGGACTGTGGCATTGCAGCCCTCACCGTACATGGCCGCACCCGCGCACAGATGTATACGGGCGAAGCCGACTGGACACTCATCGGCAAGATAAAAGAGAACCCGCGCATGCGCATACCCATCATTGGCAACGGCGACATCACCACCCCCGAACGCGCCAAAGAGTGCTTCGACCGCTACGGAGTGGACGCTGTGATGATAGGTCGTGCCAGCTTCGGACGTCCGTGGATATTCCGTGAGGTGAAGCACTATCTTGAGCATGGCGAGCATGCCACCCCCTTCACTTTCAAGGAGACAATGGACATTCTGCGCCGGCAGGTACTCGACAGCATCGAAAGGCTCGACGAACGTCGCGGCATACTGCATATACGCCGCCATCTTGCCGCAACCCCACTGCTGAAAGGCCTCGCAGACTTCCGTCCCATGCGCATAGCTATGCTACGCGCCGAAAAGCTCGACGAACTTTTTGCCATACTCGACAAGATTGAAGAGACATACGGATAAAACAAATACACATGAGGACAGAACAAAACTATAGGTATTATGCATTCATCAGCTACAACGGCAACGACGAGCGTTGGGCAAAATGGCTGCACAAAAAATTGGAAGGTTACAAAATCCCCAGCGCTTTGCGCAAGCAGCACATAGGGTTGCCTAAACAGGTGCACCCCATATTCTGGTATAAACAGGACCTCAGCGGCACCAAGTTGACCTCGTCGTTGCACAAGGAACTGGAGGCATCGAAATATCTTATAGTCATCTGTTCGCCCCATTCTGCACAATCAGCGTGGGTAAACGACGAAGTTCAGGACTTCATCAATCAAGGGAAAGAGGATAGGATAATCCCTTTTATTGTGGAAGGAACACCATACAGCAACGACAGCAGTGAATGTTTCCCTCCCGCCTTGCGCCAAATGCAACGCCAAGAGCAGTTGCGTGGAATAAACGTCAACGAACAGGGCGGCGACCGTGCATTGGTGGATGTAATTGCGACAATGTTCGGTCTCCGTTTCGACGATCTGTGGGGGCGCCATCGCCGTCGCGTAATACGCCATCGCATATACATGGGCATTGCATGCTTGATAGCGTTGCTTGTAGGAATCTTCTATTGGGACTATACACGCCCTACATACGAATATTTTGCCGACTATGTCGATTGCAACGGTGTGCCCAAGGGAATATTGCTATTGAATAAGGAGCAGATTGAGAAGAGGAGGAGATTATACCGCTTCGAAAAACGGCGCATTCCATTTGGAGAGCCCGGTTCCTGGCAGTGGCGCCTTGCAAAAGTTGCGTTTGTAAACTCTGCCGGAACGGTACAAGAACACACTGTTAGCGAAAAGAGAAAACGATACTTGATACAGGAGATAGAGTACAGCAAAATATCCGGCGCTGTAATTCGAATCAACTATTGCAATAGAAACGGAAAAATAGTATTGCGCCACGACCTTTCGGAGCGCAACGGTATTCCTGCTGCATTAGCCGACTTTAAAGTAGAACAAGAAGAGAAAGGCAGTGGATTCATTAATGCAAGTACTACCGATATTTTATCAACTAATTCTACCAGCACGGAAAAAGCCAATATCACCCGCTACGCATACAAACGCGACGAACAAGGGTATATAATAGAGTGTACATATCATAGCAACAATGACGCCGACCTGTCACGTAGCGCTGTAAGTGATGCCGACGGTATATTCGGCATGCGATACACACTCGACAGTCTCGGAAGACAAGTTAAGATAGAATACTTGGGTATTGATGACGAGCCATGCAGCACCAAACAAGGTGTTGCCGGGAAATTATATGAATATGATTGCTACGGAAATATTTGCAAAGCCACGTACATAAATATAAAAGGAGAGCCAATCCTTAATCAATTGATGTGGGCTCAATGTATTTCGATAGCAGACAATAGTGGTAATATAATAGAAAGTTTATATTTCGGTATCGATGGGAAACTATGCTTAAATAAGTATGGATATGCAAAATTAACATGGGCATACGACGAATGCGGGAATTGTATTGAGGAGTCATTTTTCGGCACTGATGGAAAGCCATGCTTAAACAAGGATGGTGTTGCGAAATACACCGCCAAATACGACGAAAGAGGAAACAGTATTGAGACAGCGTTTTACGGCACTGATGGAAAGCCATGCTTACACAAGGATGGTGTTGCGAAATATACATTGAAATACGACGAAAGAGGAAACAGTATTGAGCAGTCACATTACGGCACCGATGGAAAGCCGTGCTTAAACCAGTATGGCAGTGCAAAATTAACACACGCATACGACGAAAGAGGAAACAGAATTGAGACAGCGTTTTACGGCACTGATGGAAAGCCATGCTTAAACAAGGATGGTGTTGCGAAATATACATTGAAATACGACGAAAGAGGAAACTTTATTGAGGAAGCATGTTTCGGGACTGATGGAAAGCCATGCTTACACAAGGATGGTTATGCGAAATTCACCGACAAATACGACGAAAGAGGAAACAGAATTGAGACAGCGTATTTCGGGACTGATGGAAAGCCATGCTTACACAAGGATGGTTATGCGAAATACACCGACAAATACGACGAAAGAGGAAACAGTATTGAGGCAGCGTTTTACGGCACTGATGGAAAGCCATGCTTAAACAAGGAAGGTGCTGCGAAATATACATGGAAATACGACGAAAGAGGAAACATTATTGAGGAAGCATATTTCGATGTTGATGGGAGACCATGTTTATCTAAGCGTGGCTGGGCAAAATCAACAAACGCATACGACGAAAGAGGAAACATTATTGAGCAAGCATATTACGGCACTGATGGAAAGCCATGCTTACGTAATCTTGGCTGTGCAAAATTAACTCAGGTATATGACGAACGCGGGAACTTGATTGAGATATCATATTTCGATTTTGATGGGAGACCATGTTTATCTAATCTTGGCTGTGCAAAATTAACTCAGGTATACGACGAAAGAGGAAACAGTATTGAGATAGCATGTTTCGGGACTGATGGAAAGCCATGCTTACACAAGGATGGTTATGCGAAATACACCGACAAATACGACGAAAGAGGAAACAGTATTGAGGCGGCGTATTACGGCACTGATGGAAAGCTATGCTTAGACAAGAATGGTGTTGCGAAATACACCGAGAAATACGACGAAAGAGGAAACAGTATTGAGACAGCGTATTTCGGGACTGATGGAAAACCATGCTTACACAAGTATGGTGTTGCGAAAGTAACATGGAAATACGACGAAAGAGGAAACTTTATTGAGCAAGCATTTTTCGGGACTGATGGAAAGCCGTGCTTACACAAGGATGGTGTTGCGAAAGCAATATTTAAATACGACGAAAGAGGGAATAGAATCAAGGTTACCTATTACGACGAGAAAGGCAATATAATTCAACAATAACCTACCCACTACCATAAAACAATGAAGAAGTTTCTACTCATATTAGCTCTAATTTCCCTTTGCGCCGCAGCAATGGCACAAGCCCCGAAGGGCGAACCGCAGATACCTGTCTACCCACAGTTACAGGACGAGAAGTCGTTCAGCATGATACTTGTGCCCGACCCGCAGAGCTATGTGAAATTTGCAGCCAACCAGCCGCTGTTCGAATTGCAGACAGCATGGATTGCACAGAACATCGACCGTCTGAAGATAAAGGCAGCACTCTTCACCGGAGATATGGTGGAACAGAACGGCAAACTGATTTCAGCAGGCATTCCCAATGAAAACAACGGCGACCAGACTGGACGCCAGCAGTGGGAAGCAGTGTCGCGTGCACTTGCACGCCTCGACAACCGCATACCCTACATCGTCGCGCAGGGCAACCACGACATAGGCCACATCACTGCAACAGACCGCCACACAGTAGCACCGCAATATATCTACCCTGAGCGTAACATAAAGTTCGAAAAGACACTCGTTTCCACCTGCCCCAACTGGCAAGGAGTGCACACGATGGAAAACTCGGCATACGAAATTCAGGATAAAAAGTGGGGCAAACTGCTCATGGTCACCATGGAGTTCGCACCGCGCGACGAAGCCATCGAGTGGGCTAAGGAACTTGTGGCGAGCAAACGGTTCGAGAATCACAGAGTGATACTGCTTGTCCACTCATGGCTCAACAACAGAGGCGAAAGGATTGCAAAGGAGGGCTACACGCTCACCCCCTGCAACTGGGCAGAAGCTGTGTGGCAAAAACTTGTCTATCCCTCGAAAAACATCTCACTCGTACTATGCGGCCATACGGGAACTGCGCCCAAAATAGAAAAAGATGTTCTCTCCACCGACTACAGCCCTACCTCATCGCTGCGCACCGACAAGGCTGCCGACGGGCACGAGGTGGTGCAGATGATGTTCAACTCGCAACAGGGCGATGGCGACTGGAACGGCAACGGCGGCGACTGCTGGTTGAGGATACTGGAGTTCCTCCCCGACGGAAAGACAATCTCAGTACGCACATTCTCGCCACTCTTTGCACAGTCGCGCCTGACGCAGCATCTTGCATGGCGCACTGCCGCATACGACCAATTTGAGATAGAAATAGAATAAGCATGAAATTTCTCTCAGCCATATTCGCCCTTGTATTCTTTGCCTCTCTCAATCTCTTTGCCAACGACGGCGGCAAAGGTACGGCGCAACCGGGGCAGCTGATGCTTGCCGACCCGTTCGTCATAGAGCACGACGGGTGGTACTACATATATGGCACGGGGGATGCCGACGGCATTGTAGTACACCGTTCACGCGACCTCAAGAACTGGAGCCGACGATGTGGAAATGCGAAAAAATCGTTGGCGCTGCACAAGGACGATGTCTGGGGCAACCGTATGTTCTGGGCTCCGGAAGTCTACAAGCACGGCGACAGATTCATAATGACATACAGCTGCGAAGAGCACATCTGCTGCGCCGAGTCGGATTCGCCCTGCGGTCCGTTTGTGCAGAAAGAGCATCGCCCCTACCTACCTGACGAAAAGGGTATAGACGCCTCGATATTCATCGACAACGACGGCAAACCATATATCTTTTGGGTGCGTTTCGACAGAGGAAATATCATATGGGTGGCAGAGCTCTCGCCCGACCTCAAGGAGATAAAACAGGAGACGGCACGCAAACTTATAGAGTGCGAAGAGGGAACATGGGAGAAGAGGATGGGTAACATTGCCGAAGGTCCTCTTGTAGTGAGAGACAAAGGGAAATATTACCTCACTTTCAGTTGCAACGACTATAGAAGCCAAGAGTATGCCGTAGGCTACGCGGTTGCAGACCATCCTATGGGCCCCTACAGACGCTACGAGGGCAATCCGGTGCTGCATCGTCATTGCGGCTATGTGGGAACGGGGCATCATGCAATACTACGCAGCGGAAGACGTCTTTATATGGTCTACCACGCCCACAACAGCGACAGCAAGGTGGGTCCGCGACAGACGCTCATTGCTCCCATGAAGATTAAACGCGGGCGCATAGAGGTTTCAGAAAAAATAATAGTCCCTGTGATTTCCGAAAAGTGATTGCAGGGTAGATTGATTATCTCGAATCGGGGTTTTTAATTTTATTACTGTCTGGTAAACATACTTAAGCCCTTAAGGTTCTATTCTTTAATATTAGTGTCCGGTAAACGTATTCAAGTCGTTTAAAATTCGATATTTAAGTAACTACAAGCCCCAATTTTTTATTAAGACAAATTTAAATCAATGATTGGAACTCTGACTATCCCTGAAAAAGGTTGACACTTTTTAGAGTGGTTAACTAATAGAGTTTACATTACAACTGAAACAGTTTACATCGGTCTATTAGTGAAGTGGTCCCGGATTACTTCACTTATCCATAAGGTGGTGGATTCAACCGCGTCAG
>JAZNKR010000131.1:0-23922 GCA_045578665.1 Bacteroidaceae bacterium | reverse complement strand
AAAAATAAACAATTTACTCAAAATAAACTCAAAAATCGCCTCGAAAGTTGCGGTTAAACGAGCGCAATGTGAACTTGTTCACAGATTGCACAGCGAGTGACAGCAACTTCAATCATGTTAACTAATTTATAGAACCACCCTAAAATCTTTTTAATATTGCAAATATGCCAAATAAAGCGATTCTCAGAGTTGCGATTTTATCACTTTCGCAACCACACCCATGAAAACAGCTGTCACAAAGCTGCATTTCACAACAAGAGGAGAATTGACTATTCTCTTACGACGCATAATCACCATCGCACGTCTTACATATACCGCACAATCGTCATATACCTCCTTGAATGTAACGCTTGCCACGTATACTGTTCCAAGCACTGCAAGAGTCATCAGGAAATAACAAATGAAAATAGAAGTTCCGTTCATAGCCTTAATGTTTTATTGATTACGATGCAAAATTGCCACCCCTCTGTGTCAACTCTTGACACAGATGTTTTTTTATTGCATTTTTTATTTCACATTGTTCCTATAAGCTGTTAATAAAAAAGAAACAACTTTTTACACAATCGATTAGTCTATTTCGAAAAAGAGCCGTACCTTTGCATTCCGTTAACAAAGACATCCTTATCACACAAGTACAACAATAAAAAAAACATCAATATGACAAGAGAACTTTTCACATCAGAGTCTTATAAGATTGCCGACATAAGCCTCGCCGAATTCGGACGCAAAGAGATAGAGATGGCACAGCACGAAATGCCCGGTCTTATGGCTCTCCGCGAAAAATACGGCAAAGAGAAACCCCTGAAAGGTGCGCGCATCATGGGCTCGCTCCACATGACCATACAGACAGCAGTACTTATTGAGACACTCGCCGAACTCGGTGCAGAAATCCGTTGGGTATCATGCAACATTTACTCTACACAGGACCACGCGGCAGCAGCCATTGCAGCAGCAGGAATCCCCGTATTCGCATGGAAAGGCGAAACACTTGCCGACTATTGGTGGTGCACACTGCAAGCCATGAATTTCTCGGGCGGTCTCGGTCCCAACATGATTGTTGACGACGGTGGCGATGCCACACTGATGATACACCTCGGCTACGCAGCAGAGAGCGATGCCTCTGTACTCAACTACGACGAAGGCACAGCTGAGGATGAGGTAGAGCTGAAGAAACTGCTCGCCGAAGTACTCGCCGGCGACAAAGAGATGTGGCACAGAGTAGCAAAAGAGATACAGGGCGTTTCGGAGGAGACAACCACAGGCGTTCACCGTCTCTACCAGATGATGGAGAACAAGGAGCTGCTCTTCCCCGCATTCAACGTCAACGACTCTGTAACAAAGAGCAAGTTCGACAACCTCTACGGTTGCCGCGAATCTCTTGCCGACGGCATCAAGCGTGCAACAGACATAATGATTGCCGGCAAAGTGGTAGTGGTTGCAGGCTACGGCGATGTAGGCAAAGGCTGCGCGCAGAGCATGCGCTCCTACGGTGCCCGCGTACTTGTTACAGAGATTGACCCCATCTGCGCACTTCAGGCTGCAATGGAGGGCTTCGAGGTGGTAACAATGGAAGAGGCATGCAAGATTGCAAACATATTCGTAACCACAACAGGTAACGTAGACATCATACGCATCGACCACATGGAGCAGATGCCCGACCAGGCAATCGTCTGCAACATCGGACACTTCGACAACGAGATTCAGGTGGACGCACTCAAGAAATACGAAGGCATACGTTGCGTAAACATAAAGCCCCAGGTAGACCGCTATTACTTCCCCGACGGACACAGCATCATACTGCTTGCCGACGGACGACTGGTGAACCTCGGTTGCGCTACAGGACACCCCTCATTCGTAATGAGCAACTCCTTCACCAACCAGACACTTGCACAAATAGAGCTCTTCACCAAGAAATACGAAGTGGGAGTCTACTGTCTGCCCAAGCACCTCGACGAGGAGGTTGCACGCCTGCACCTTGAGCGCCTCAACGTACACCTCACAAGACTCACCCCCAAACAGGCGGCATACATCGGCGTGGATGTAGACGGTCCCTACAAGTCGGACATCTACCGTTACTAACAAACAGTACAGCACAAACAGACAATGGCAAAGCCAAACACAATCTGTGTATATTGCGCATCGAGCAGCCGGGTCGACAATCTCTACATGGAGACTGCCACCCGGCTGGGCTCATTGATGGCACAACGGGGAATAACACTGGTAACCGGCGGCGGTTGCCAGGGACTGATGTGTGCAGTAGAAGAAGGAGCGCTGGACAACGGCGGCAAAGCAATCGGTGTCATACCCCAATTCATGATAGAGGCTGGCTGGCAGCACCAATCGCTCACCGAACTTCGCATAACGGAGAGTATGCACGAGCGCAAAAAGATGATGGCAGACCTTTCGGATGCGGCAATAGCACTCCCCGGAGGATGCGGGACAATGGAGGAGCTGCTCGAGGTTATCACCTGGAAGCAGTTGGGGCTCTATCCCCATCCCATAATAATACTCAACACCGGTGGATACTACGATGCACTTATCCAACAGTTGCAACGCGCAGTGGAAGAGCACTTCATGGGCGAAATACACAGCAAGATATGGAGTGTGGCATATACCCCCGAAGAGGCTCTTGAGCTAATAGAGAACACCCCTGCCTGGGACTCATCCGTAAGAAAATATGCAGCACTATGAGCGGGACAGAGATACCATATTTCATAGGCAACGACAGCCTGCTGACCACCCTCTTCATACTGAACACCCTCGGGGTGGCATACATCATTGTGCTCAACGGCGGCAGTATATTCCAACGCCTGAAAAACATATTCTACTACACCGGCAACTCAAAGCCCTATAACAGCCAGACACATATAAACCGATTCAGCAATATAATACTCGACTCCCAAGCAGTACTGTTCCTTTCGGTTGTTGCATTCAAAAGGATGCAATACATGGGGACACACATAGAGAACATCTACCTGCAATGGGGGCTCTTCTTTGCAGTGTTCCTACTCTTTTTCCTGCTCAAACGTGTGGTGTATGCCATTGTAAACAGCATCCTCTTTTCAAAAAAACAAGAGTCGGAATGGGAAGAGTTATATTTGTTTACAATAAGAATATTCGGATGTCTGCTTTTCCCATTGATATCAATACTACTTGTTATCCCCGACGTTGAAAAGGGATTATTCATAGGATATATAACAGCCGCCGGGCTTTTGTGTTTATTAATGTTAATTAAGGGGTGTAAAAGAATCATTTTCCCACAAAACCGGGGATTTTTGGATATAATTTTGTACCTTTGCACGCTTGAAATTTTGCCGGTACTGGTTCTTTTCAAGGCAACGGAAAACTTGAATATTTTTTTAACGATAAAAATTTAAGACATTGAAGGTAAGTAAGATTCTGGTTTCACAACCAAAACCGACTACAGGAAAGTCACCCTACTTCGACATTGCGGAAAAGCATAAGGTGCAGATAGACTTCCACTCATTCATAAAGGTGGAGGGACTTACCGCAAAGGAATTCCGCCAGCAGAAGGTTTCGATACCCGGACACACTGCAATCGTATTCCTATCGCGTCATTCAATAGATTATTTCTTTACATTGTGTAAAGACCTGCGCGTTACTATCCCCGACGACATGAAGTACTTCTGTCTTTCGGAGACCATATCACTCTACATACAGAAATATGTGCAGTACCGCAAAAGAAAGGTGTTCTTCGGCAACGGGCATATCAAGGATCTTGAGCCCCTCTTTGCCAAGCACAAGAACGAACGCTACTTCGTTCCCACATCGAACACACGAAGCGAAGATCTGCGCAGCATATTCGAATCCTACGGCATTGCATATTCACAAGCCGAAATGTATCGCACAATCAGCAACGACCTTGCTCCCGAATACATAAACGAATATGACATGTTCATCTTCTTCAGCCCCCACGGTATAGAATCACTCTACAAGAACGCCCCCGACTTCGAGCAGGGCGACAAAGTGATTGCCTGCTTCGGCAAGGTTACAGCAGATGCAATACGCAACAACACATCACTACGTCTCGACCTCGAAGCACCCACAGCAGAGGCTACATCAATGCCGGCGGCACTCGACCAATTCCTTACAAACCTGAAAAAGTAAAAAACTGAATACAGAGACGGAGCTACCCTGTTACACAGACAATAGGGTAGCTTCTTTTTTAAAGCCATGGAAAAAGAGAACAGATTCAAGAAAGAGGAACGCCTCTGCAGCAAAGCGACAATAGAGAATCTCTATGCCAACGGCAGGTCTGTTGCTGCCTTTCCGCTGCGTGCCGTCTATCTGCCACTCGAAGCCGAAGAGAACGCACCCGCCGCATCCATTCTAATATCCGTCTCCAAAAAGCGCTTCAAACACGCTGTCGACCGCAACCTCGCAAAGCGACGTCTGCGCGAGGCATACCGTCTGAACAAGCACACATTCACCGAGCAACTGCAACAGCAGGGCAAACGCATGGCTATTGCAATACTCTATCTCGACAAGCAACACCACCCATTCAAGCACCTGCAGGCAAGAATGATAAAGTTGCTGAACAGCATAATAGAAAAGGAGACATCAATATGAAAATAAAGAATATCCTGTCGGATATACTCATACTCCCTATCAGATTCTACCAACATTGTATATCACCGATGACACCCCCAAGTTGCCGGTTCACTCCCACATGTTCGCAATATGCGATAGAGGCCCTGCACAAACATGGACCATTCAAAGGGCTCTATCTTGCCATACGCCGCATACTGCGTTGCCACCCGTGGGGCGGCTCGGGATACGACCCTGTACCATAAGAATAATCATATAATAAAAGGAGTCTCGCCGCGGCGAGACTCCTTTTATTATATGATTCCTACAGATTAGTAATTTTCGGGCTTAATCTGGAAGTGTGCGCGGGGATGTGCACATACGGGGCACTCCTCGGGAGCAGCCTTGCCAATATGCAGATGACCACAGTTGCGGCACTGCCAGATACACTCGTTGTCGCGGCTGAATACGATACCACCCTGGATGTTAGCAAGAAGTTTCTTGTAACGCTCCTCGTGAGCTTTTTCTACATCTGCAACAAGCGAGAAGAGTCTTGCAATGTCGTCGAATCCCTCTTCGGCAGCTTCACGTGCCATAGTGGGGTACATCTCAGTCCACTCGTAGTTCTCGCCACCGGCTGCGTCTACAAGGTTGTCCATTGTTGCGCCGATGCCGTCGTGCAACAGTTTGAACCACATTTTTGCGTGTTCTTTCTCCTGATCTGCTGTCTCCTGGAAGAGAGCAGCAATCTGCTCGTATCCATCTTTCTTTGCCTTGCTTGCGTAGTATGTGTACTTGTTGCGTGCCTGGCTTTCGCCAGCAAACGCTTCCATGAGATTTGCTTCTGTCTTTGTGCCTTTCAATGATTTTGCCATAGTTGTTTTATTTGTATAGTTTATATTATGGTATATGGCTATGGACTTCGGTGAAGTCCATAGCCGTTTGTGTCAACATTTTGCGCAGGTGGGCTTTATCTGTTTGAAGAAGTCATTGCCCTTGTCGTCGACAAGGATAAATGCGGGGAAGTCCTCAACCTCAATCTTCCAGATAGCCTCCATGCCCAATTCGGGATACTCCACACACTCGATGCTCTTGATATTATTCTGGGCAAGGATAGCTGCGGGACCACCGATTGAGCCCAGATAGAAGCCGCCATGTTTCTGGCAAGCATCTGTTACCTGCTGGCTACGGTTACCTTTAGCAAGCATTATCATGCTACCGCCGTGCGACTGGAAGAGGTCTACATAAGAGTCCATACGTCCTGCTGTTGTGGGACCCATTGAGCCACATGCCATTCCTGCGGGTGTCTTTGCAGGGCCTGCATAGTAGATGGGGTGGTTCTTGATATATTCGGGGAGACCTTCGCCACGGTCGATACGCTCTTTCAGTTTTGCATGTGCAATGTCGCGGCCCACAATGATTGTACCGTTGAGCGAGAGACGTGTAGCTACGGGATACTGAGAGAGCTGTTTGCACACCTCGCTCATGGGGCGGTTGAGGTCTACGCGTACAACTTCGCCCTCGTTGGCATTGCGCAACTCCTCGGGAATGAGTGTTGCAGGCTGGTCATCGAGTTTTTCAATCCAGATACCGTCCTTGTTGATTTTTGCCTTGATGTTGCGGTCTGCCGAACAGCTTACACCCATACCTACGGGGCAACTTGCGCCGTGACGGGGAAGGCGTACCACGCGGATGTCGTGTGCAAGGTATTTACCGCCGAACTGCGCACCAAGACCAATGCGATGAGCCTCGTCGAGAAGCTGTTTCTCAAGCTCTACATCGCGGAACGCACGTCCGGTCTCATCACCTGTTGTGGGAAGGCTGTCGTAGTAGTGAGTAGAGGCCAATTTAACAGTGAGCAGGTTCTTCTCTGCAGATGTACCGCCTATTACAAATGCAATGTGATAGGGAGGACAAGCCGCTGTACCGAGGCTCTTCATCTTCTCCACGAGGAAGGGGATAAGAGTTGCGGGGTTCAGCAGAGCCTTTGTCTCCTGATAGAGATATGTCTTGTTGGCTGAGCCGCCACCCTTTGTTACCATAAGGAATTTGTACTCCATACCCTCTGTTGCCTCAATGTCAATCTGTGCGGGAAGATTGCACTTGGTGTTCACCTCGTCGTACATGTTGAGGGGAGCATTCTGGCTGTAACGGAGATTCTCCTCGGTATATGTGTCGTAGACACCACGTGCGAGAGCCTCTTCGTCGCAGAAGCCTGTCCACACCTGCTGACCCTTTTCGCCATGGATGATGGCAGTACCTGTATCCTGACAGAGGGGGAGTTTGCCCTTTGCTGCAACCTCGGCATTGCGCAGGAATGTGAGCGCCACATACTTGTCGTTCTCGCTTGCCTCGGGGTCGCTGAGAATTTTTGCAACCTGCTCGTTGTGGGCACGGCGCAAGAGGAACGAAACATCGCGGAATGCTGTACGCGAAAGGAGTGTGAGAGCTTCGGGAGCTACTTTCAATATGGGTTTCCCTTCAAAATCGCCTACCGACACATAGTCCTTGGTAAGGAGATAGTACTCGGTAGTATCTTCGCCCAATTGGAACATATGGGCATACTTGAATTCTGGTTTAGTTGCCATGTTTCTTATTTTTTAGTCTTTATATTTTTTGGATTTTGCTTGAATTTTCTTCAAATGTCAAAGATAAGGTTTTTCTATGAAATATCAAGCAACACCCTCCTTAATTTATCTACTCAAGCGAATCAACATTTTCGAGAGGGACACGCTTGCTGTAACAGGTCGCCTGGAACGAAGCAATCAGCACCCCATCCTGATTCTTCACGCTCACTTCGCAATAGGGCACCTTAGGATGCTTTGACACCGCCACAGCCTCGGCTGTAAGCGTATCGCCAAGCATTGCAGAGCGATGGTAGAATATAGACGAGTTTATGGCAAATGTAAGTTGAAGTCCCGAATTTGTTACGGCTGCCAATGCCAGATCGGCAAGAGTGAATATTGCACCACCCTGGCACACACCACCGGCATTGAGATGTTTCTCCGTCACCTCCATTTGAGAGATTGCATAGCCATCCTTTATCGTTATCAGACGAGCCTCGGCATGCGCCGCGAATCTGTCTCCTTTTGATATCAATTCTTTAAGTGTCATACTTTTATATATTATTCTATTATTTATCAGTATCCAAAACAGGAAGCGAGGTACTCTGCCATAGCCTCATTCGTGCGCTGCATGCTATCGGGGTCCTTGTCGAGCCCATGCCCTGAATTGGGATACTCTATCAGTTTATAATCAACATCTGCTGCTGCAAAAGCGTTCACAAGCGAGTTTACATTTTCCCATACGACCAACGTATCCGCCTTGCCGTATGAAAGGAGAGTGGTTGGAGCGCCCTGATGTATGTACGACACCGGAGAGACTGCCCTGACCAGAGCGATGAACTGCTCACTCTTACTTATCTCCTCGGGGGAAGCTCCGCCGAAGCCAATCTTTCCCAAAAACTCTTTTGCATCGTCCGATGTAAGCGAGAAGGTTGAAAAGTCCGCGGGACCTGCCTTCGACTGCACAAGAACCACCGGCAATGGCGACTGCTCCATCATGCTGTAGCCATAGAGCATGGCAAGATGTGCACCTGCCGAATAGCCCGACAATGCAACCTTACCCACATTTATGCCCTGCGCTGCAGCATAGCCCTTGATAGTGGATAGCGCAGTTGCAATCTCTGTCATCATGGTTGTGAAGTCTATCACCTCATCGCCCGACTTTCCTATGAAAGAGTAGTTCATTGTTGCTGTGATATATCCCTTTTCGGCAAAAGCGAGACAATCGCCCGCCATTGACGACTTGTCGCCCGAAGTCCATGAACCGCCGTGCAAGTAGAGCACAACGCCCTGCTCCTTCTCTTTATCCAAAACCGGCGGGATATATAGGTCGAGAGTGTTGCGTTCCCTATTGCCATACTTTATATCCTTGTGCACCTGCACAGTATCCGCTGCAATATCTCCCTGATTGAACAGACCGCCCATAGGCACTTCGTTTGCATTCAGAGCAAAGAGCGCGAGACCTGCAACAAACAGCAGCACCAATGTGCCTGCTATTATATAACTACCTTTATTCATAATAATGTTGTTTTTTGTGGCGAAGATACGAACAAACGAACGAGAAATACGAAGTTTACTTCAATAATCCTCAATGCGAGTGCTGAGTATCTTTGATTTTTCCCCAAAGATAAGATAAAAAAAGTTGACTGCGACCAATTGTTAACAAAATTTGTCACAGCCAACCTTTAATACCATATCAATCGCTATTTCTGCACCACCTCGAAACCGAGAGCCTCTACAGACTTCACGACACACTCTCTGTCTACATCTCCATAGACTGCGACGTTGCCACCTGCCAGTTCAACCTCTACGCGCTCCACGCCATCGACATTGGCAATAGCCCGTTCTACATTCGCTCTGCAATGGTTGCACGACATCCCCTTGACAACGAATTCCCATTTTCCGGCGGCACGCTCTCCACTGCACTCACAAGATTGCCCATCGCAGCAACAACGCTTCCCTGAACGGAATTTCTGTATGAAAGCATTGCACAAGAGAGCAAGAAGAAGCAGAGAGCAACCTAAATTGAACCAGGAGAGACCCTGTGAGTGGCAATCGTGTATGTGGGCGAGCGGCGAAATGAACCATTCGCGCGGCAGAAGATAATCTATACCGAGTCCGAAGAGGATGCTGCATAGCACGATAGAGGATAGATAAATAAGCAGAGTCTTCTTGCCCATCACTTTGCCTATGACCAATGTCGATGCCACATTCACTGCCGGACCGGCAATCAGCAGCACCAATGCCGTTCCCGGCGAGAGTCCCTTAAGCATAAGGGCTGCAGCAATAGGAATAGAACCTGTTGCACAAAGATACATGGGAATGGCAAATGCCAACACCAGGAGCATACTCAAAAATGGCTTATCGGCAAACAGAGCAAAAAAACTTTCGGGAACAAATACCGTAATGAGCCCCGCAACTACCAGTCCTACAACCAGCCATTTGCCAATATCCTGCATCATCTCCACAAAAGCATATTCAAGCGCCTTGCGCACCTTGCCGGCAAACGACAGACTCTTCTTTGCGGGAACTGAAGAGGGGTTGCACGGCTCCGCCGAACCGTTGTCGAAAGCACTCACCATTCCACCTCCTACAAGCGATGTAACCAGCGCAATGAGCGGGCGCAACAGAGCAAAAGGGAGTCCCATCAACGAATAGGTGGCAATGATGGAATCCACTCCCGTCTGGGGGGTGGATATCAGAAAGGAGACAGTAGCAGCCTTCGAGGCCCCCTCCTTTCTGAGGGACATTGCCGTAGGTATGACACCACACGAGCACAACGGCAACGGAACGCCCAACAACGAGGCATTGATTACAGAGCGGAATGAGTTTCCACCCAAATACTTACGGTACAGCACATTCGGAATGAACGCATGCATCACTCCTGCCAGCAAAAAACCCAACAACAGATAGGGGGCCATGCTGTTTATAAGTTCAAATACTTCTCTCATCTCTCTATTCCTTTTGTTTGCAATTCGGGCAAAGCCCCTTCAATACATAATTCACCTCCATCACATCATATCCATCGAGAGGCGGCAGTGCAATGGAATCAAAATCTGCTATAAGACCTCTTATGCAGAAAGTCTTGCGGCACGAAAGACAGGTAAAATGAATCTGCGAAAGTCCATGCTTTGTACTGCACGAACATCGGCAATACATCTTGCAGCCGTTGTCGTTGTCAACCTCGTGCAGGATGTGGTGTTTGAGAAAAAGATTCAAATTACGGCACAATGTCGATTTGTCAAGAGTCAATACCCTCTCCTCCATGTCGGCAAGGGTAAAAGCGCAATCACACTCCAATATCTCGCGCAACACAAGGATTCTTGTGGCAGTCTCGCGAATGCCCGCATCAGCAAGAATCGATTTTGCCCTATCCGTTAAAACTTCACTCTCCATACCATTTGTCGCTATTTGATGGTGCAAAGATAATCCAATCTATTTGCAATACGGTTGCAAAAGCGAAAAGCAGTTTTTCTTCGCATAAAAAAGTACAAATGGCGGAGGTACTGCGGTATTTCCGAAAAATAGTTTATCTTTGCAACTACATAACCAACGACGCTACAAGCATCGGGTAGCAAAGTATTTCCCATAAAACCTAAACAGCATGTACGATTTAGCAATTCTCGGAGGTGGCCCCGCAGGATATGTGGCAGCCGAAAATGCAGGAGCAAAAGGATTGAAGACCATTCTTTTCGAAAAGAAGGAGCTCGGCGGAGTATGTCTCAACGAAGGGTGCATACCCACAAAGACACTGCTCTACAGTGCAAAGATGTATGACCATGCCACAGGCGGCAAAAAATACGGTGTAACGGCTGAAAACGTTACATTCGAATACAAGAAGATGGTCGACCGCAAGACTAAAGTCGTGCGCAAGCTGGTAGCGGGCATCAAGATGAAGATGGAGAACAACAATGTAGAGGTTGTCAAAGGAGAAGCCAATATCACCGATGGAGACACAAACAGCATAACCATTGCCTGCGGCGAAACAACATACACCGCCGCACGCCTGCTTATATGCACAGGAAGCGAAGCCTTTGTTCCGCCCATCCCCGGCGCACACGACAACGAATCGGTGCTTACCAACCGCGAGATTCTGGCACTCACACAACTACCCGAAAGCCTTGTGATAATAGGCGGCGGAGTGATAGGTATGGAGTTTGCCAGCCTATACAACAGCCTCGGCACACCTGTCACTGTCATAGAGATGCTCCCCGAAATACTCGGAGGACTCGACGGCGAGATAAGCGCAACATTGCGCGGCATATATGCCAAACGTGGTGTAAAGTTCAACCTCCGCTGCAAAGTAACGTCGATAGAGGGAAACACCGTGCACTTCACCGACGCCGAAGGCAACGAACAGAGCATCGAAGGCGACAAGATATTGATGAGTGTAGGTCGTCGTGCCACCCTCACCGGATTCGGACTGGAGAATATCCCCGTTGAAGCAGAGCGCGGAATAAAGGTAAACGAGAGAATGCAGACCACCATGCCCAACGTCTATGCAGCCGGCGACGTAACAGGTTTCTCATTGCTGGCACACACAGCGAGCCGCGAAGGCGAAGTTGCCATCAACAACATACTCGGAATCGAGGACAAGATGGAATACAATGCCATCCCCGGCATAGTATACACCAACCCCGAAGTAAGCAGTGTAGGACTCACCGAAGAGCAGGCACAGGCACAAGGCGTGGAATACAAACTGAGCAAACTGCCGATGACATTTGTCGGTCGCTTCGTCGCCGAAAACGAAGGTCAGACAGGACTCTGCAAGATACTCTCTACGCCCGACGGTAAAATACTCGGTGTACACATGCTCGGCAATCCATCGAGCGAATTCATCTGCGCAGCCTGCATGGCAATCACCAACAACCTAACTGTCGACGAACTTCGCCGCACGGTTTTCCCCCACCCGACCGTAAGCGAAATACTGAAAGAGGGACTTTTTGAAATATAGAAGCGAATTACAAGAAGCTGAAACAGAAAAACGAAACAACAAATATACGATAATGAAACAGAGCAACGTCAAGCCCGCAACCGGGAAATTAGGTGTAATGTGCATCGGACTCGGAGCTGTAACAACAACCACCATCATAGGAGCGCTCATGTCGCGCAAAGGTCTCTCACAGCCGATTGGCTCTTTTGCCTGCAAAGGCATGATGCGTCTGGGCAAAGGTAAAGACAAGATATATAAAGAGGTAAAAGACATTGTCCCCATTGCCGAACTGAGCGATATTGTATTCGGGGCATGGGATCTCTTCCCCGACAATGCCTACGAAGCAGCTGTGAAAGCAGCCGTATTGAAACCTGCCGACATTGAGCCCGTGCGCGAGGAACTTGAGGCAATACGCCCCATTCCCGCCCTCTTCGACAAGAGCTATGCCTCCAACATCGACGGTCCAAACGTAAAAAGCGGCACCGACAGATGGGACCTCACAAATCAGGTACGCGAAGACATACGCCGGTTCAAAGCCGAAAACGGATGCGAACGCGTGGTTGTGATATGGATAGCAAGCACCGAGAAATACATTCCCCTCGACAAAGAGGTACATGGCTCGATAGCAGCATTCGAGGCAGCCATGAAGGCCGACGACACCGCACGCATTGCCCCATGTATGTGCTACGCATATGCCGCAATACGCGAGAACTGCCCCTTTGTGATGGGCGCACCCAACCTCTGCATAGAGATACCTGCCCTGTGGCAACTTGCCGAAGAGATGCAGGTACCCATTGCCGGCAAAGACTTCAAGAGCGGACAGACAATGATGAAGACCGTACTTGCACCGGCATTCTTCACACGTCAGTTGGGAGTAACCGGATGGTTCTCTACAAACATACTCGGCAACCGCGACGGCATTGTGCTCGACAATCCCGAAAACTTCGAGACCAAACGCCGCAGCAAAATGTCGGCTGTGGAAAACATACTCGACAGCAACGTATACCCCGAACTCTACTCTGACATCTACCACAAGGTGAGAATCAATTACTATCCTCCCCGTGGCGACGAGAAAGAGAGCTGGGACAACATCGACATATTCGGCTGGATGGGCTACCCCATGACAATAAAAGTGAATTTCCTCTGTCGCGACTCGATCCTTGCCGCCCCCCTCGCACTCGACCTGATACTGTTCAGCGACCTTGCGCAACGCGCCGGATACAGCGGCATACAGCAATTCCTCTCATTCTACAGCAAAGCACCCATACACAAAGAGGGCGACACCCCCGTACACGACCTCTTCAAACAGTTTGCAATGCTGAAGAATGCCATCAGAGTGATGGCAGGCTACGAAGCCGACCAGGAACTCGACTGATTTGCACTGATGCCACGAGGAAAGATTATCCGAAAAATCTCGCAAAAAAGTTTTGCCGAGTCGCGGATAATGTCTATCTTTGCAAACTGTTAAGCCATTACACACTTTTTTAAGTTACCAGACTCATAAAAAAGAAAAAAAATAAAAAATATATAACACCATGAAAAAAGAGATTCATCCCGCAGGATACCGTCCCGTTGTATTCAAGGATATGTCAAACGGCGACTGCTTCCTTTCACAGTCTACATGCAACACAAAGGACACAATCGAGTTCGAAGGTCAGACCTATCCCCTCGTAAAGCTTGAGATTTCTAACACATCTCACCCCTTCTACACAGGTAAGGCTAAACTCGTGGATACAGCAGGTCGCGTAGACAAGTTCATGAGCCGTTACGGAAAAACTTTGAAAAAGTAAGTAACAGTCTGCAAACAAACACAAAAAAGTCCGACAATTTTGTCGGGCTTTTTTTGTGCACTATACGAGAAGAAGATTCACATACATAACAATACTATGGGCAACCGCAAATTGCAGTTGCCCATAGTATTGTTATATGTAAAGCACCCGTTACTTTGTCTTATTCTCGACCCAAGTGAATGCATTGCGGAAAATCTCTATCCAGGGAGTAACATCCTCAGCAAGACGCTCGGCGGGATAGTTTGCGCACTGCCAAGGGAAGATTGCGCGCTCGGGGTGGGGCATCATTGCCACATGGCGTCCATTGGCACTTGCAAGCGCTGCCACATTGTAGTCCGAACCGTTGGGATTACCGGGATAGCCCTCGTATGAGTACTGTGCCACAATGTTGTACTTCTCCTGCTCATAGGGGAGTTCGAAGCGTCCCTCACCGTGGGCTACCCACACACCGAGACGGCTGTTCGAGAGCGAGCCGAAGAGCACCGAGTTGTTCTGAGGTATGTTGACACCCACGAATGTAGACTCGAACTTGTGCGAGTTGTTGTGGCGCATATAACCTCTCTTCTCAAATTCGGGATTGATGAGGTTGAGCTCCATCATCAGCTGACAACCGTTACATATACCGAGTGAGAGTGTATCTTCGCGGGCATAGAAACGGTCGAGGGCTGCTTTTGCCTTGGGATTGTAGAGGAAACCTCCTGCCCAGCCTTTTGCCGAACCGAGTACGTCGGAGTTGGAGAATCCGCCACAGAAGACAATGAAATTGACCTCGTCGAGAGTCTCGCGTCCGCTGATGAGGTCGGTCATTGTAACATCCTTCACATCGAAGCCGGCAAGATACATGGCATATGCCATCTCACGCTCGCCGTTTGTACCCTTCTCGCGGATGATTGCAGCACGCACGCCCGATTTCTCGCGACGATTGGCATCGATGCCATATTTTGCGAGCATACCTGTGAACTCCGATGCAAAGCGGTAGCGCAAAGGCTGATTCTTGTAGTTCTGCAATCTCTCGTCGGCACAGCCGTTGAAACTCTGTTTGCGGTCCATGAGGTATGAACTGTCGAACCATACATCGCGCATATAGTCGATGTCGAACAGACGTGTGCGTTTGTTGTGAGCAACTGCAATCTGACGTTTCTTCGAGGGAACACCTATCTTCATGAAGCATACTCCTGCATCCTCGAGGATAGTTGCCATCTTCGACTTGTTGGCATCTGCCACCTGTATGACAAGACCGGGGTTCTCGGCAAAGAGCAGTTTCACGATATCTGTCTCGGCAATGCCGCTGAAATCAATCTCCATACCGCCCTCTACGTTTGCGAAGCACATTTCGAGGAGAGTTGTAATGAGACCACCTGCCGAAATATCGTGTCCGGCAAGCACAAGTCCTTCGTTGACAAGTTTCTGCACTGCACCGAAGGCTGCTGCAAAATATTCGGGATTTGTCACTGTGGGAACATCGTCGCCCACACGGTTGAGTGTCTGCGCAAACGCCGAACCGCCCAAGCGGAGCGCATCGAAACTGAAGTCGATATGATAGAACGCACTCTTGGCATCATTTACCATAACGGGAGATACCACCTTGCGTACATCAGAAACCTCACCACCCGCAGAAACTATAACTGTTCCCGGGCTGATGACTTTTGTTCCGTCGGGATATTTCTGAGTCATGGACAACGAATCCTTTCCTGTGGGCACGTTTATATGAAGGTCGCAGCAGAAATCAGACAAGCCTTTAACGCCTTTGTAGAGGCGGGCATCCTCGCCCTCCTGCGAGCGGCAGGGCCACATCCAGTTTGCACTGAGAGAGATTGACTCAAGACCATCGGCAAGCGGAGCGAGCGCAATGTTTGTGAGCGCCTCAGCCACTGCAAGCACCGAACCCTTCGCAGGGTCGGCAAGACCTGCCTGGGGTGCATGACCGATAGATGTCGCTATACCCTTGTTGCCTCTGAAGTCGAGTGTTACCACACCGCAGTCGCTCAAGGGAAGCTGTATTTCGCCCTGACACTGCTGACGGGCGATGCGGCCTGTTACCGAACGGTCTACCTTGTTGGTCAACCAATCCTTGCAGGCTACAGCCTCGAGACGGAGCACATTTACGAGATAGTCGTTTATCTGCTCTGCATCGTATTCTGCATTCTTGTAGTGACGTTCTTTGGTGCTGTCTACCATATATGTCTTGGGCGATGAACCGAACATCTGGCTTACGGAGAGGTCGAAGGGACGTTTGCCGTCGGCCTGTTCGAAAGCGAAGCGGGCATCACCGGTTGTCTCACCTACCACATACATGGGCGCACGTTCGCGCTCTGCCACCTTTCTTACGTAATCTATCGCATCTTCCTTGATAAGCAATCCCATACGCTCCTGAGACTCGTTGGCAATAATCTCTTTTGCCGAAAGTGTCCGGTCGCCGATGGGGAGCTTGCTCATGTCAATGAGACCTCCGCACTCTTCTACAAGCTCAGAGAGGCAGTTCACATGACCTGCCGAACCGTGGTCGTGGATTGAAACTACGGGGTTGGTGTCATCCTCACAAAGTGCACGTACAACGTTGTATGCACGCTTCTGCATTTCGGCATTTGCACGCTGTACTGCATTAAGTTCAATACCCGATGAGTAACGGCCTGTATCTACAGACGACACCGAACCGCCACCGAGACCGATGCGGTAGTTGTCGCCACCCATCACAATCACCTTGTTGCCCTTTTCGGGAGCGCCCTTAAGACAGTCACGGCGTGTGCCGTAGCCGACACCTCCTGCAAGCATTATCACCTTGTCGTATCCGTATGTCTCTTCGTTCTCCTTGTGCTCGAATGTGAGGACCGAGCCACAGATAAGCGGTTGGCCGAACTTGTTTCCGAAGTCCGATGCACCGTTCGATGCCTTGATAAGTATCTGCTCGGGTGTCTGATAGAGCCATTTGCGCACGGGAAGCATATCCTCCCACTTGCGGTCGTTGTATGTACGGGGATACGAAGTCATGTAGACTGCTGTACCTGCGATGGGCCATGAGCCTTTACCACCACCCATACGGTCGCGGATTTCTCCACCGGTACCGGTAGAGGCACCATTGAAAGGCTCCACTGTCGTGGGGAAGTTGTGTGTCTCGGCTTTGAGCGAGATTACAGTCTCAATATCTTTTATTACAAAATAGTCGGGGATAGAGTGGTCGGCGGGTGCGAACTGTTCTACTACGGGACCCTGAGCAAATGCCACATTATCCTTGTAGGCAGAGATTATCTTGTTGGGATTCTCCTGAGTGGTACGCTTTATCATCTGGAAGAGAGACGAAGGCATCTCCTCACCATCGATGATGAATGTTCCACCGAAAATCTTGTGGCGGCAGTGCTCCGAGTTGATCTGGGCAAAGCCAAACACTTCTGAGTCGGTGAGTTTGCGTCCGAGCTCGCCCTCCACCTTGTGGAGATACTCAATCTCTTCGGCAGAGAGAGCAAGTCCCTCCTGCTCGTTGTAACTCTCGAGATCCTCGATGAATTCTATGGGTTTAGGAGCGATATCCACTGTGAAGACATCCTGGTCGAGTCCCTTATAGAGACGCTGAAGCATGGGATCGTACTCGGCATTTTCGTCCTCCACAGCGAAATACTCCTCTATGCGCTGCACGCCTGTAAGTCCCATATTCTGGGTAATCTCTACGGCATTTGTGCTCCACGGAGTTATCATTTCGCGACGCGGACCGATGAAACAGCCGTCGATTTTTTCGGCATCGACGAGAGATGCATCGCTGTAGAGCCAACACAGTTTTTCTATATCCTCCTTGTTCAAGGTTGCTTCCGTAGCAGTAGCAATGATACTACGGTTCGAGGTTGTGAAAAAGTAAACCATTTTCTGATGTTATCTTATGTTATAATTATTTCTTAATCATCTGTTTGCCGAGGGCATATCCCGCCCGGGGCACAATATAGTATAAAGAAAGGATAATTTAGTGCAAATATAATCAGAAAAAACGAGATTCCATCTCTCATTCAATGCAGATTTATGCCATTGGCGCAGATTCTATCCCGACAGAAGAAAATTCACTCCAGCAACAACATTTTTGTAGATTCCTCAATCTTTTCCGAAAAAATAGTCGTACATTCGCATATTATACGCATTCCTATATCAAAAACAATAAAGACCACAATGGGAAATTACATAGTTTCGGCACGCAAGTACCGCCCCGACACATTCGAAACGGTTGTTGCACAGAAAGCACTGACCACTACATTGAAGAACGCCATACAGACCGGCAAGCTGGCACATGCCTATCTCTTCTGCGGTCCCCGCGGAGTGGGCAAGACAACATGTGCCCGTATCTTCGCAAAGACCATCAACTGCGAACACCCGACTGCCAACGGCGAACCATGCAACAGTTGTGAATCGTGTCTCTCCTTCAACCAGCAACGTTCATTCACCATATACGAGCTCGATGCCGCCAGCAACAACTCGGTAGAGGATATAAGAATGCTCAACGAGCAGGTGAGGATACCGCCACAGGTGGGACGATACAAGGTGTATATAATCGACGAGGTGCATATGCTCACTCAAGCGGCATTCAATGCCTTTCTGAAAACCCTTGAAGAGCCGCCCGCACATGCCATCTTCATACTCGCCACCACCGAAAAGCACAAGATTATACCGACCATACTTTCCCGTTGCCAGATATATGACTTCAGCCGCATAGACAACAGCGACATCATCGCCCACCTCAAGAGCATAGCCGACCGCGAGGGGATAAACAGCGAATATGACGCACTGCGCATAATAGCACAGAAATCGGACGGCTGCATGCGCGATGCCCTCTCGCTCTTCGACCAGATGAGCAGTTTCACACAGGGCGACCTCAGATACGAAAAAGTAATCGAGAGTCTCAATATTCTCGACTACGACTGCTACTTCAGATTCACTGAGCAGATACTCGCCTCGGAGACAGCCCGGCTGATGCTGATGTTCAACAACATCCTCGGCAGAGGATTCGAGGGCAACATCTTCATCGGCGGACTTGCATCGCACTTCCGCGACCTGCTTGTTGCCTGCGACCCCGTCACCCACAGACTGTTGGAGTGTGGCGAAGAGTTACAGAAGAAATACATAGAGCAGGCGGCAAAATGCACACCGCGTTTCCTATTCAAAGCAATAAAACTGTGTACCGACTGCGAAATGAACTACCGTGCCAGCCGCAACAAGAGGCTGCTTGTAGAGTTGACAATCATACAGCTGTCGCAGATAAACAACGAGAGTGCCGACGAGATTTCCGGGCGTAGCCCTAAGCGACTGAAACCCATATTCAACAAGATAGAAGAAAACGGCGGCAACACAGAAAACACGCCGCTGCCCCGCCCCGCTGCCCCCGTCGCAGCAAAGATGCCCGAAGCACCAGCCAAAGCACCCGAGCCTACAAAAACAGAGCAGACACCTGCGCAACCCGTAGTGCTGAGCGGACGCCCCGAATCACTTAAGAGAAGCAACAACGGTGCGACTCCGTTCGGTGGTATGTTTCAAAGGACACACCGGAACATAGCGCAGGAGAGCCGAACTGAAACATCGCAGCAGGAGGAGAAAACCGCCAGAGCTGCAAAAGAAGAAGAAAAGCGTGTGAGTCTGACAAGCGAATCCCTGTCCCAGAAATGGATGGAGTATGCATTGCGCCTGCCCGAAAACGAGCGTGCCCTCGCCGACAGAATGAAGATTATCTCTCCCGAACTCACCGGCGACAATCAATTCACCATAAAGGTTGGCAACAAACTTGTGATGGAGTTTTTCGAAAAGGAAGCCAAAGCCATCACCGGATACATCGCCGAGCAGAGCGGTTGCAGTGCGGTATCGATGAAGATAGAGATTGACGAACAGCAACAGCGCCGCCGCATATACGACCGCACAGAGCAGTTCAAGATGTTGACAGAGAAGAACCCTGCCATCGAAAAATTGCAGAAAAATCTGAATCTTGATTTTGCATAAGAGAGCCGACTCACCCGCTCTACGGATTCTCTGTTTCGCCGGTTGAAACTTTTTCATCCGGCTTCGTCTGCAGACTTGCCAGCAGACGCTCCACATCGGCTCTCAGCATCCTATATGGTTCTGAATCCTTGTAGTTGAGGTTCCTGCGCAGTGCCAACGACACATCACACTGGCTGTTTCTGTATGCTGCAATTTCGTTCGTATATTGCACACGATGATAAGCCAGCCGCTGTATCTCTTCTTCGCGCGCATGACGCAACGAGCGGCAAATGGGATTGAGTATGCGCAACACCACTCCATCGACAAGATGGTGTCCTTGCATGTAGAGATATGTATTTTCCTCAGTAACCCCAAGTCTCTTTATATCATCCTTCAGCCTTTCGTACTTACCCTTAAGGTCGGGACGCTTACGTGCAAGCAAGGAGAGGTTGTGCTGCACCCTACTTGCCAACTGCTTGAGCGACTGGTCGGGACGGCCTATACTGAAAGAGGTGAGACGTACTATTTCGCAGAACTTCATCAACGGCATTGTGTTGAGATCGCGTTCGCGGTAGAGCAGCACACTCCACACGAAGAGCGGGAAACAGATGCCCGAATAGAGATGCATCAGTTTTGCTATATCGAGAATCCTTGTATCGTTGAGGGTACTCTGCACACATACCTGATGGAGACTTTCGGCATAGCATTGGTAGTTCTCTATGGCGTATGTGTAGGTATGCAGTATGTAGGGGCTGTTTATCATGCGGCGGGAGGTATCGGTAGCGCCCTGCAACAGATAGTCGTAGTCGCTGTCCACGCAGGCTATCATATTCTTGCCGAATGCCTTGCCGAGCATATTCATCATCGCCTGCTTCTTGCCTTTGGAGAGATTGGAACGGGCGGGAAGCATCACCTCGAAATGGTACTTCTCATTCTCGTATTCGTCGAAGAGTGAACGCCAGAACGAGATATCATCGTAACTTTCCACGTATGCCACAATGCGATGCTTGGCACTCTTGGGACGGAGCGCATTTGCTGCTGCAACAAAGTCAGAGTTGAGATATGTTGTCAGTGATTTGTGCTTCATGGGACCATGTGGTTGTGCCCTTGTCGCCAACCGCGAAGGGCTATTGTGTAATCTCGGCTATCTCCGTCACCGCATCTATCCATCCATCCATTATTATTGCAGGCGAATGGGTGCAGAGGATTATCTGTATGTTGGGGTTCAGAGTGCGGATGAGGGTTATCAGGCGCTTCTGCCACTCGATGTGCAGAGATATTTCGGGCTCGTCCATGAAGAGCACGCCGGGTCTGTTGTCCTGGACAAGTGCCGTGAGGAGTATCACAAGCAGTTGCTTTTCGCCCGAAGAGAGCACGTAGGGCGAGATTCTTTCGCCATACTGCATGAAGTATATCTCGTTGCTGTCGCGGACAATGGTCTTTCCCGTCTCGCTGAAAAGTTCGTCTATAAGGTCCTGAAAAAGTTTCTTTGGGCGGGAGAGTTCCGCAGCTGCCTTCTGCTCTTCGGGCACCGCGCTTGTGAGCATGGTTATTATGCGGTTGCCTATATTGAGCTGGTAATTGAGGTAGCGGCGCTGCAGCTGATAGAGTTGCCAATCGAGTTCGGTGCGCACATTGGCATCGGACATCTTTTCGAGCAGTTCGCTGTTGAGCACCGGACGGTCTATGCTGCGGATGACATCGAAATTTATTATCGTGGCATCCTCAGGGTAGAAGATAAAGCGCACACCATCCTCGGGACGGGCGGTCAGCTTGTGGTTGCGCAATATGTCGAGCTGGCTTGCCGAACGGTTTATTATGGTGCTTTTGCCCAATCCGTTGCTGCCGCTGAGGATATTCACATCGGGGCGGAGTTTCCACAATATATGTTTGCGGTTGTTCCACAGAGAATCAATCTCTATGCTCTGTATATATTCGGCCTGTTTTTCCATAATTCTACCGTTTAGATGTGTCTGTTATTTTTCCATTTCGGCGGGGATGCGGAACGATGTATACAGCTGCAGCAACGCTCCTATAGTCATTGCCACTATCCATTCGTTCCTATGGTGGGTAAACATCAACACACCGGCTGCAACAAGAGCAAGCGAACCTATAATCTGCATGGTTACCAGACGACGCACCACAAAGGTCTTGCCCTTCACTCTGCCCAAGAACTGCATTATCGCAAAGAGCACCGCACCTGCCGTGTATATGTAGGATGCTTCGTCGCTCATGGACATCTTGAGCACTGCACCTGCAAGCAACAGGACTGCCCCCGTCATTGTCAATATTCCGCGTATCTTCATATCTGTGAGGCTCTATAAATCAATCATCGAATATAAAAATCTCCTCGCCCGCCTTGTGCATCTTGTACCTATCACGAGCGATCTTTTCCATATATACAGGATCGGCATTGAGTTCGTCAAGCTTGCGTGAGAGAATATCGTACTCTTCGAGCAGGTCGGACTTTTGGAATTCAAGGGACATTATCTCTCTTCGGTTCTGTATGTGCTTCATCATATTGTTTTCGTCAAGAAAGACGATTATTATGAGGAAGGCAATTGTTACAAAGAGGTATTTATGCCTGAATATCCATATTTTAAGCTGTTCTATACTGTCGTTCATATTGAAAAGAAACTTTAGGGTGTGCTCTACAGACAAGAGGAATGCATCTTTGTCGTTAACGACAAAGATAGTATAAAATTTTGGATATATTGGATTTTTAGAAAATATTGTAAGTTTGCGAGAAGAGTGGATAGGGTCTTTAGGGTCTTTAAGGTCCTTAAAGTCCTTAGGGACCTTAAAGACTCTAAAGTCCCTAAAGACCTTAGCTCAAACTGTTCTACACAAATTCGTCTCCGAACCTCATGCGAGCATCGTTGAGGAATTTCCTTATATCGCCTTCATTGCCTTTTTTGCATACAAGAAGCACATTGCCGGCATCGGCAATGAGAAGGTCCTCGACATCCTGCATTATCACAAGTTTGTCTTTGGGGAGTACAACCACATTGTTGCGGCTGTTATAGGATATTGTGCGTGTCTTCACTATCACATTTCCATCCTTGTCCTTAGGCAAAGTAGTGTAGAGGGAGTCCCATGTACCGAGGTCGGTCCAGCCGAATTTTCCTATCTGCAGACAGACATTGTCGGCCTTCTCCATCACTGCATAGTCCATCGACACATTGGGGAAAGAGGTGTAGGCGCTGTAGACAAGTTTGCGTCGCTCGTCGCGGTCGGGATGTTCACTGAAGACCTTTTCGAGCACACCCATCATTTCGGGCAACATCTCTGTCATTGTATCTATGATGGTCTGCACGTTCCATATATATATACCGGAGTTCCAATAGAATTCGCCGCTCTCCATGAATATCTCGGCAAACTCACGCATAGGCTTCTCGGTGAATGTGCGCACCTTGTAGAAGGTGCCGTTATCTGCCTCCTCGAGCTGCGACTCTGCCTGTATGTATCCGTAACGTGTTTCGGGACATGTGGGCTTGATGCCGACTATCACCAGCTTTCTGTTCTTACCTACGAAATCGAGACCGTGGTTAATGGTCTCGACAAACAGATTTTCGTCGAGAATCAACTGGTCGGACTGTGCAACGACAATATTGGCATTGGGATTGAGGTTGCATATGTGGCATGCCACGTATGCAATGCTGGGTGCTGTACCACGATAGACAGGTTCGTGAAGTATCTGCTCCGACGGTATTTCGGGCAGCTGCTCCTTTACAAGCTCTGAGTAGTCGCTGTTGGTAGAAACTATGATGTTCTGTCGCGGCACAATACGGCTGTATCGGTCGAAAGTCTGCTGCAGAAGGGTTCTGCCACACCCCAGCAAGTCGTGAAACTGTTTGGGATATGCCTTCTTGCTCAATGGCCACAGGCGGCTGCCGATACCTCCTGCCATTATAACACAATACCTATTGTTATCCATCTTTTCGAATATATATAGTCTCCTGCGCTTTGCACAGGAGACAGGTGGAATATTTATGGGAGGTTCTATAAATTATTAATCTATATTTCTTTTCCGGGTGCATTCTATTTCGGTCGCTTTTGGCTTTATTTTTGCATCTTTTTGATATTCGTTCTGTTGCGATGCCCGCATCGCGCCTTTACAAATATCAAAAATCTACTAAAAATA
>JAZNKR010000130.1:0-2003 GCA_045578665.1 Bacteroidaceae bacterium | reverse complement strand
CACCTCGCTTTGCTCCACAGGTATCTCGCCCAACAGGCGGTCAATCAAGCGGAACTCCTGTTCAAAGTCCTGCGGTACAAGGTCGTGCACCTGCAATTGCTCGATATTGTCACACTCCATCTCCATCCTCTTCTGCCGATTGCGCAGAAGCATCCCGCATTGGTTGGTCAAGGTCCGAAAAAGGTAGTTCCTCATATTTCCCACTTCGGCCAGCAAGTGGGCCTTGTCGCACAACGCGAGAAACACCTCTTGCAACATATCCTCCGCCTCGGCCTCATCGCCCAGCCGATAGCAGGCATACCGGTAGAGGTCTTCCTTCTCCTCCTCCATCAGACGAGCCAGTTGCTCCATCAGTTTTCTCTTCTTACTCATATTCTTTTCATTGGTCGTTCTGCTTTAAAGATGCAAAGTTGCGGAAAAAGATGTATTTCACAAAAGAAATTCACTTCTCACTTTAATTTGAATCTGACTTTTAACAACAAATTAAGCGGACGTAATTGACAACTATTGACACTGGTGCTCATGTTGGAATGAACGGTCACGACGTAACGGCGAGCATTGAAAAGATTGCTGCACTCCAGTTCCCAATCAACGGTCTTGCATGCGTAACGTATCAGAGCATCAGCAAATACGATATTCGGAGTGGACAATTCGTTGAAATACCGATAATCGACATTGAAGTTAATGCTCAGTCTCTCCGTTGGGAATATCCAAACCTTGCCGTTATGCGAGTGTGTGCGCAGGGCGGGTAAAGACTCGTCACCATTGCCCACCCATTGTTCTGTCTTCATCCACGCGAAGCTATATGCGAAGTTAAAATACTGACACGGTGTTGCGTTGAGCGAAACACCGACGGTATAACTCTTCGTATGGAACGGCTGGATGACATTTTGCAACAACAGTTCGCTCTTGCCGCGATTCCATCCTACGGAGGCTTCTAATTTAGTGTGCCAAAGACTCAGGGTCTTGCTGGCTCCTGCGAAGAGACTGTACGTGTCGGCATTGGTGGACTGGTCAAGCGTAGTCTTTACACCGATGATGCCGTCGTAATTGTAGCCATAGAGAAGATCCTTACGGCTGTGCTGAATGCCTCCGCTCACGTTGAAGAAGAGCATACGAATAACATCACGATATTCTAATCCCATACGAGCACCGCTGCCGTTGCTTTCCTGCAGGTGGTCGGTGGTGTTGCGGAGAAGATTACGATAGGACTGTAGGATATAGCCCTTGTAGGCATCGCTCATGTTGCCATAGGACTTGCGGTAATAGCCATTGGACACAGCCTTGAAAGAAGGCGTGAAACTGTAGTCTGCTGTGAGAGTGGGGTTGACAATCCATCTACAGTAGCTGACAGAGTTATGAACCAATCGGTTGTTGTTTGTGATGACGGAAAGATAGGTCGGTATAATCAGCCTCATGCGCAGGGCATTTCCTTTCTTGTAGGTGTAATCTTGGTCGATGCCCACTTGATAGCTGTTGTACCAGAGGTCGTTTCTCGTACTGTCGGCAGCAGGGATGAGGTTGCCATTTCTCTCTGTCTGCGTGAGTGCAGATGAAAGTTTGCGCAAGTCCATGTTCAGGCGAGGCGTATAGTTCAGTGTAAAGTTGCCAGCCGTTAGCCCATAAGAGGTGCGGAGGTTGACGGTGATGTGCTTCTGTGTTACCTCCTGGCTCAGCATTTGCAGAGAGTCGTTGCCGAAGTAGTAGGCGGGGCTGACGCGAAGTTCGTGCGGACGATTGTTGTAGGCCACGTCGAAGCGGACACGGAACAAATGCTTGCCCCAGCGTTTCATCATGCTCAGGTCGTTGCTGGCGGAGAAATAGGGATTGTCGAGGTGCTGATATTTTCCTTCCTTGGCGGTGAGGTGCGTATAGGTCTCACTCCACGATGATTTCACATTCAGACTGTTACGCAGATACTCTAAGTCCTTGTTCGTCTGTACGCCGAGCGTCACGTCCAGATTATTCTCCTTGGCGGTATTGCTCGTGGTTTCCTCAATAAC
>JAZNKR010000129.1:0-9815 GCA_045578665.1 Bacteroidaceae bacterium | reverse complement strand
ATTGCGTAATAAGCAATGTTTGCGACGACGAAAGCTTTAGCTTTCCAAAGGAGTGCCGAGCTTGTGAGGCTTAGCAGGGCGAGGGAGTTCCAATCATTGACTTAAATTTGTCTTAATAAAGAATTGGGACTTATAGTTACTTAAATATTGAATTTTAAACAACTTAAATACGTTTACCGGACACTAATAGTATTTTTATGTTTACTTTTTAGGGAGGTTCTCGGATTTTGTGGGGTCACTGATGATGTGCAACGGCACAAGCTCAATATAATCCAGAAAATACGAATAGTCATATTCACCCACATAACGAAATCTTATCCAGTGGTCAGCACCATCAAGATATTTCCTTGTGACTATCTTTCTTAAAGGAACAGCCGTAAAATCATAGTAATTTCTTGCTGCTTTACCTGAAATTCTGATTACATCCGGTGCTTTCATGTAACCTTTTGCGCGTAAGGACTTATCGTTCTCAAATCCATTGTCATAAGTAACTTCATCCGGCTCCTATCCTATTTTTGCACCATAATCCACCCCTATTTGCAAATCAAAAGGAAGCCCCTCTATTTTGTTATCCACATACATTTGCATTGGAAACTCAATAGAACCAAGATATGCAATAGGCAAGGTCCATCCAAAACGTATCTCATATACCCTTTCGGGAACATGAGGTAATCTGAACGAAATATCGCTGAATTTACATACATACAATCCGTCTCCAAAATATCCGAAATAGTCGTTTCTGCAATTGGCCTCTCCGTTTCTTATTTTGAGATTTTTGGAATACCCCTCAGGTATTTTCACATGGTATTCTCCCTGATTGCTTGGAACTCTAAAACGGATATCGTTGCACGAAAGTTCGGGTAAAAGAGACAGGACATCGAAGCGCAAGCGCTCGTTTAGTATGTTGCCACTCATCTCGTCTTCGTCATATACGAGTATTTTATCTATAGGATGCACTATTCCATTCATAGCAGACTGGTCAAAGAGGGCATGCTCCTCTTTCGTGGCAATGAATTCGGTAAGTGGTATTACGCGCACATTCAAGTGGTTGTGCATTTCAATATTGTACGGCAATTGACGATTGCTGTAGTTTACAAACACATCTATTCCTTCGGGTTTACTAAGAGGCTTAACCACTTTCATTAGCTTTCCATGCATCGTTTCGAAATAGTCATATCTGTCATAGCCCTCCATCATATAGTGTTCCATATCCATATTATCGGACATCTTGCCAAATACTATTATTCTGTTGTATGGAAGTTCGCGCTCAACGAAATGATAGGCAACGAATTTATATAGTGCATTCTGAGGACTCTTCGGGTCGTCCTTATCTTCGGCGCCGTACCACTTTCCGGCAAATGCCTTAAGATCGTCAAGGGTGTAAATACCATTCTTGTGGAACACTTCGTCGGGTTCAACGAAGCCTGTGTATTTATAATATTTTGTTTCTGCCACTACAGACAGATTTGTATATGCGGACGGAGTATAATCATCGGGATTATATGTTATGTCGATATATGATGCAATGGAGTCGCAGAAGTGTGTCTCTTGCAAGGCAGCACTGAAGAGGGTGAAGAAACCGCAACTTTTAATAAGTTCGGGAACGGTTTTCTGCGTCGGCTGTATTACCTTGTCTACTAGATGCACTATGCCGTTCTCCACTTCGTTGTCGCCGCAGATTATTGCAGCGCTGTTGTTGAGCATGATGTAGTAGTTTTCTCCTTTCACCGCATAGTTGATTCCAATAAAGTGGTGGTTGAAATTGCGCGAGGCTAATGCCCCGTCGCCCATGTTCGCCGTGCGGTGTATTACTTCCAAGGTATGAGTGCGGGCAAGTACATTAGCCATTGAGTCGCTCATATCCTCAACGAAGGGCGAGGTTATGCCGGTGTTGATGAATTGTGGCGTACCTATTGTTGCATGGTAGATGCTGTCCTGTTCTGCTACGAATTTTTCCACTGCCTCGTTGTCTGGCAGGAAGAGTGTGTATTGTCCGTATGTGTTGAGTAGACTGAATAGTCCTGCACGTTTGAAGAGGGTTATCATGTGCGAGTATCTGTCGCTGCGGTTCAGCATGAAGTCTGCCACTGTCTCACCTGTGAAAGTGAAGCGGTTGCTCTTGTCAATCTCGTCCGTGCAGGCGAGGATTGACAGGGCCAATGCGAGTATGTAGAGTATTCGTTTCATGTTAAGGGTAGTACTCTTAAACAATCTCGTTTTTGTGTCGCCCCTTGCAGGGCTATGTTGGTTTTTGATTTTCATACGTAGCCCTTGCGTTCATTCATAGCCCTTACGGACTACGCTTTATAATGTCGCCCCTTCGGGCTTTTAGTACCTATCCTCAGGCTTCGTGGGGTCATTGATAATGTTCAGCGGAACAAACTCTAAATAATCAAAACTCGTATTCAAATGCGCACTCTCTCCTATATATCTGAACCTTATCGTGTGTCTGCCGGGAGCAAAAAATTTTCTTGTAATTATTTTCCTCATACAATTCCTGTAGTCTCTTGCTGTACGTCCATCCCTATCGACAAACGAAACAGGCGCCTTCATCCAGCCAATATTGCGCATCTGTTTATCATTCTCAAATCCGTTATCAAGAGTATATTGGTCAGCCACATAACCGGTCTGCTCTACATTCAGACTCTCATGATCCTTATAATCATTATAATTGATTGGGAAAGGAACACCTTCTACTTTGCCGTCTATATACACTTGAACAGGATCCGGACGAATATTCCCATTCCAAATTGCATAACCAGTTCTAATTAAGCCGACTCTCACTTCGTAAACACGAGAGGGAAGAGGAGGAAGAGTCAATTCAAAATCAAACAACCCGTAGCACCACAAGTAGTCGCCGAACAGTGTAAGCATAAGAATATTGTTCGGTACAACCACCATACCCGATTTTATAGATAGCTTTTCGCTGTATTCATTAGGTATCATACACTCACCAGTGATTGGCCTTTCCTCCGGGCGGTATCTGACACCGTTGCACTGCAGTTCGGGCATAAGATTGAGAACATCTATCCTTATACGTTCGTTCAGTATGTTGCCATGCATCTCATCCTCGTTGTATATAAGTATCTTGTCTATCGGATGTACTATGCCGTTAGAGGCCATTTGGTCGAAGTGGGCATATTCCTTCTTCAATTTTATAAATTCGGTCAACGGGATTACGCGCACATTCAAGTGACGGTGTAGGTCGGTGTTGAAAGGTACTTCGCGCTTGTTGAAGTTTATATATGTGTCGCGTCCTTCGGGACGACTCAATGGCTTCATTGCCTTCATCATCGTACCCTGCATAGTTTCGAAATAGTCGTAACGGTCGTAAATTGCAGGCATTATTTGGTCAAGATAGTCTTTGCCTTCATGATAGTATATGCCATACGGCACTATGCTGTTGTGGGGCATTTCGCGAGGAACAAAGTGATAGGCTACGAATTTATAAAGGGCGTTGTGCGGACTGCGTGGGTTGTCCCTTTCTTCGGTTCCGTACCACTTTTCGGCAAAGGCGCGAAGGTCGTCGAGAGTATGAATACCGTAGCTGTGGAACACCTCGTCTGTCTCAACAAAGCCTGTGTATTTGTAATATTTTGTCTCTGGCGCACGAAATGTGGCGTATCCGTAATTTTCGAGGTTTAGGGTATACTTGTCGCTCATATAGCTCTTGTCGTATTCCTTTGTCAACGAGTCGCAGAAGTCTGTTGCGTAGAGTGCTTCGCTGAATATGCCGAAGAAGTCGTATGAACTTATAAGCTCGGGGACATTCTTCTGCGAGGGGGCAACGACCTTGTCGACGAGGTGCACTATTCCATTCTCTACCTGATTATCGCCACCGACGATGGCTGCGCTGTTGTTGAGCTTTATGTAGTATTGCTCGCCCTCAACCGCATAATTCACTCCCAAGAAGCGATATAGAAAATTGCGCGATGGGAGCGCACCCTCGCCCATCTCTGCCATCATGTGCATGGTTTCTATAAGATGGGTGCGGGCAATTACGTTTGCCATTGAGTCGCTCAGTTCCTCCAATAGTGGCGAGGTTACTCCCGTCCATATTGGGATTGCAGTATCTTTTGTCGCATGATATATGCTATCTTGTTCTTGCAGATATTTTTCTACCGCTTCGTTGTCGGGAAGAAAGAGTGTAAATCGGCCGTATGTATTGAGCAGGCTGAAAAGGTCGGCACGCTTCAACAGGGTAATCATGTGGGAGTATTTCTCGCTACGGTTGAGCAAAAAGTCCGCCACCGTCTCACCAGTGAAAGTGAAACGATTGCTCTTGTCAATCTCGTCGGTGCAGGCGAGGATTGACAGGGCTATTGCTAATATGTAGAGTATTCGTTTCATCATGTATACAATGCTATGTTATAGGTTTACACCTTGTTTAGAAGCTGTAATTTTTGTCTTATCTGCCGTGTTCATTGTACCTCGTTATTGTGTCGCCCTTTACAGGGCTTTGTTGGTTTTGGATTTTCATACATAGTCCTTGCGTTCATTCATAGCCCTTACGGGCTACGCTTTATAATGTCGCCCCCTCGGGGCTTTTAGTGTCTGTCCTCGGGCTTCGTGGGGTCACTGACTATGTGCAGCGGCACTATTTCAATGTAGTCCAAAATATTAGTATAACCTTCTTGAATTCTCAATTCGCCAATGAATCGGAAACGTAACCAATGCTCACCTTCGGTAAAATACTTTTTAGCGATGATTTTACGTGCCATTGTGTGACAATCTCTTGCAGGAATATATGTTCCGGTTTCTGTACTATATTGCAAATAACTGTCAGGAGCTTTCATCCATCCCTTATTTCTTAAGAGTTTGTCATTTTCGACACCGTCGTCATAAGTAGCCTCATCTGCGATCCATCCAATACTTTCGTCGGTCATCGGAAGTTTCTTACTGATTGGCAGCCCACATATTTCATCATCGAAATATATTTGAAACTTCTCGTTATCTTCCTTTGAGGGATTACTATCCTTTTCGCGCATATAAATGCCGAATCTTATTTCGTATGTTCTATTTGGGACCGGCGGAAGCTTTATAGAAAAATCATAAGCTCCCAAAGGACTTATATTGTCGCCATTGTACCATCCCAGGTTATAAAACCAAAATTGTTCACTCCTTATTCCTTCGCAATATCCTGGAGGAATATCAGCATATCTGTTTTGCCAAATATTGTTGCTTGCGAGTTCGTGTTGCAGCGCTGTAATGTCGAACCGCATTCGTTCGTTCAGTATATTGCCTGCCATTTCATCCTCGTTGTAAATGAGAATTTTGTCTATTGCATGTATAATGCCGTTGTCGGCAGCAGGGACAAATTCTGCATACTCACTGTCCATCTGTGTGAACTCCGTAAGCTCTATGATGCGGACATTCAGGTGGTTACGCATTTCAAAATTATAGGGAATCTTGCGTTTGGAGTAGTTGATGTATATGTTTTTGCCTTCTGTAGTGCTCAACGGCTTTACAACTTTCATCAGCTTGCCATGCTTCGTCACAAAGTAATTATAATGATCGTACCCTGGATTGTTGAAATGATTATAAATCTCACTTCCAAGCCCTAACTCTGAGGGTACAATTCTGTCGTATGTTATTTCGCCGTTCAGAAAATGATAGGCAACGAATTTGTAGAGTGCATTTTTAGGGCTTCTGTATTGCCCTTTATCCTCTGTGCCGTACCATTTTTCGGCAAAGGCTATAAGTTCCTTCAGAGTGTAGATTCCATACTTGTGGAACACTTCGTCGGGTTCGACGAAGGCTGTGAATTTTATATATTTCCGGTCGGGTTCATAACGCCAAATATCGGACTTTTCGTATGTGTAGTCCATTGCCTGTGAAACAGCATCGGAAAAGCCGGTCAGCGATATTGCACCGCTGAACAGACTAAAAAAATCGTACTTCGCAATCTGCATGGCTATCAATGACCTCATATGCTCTATAGGTCTGTCGATGAGGTGAACAACGCCATTTTCCACATCATTGTCGCCGCTGATTATTGCTGAACTGTTGTTGAGCATGATGTAGAAATGCTCATCTGTTACTTTATAGTTTATGGTGATTATCCTGTCGTTGAAATTCCATTTCCCTATTGCTCCTTCGCCGAACTCGGCTGTATGGTAGTTTCTTTCTATCAGATGGTTGCGGGCTATTACGTTTGCCATCGAGTCGCTGAGGTCTTCAACAAACGGAGAGGTTATTCCTGTCCATATGGGTATCTCATTATCCTTTGTTGCCCAATATATACTGTCTTTTTCCTGCACAAATTTTTCCACCGCCTCGTTGTCGGGCAGGAAGAGGGTGTATTGTCCGTAGGTATTCAGTAGCGAGAATAATCCAGCCCTCTTCAGCAGTTTGATAAAATGCGAGTATCTGTCGCTACGGTTCAGCAGATAGTCTGCCACTGTCTCGCCCGTGAAGGTGTAGCGGTTGCTCTTGTCTATCTCGTCGGTGCAGGCGAGGATTGACAGGACTAATGCTAATATGTAGAGTATTCGTTTCATTTTTTGTTATTTCTTCCTTACTCCTCCTCTTGGATAAGAGGAGGTGGCTGTCAGGTCGGAGGAGTTTGAAAATTTGCTTGCGTGTTCATTCAAACTCCCTCCCCATTCGGGCTTTTAGTACCTGTCCTCGGGTTTAGTGGGGTCGCTTATTATATGCAGCGGCACAAACTCAAGATAATCCACATACATAGATAAATTATTCTTTGGAGAAATATATCTGAATCTTATCGTGTGCCTGCCGGCATCGAAATATTTTCTTGCTATTATTCTTCTTACATAATAATAAGAATCCCTTGCGCTCTTGTCGATGCTGAAATGGATTGACTTCGGCCCCTTCATCCACCCGTTAAGGCGCATGTTCTTGTCATTTTCCATTCCATTGTCGTATGTATATTCGTCTGCAACAAAACCTGTCTGCATTCCCGGCTGAGGGTCGAGGAAATTTATATTATAAGGTCTTCCTTCCACTTTGCCATCTATATACATTTGAACTTCATGATTAGTCAACCCACCGGTGTACCATCCAAACCGACTATATCCAACACGCACCTCATAAACACGTGGAGGAAGAGGAGGAAGAGTGAATTCCACGTCGAACATCCCCATAAAATCAAAGTTGTCGCAATTATACATTCTACAATCTTGCGCCAATAATATAGCACCGGAGTTAATCTTTACCTTTTCGCTATAACCAGGAGGTATCGCATCAACCTGTGTTTTCTCAACATGATCATTATACCTGAGAGCGTTGCACGATAGTTCAGGCACAAGACTGTGCATATCTATTCTCAGACGTTCGTTGAGTATGT
Organism: Bacteroidaceae bacterium; assembly: GCA_045578665.1. GTDB lineage: Bacteria > Bacteroidota > Bacteroidia > Bacteroidales > Bacteroidaceae > HGM04593. The sequence continues at coordinate 2,506 of JAZNKR010000129.1, read as the reverse complement.
TGCCTACCATTTCATCGTCGTTGTAAATGAGAATTTTGTCTATCGGATGCACTATGCCGTTTACAGCCATTTGATTGAAAAGGGCATACTCCTCTTTCATACCGATAAATTCGGTGAGTGGAATAACGCGCACGTTAAGATGATGGCGCAGCTCAATGTTATACGGCAGTTCTCGCTTGTTGAAATTGATATATGTATCCCTGCCCTCGGGACGGCTCAGAGGCTTGACGACCTTCATCAGCGTACCTTGCATGGTCTCGAAGTAGTCATAGCGGTCGTATATTGTCGGCATGTATTCATCTATGTTCCAATACTGGTTGCCGAGACCATAGGGTACAATCTTGTTATGTGGCAGCTCGCGTGGCACAAAGTGGTAGGCTACGAACTTGTATAGTGCATTGCGAGGGCTCTTAGGGTTGTCCCTGTCCTCTGTGCCGTACCACTTCTCGGCAAATGCCACAAGGTCGTCTATGTTCTCTATGCCATTGCTGCGGAACACATCATCGGGCTCTATGAAACCGGTATATTTATAATATCTTGTTTTGGGAGGGAATAAATTATAACCACCAAAATCACGCGGAGAATACCGGTCTGGGTCGTAACTGTCATCGGCATCCATTGTCAACGAATCGGCAAAGCCTGTACGGTTCAGCGCTGCGGCAAATATCTTGAAGAATTGACACGAACCTATAAGTTCGGGTACGTTTTTCTGCGAGGGGGCTACGACCTTGTCAACGTGATGCACTACTCCGTTCTCCACATCATTGTCGCCACCGATGATGGCGGCGCTGTTGTTGAGCATTATGTAATATTGTTCGCCTTTGACCACATAGTTCACTCCCAAGAAACGGTAGTTGAAGTTTCGTGTGCTGAGTGCTCCTTCTCCCATGTCGGCCATGCTTATGTCGCTCTCTACAATATGTGTGCGGGCTATTACATTCGCCATCGAGTCGCTGAGTTCCTCTACCAACGGCGAACTTATTCCGGTATTTATAAAATTGGGGGTCTCCTTTGTTGCCCAATATATGCTGTCCTGCTCGGCAAGGTATTTTTCCACAGCTGTGTTATCGGGTAAAAAGAGTGTAAAGCGACCGTATGTGTTGAGCAGACTGAACAGCCCTGCACGTTTGAAGAGGGTTATCATGTGCGAGTATCTGTCGCTGCGGTTGAGCAGATAGTCTGCCATTGTTTCACCGGTGAAAGTGAAGCGGTTGCTCTTGTCAATCTCGTCGGTGCAGGCGAGGAATAATAGGATGGCATATAATATCAATTGTATTTTACGACTCATATTACAATTTGCGTAATGAATTATAAACTACATCGAAGGAGTACTACTTTTCTCGGCAGCTTTAACATTGCCGAGATAAGTAAAATCATAAGATTATTTCAATAATTCTGTTAATTCACAAGGACGTTCAGGCTCTGTTTTTTCGGGATATCCATTTTGATAATAACAACCAGCCCCATAGAATGGAATTCCCTTCGAATTGATACCTGATTGTATATCGCAATACAATGAGGGTCTGCATTGCAATGTAACACTTGAACCACCAAATTCAGCGGGACATTGTACTGTACATGCTGCTGAATGGTCATTTCCGGGGTCGTAACCACCCCGAAGTTTTTTCATTTCACTGTTTGTCAATTTTGTTGCACTTCTCAGTACAATTTTTTTGATTTTTTTCATAGAGTTAATTTTTTAGGTTATTGATAATAAAATAATTACACAATACAAACTTATTGTTTGTATATATTTTCTATCAATGCTATATATTTTTCTCGCATCTGTGACAAGGAATATTTCTCTTGTGCATATTTCTTTGCATTGGCAGATAGCTCTTCTGCTTTTTCTTGTGGTAATGTTAATGCTTTTAATATTGTTTCTGTCAGCGATGCAATAAATTCTTTATCGTCCTTGCGATTGCCTATCTTGGCAACAAGTGCATTTTCGTTGTCATGGAACATATCTGTCAGTCCTTTACTGTCGGTAGATACTACCAGCATTCCCAACATCAGCATCTCTATTCCCGAATAACTGCACTGTTCGTTGTAAGATGGCAGTATGCCTATGTCGGCTGCACGATACCAGTCGACAATATTGCTTTGTTTGATGTAGCCTGTGAATATTACACGCGACAATGCTGTAGGCATCAATTTGGTGTATTCTTCGACATTAGGGTTCTTGCCTATTATCACAAGGCGTATATTACGTTCCTTTTGATAGACATTCTCGAAAGCCTGGAACAGTTGATATAGTCCCTTCACGGGATGTTGCCTACCGGTGAAAACTATTATCTTTTCATGTTCATAGAGTCCGAGCTTCTGACGCAGTTCATTGCGGGTTTGAGTGTAATTGCTTGTTCGTTGTTGCCATGCGTTACATATTGCATATAGTTTTTCCTTTGGTACATCATAAAATTCGTGTACAAATTCTCGGAACTCTTCTGTCAGGCATATTACGGCATCTACCAAGCGATACATTCTTTTCTCTTCGTGGTAGTAGTCG
>JAZNKR010000128.1:0-1847 GCA_045578665.1 Bacteroidaceae bacterium | reverse complement strand
TTTTGCTTTCTATTATAGCCTTTAGTTCTTCAATACTCAGTTCTCTATCAGAATTCAGGAAATATTCATGCAGATGGTATTGTTGGGGATTGCAAGGTAAAATCCAATTTGTATGTTTGTCGTTGTTGTCCATTCTGAAATTATGCTGAATTTTTCTTAGGCAAAGTTATCCAAAAACTTCTCATTACAAATGTTTGTGTCTTACATTTTGCAAATCCCTGATTATTCGTTCACTATTATACATATTCCTTTTAAGTTCCGAAATAGAACTGATAATTAACTAATGTGTACAATTGTCCGTTGTATTATTTTACAAGGAATACGATATTTGCGAAAATAATATACGGATATGGATGTAATATGCGGTAAATGCATATTTGTTCCAATCTTTTTGTTGAGAAAGCACGCTATGTCATTACAGGAAAATTTAGGAAGAGCAATTGTCCGCTTGCGCCGTGAGAAGGGTTTTTCACAAGAGGTATTTGCCAATGAAGCCGGCATCGACCGCCGATATATGAGTGATATTGAGAATGGAAAACGAAATATCTCAATTGATATTCTTGAGCGTATATGCAACAAACTCGGCATGAAGATGAGTGAGTTGTTTGTCGAGGTGGAGAAGGAGTGAATGTATTATAGGAAAACGATTAATTTAGAATTATGGTCAATAGATACTTTCATGGCGATACAATAGAGGGATTTCTTGCTATGCCGGATGTGCAGATTATTGGTGGTCTAACCACAGCGCACACCTTGTTGCACGCTTCATTGCAGGGCTTGCAAGCAGAAGCATGGCGCGAAGAGATTTCGCTTTTGAAAGAAATCCTTGCTCCATACATAGGTCGAGGCCATATCTACTTTGAATACACCATTCCGCGAATGGGTCGTCGTATTGACGTTGTATTGCTGCTTGATGGCGTAGTGCTTTTGTTAGAGTTTAAGGCATTCAACGAGCAATACACCAAAGCGGACATAGCGCAAGTATGGGACTATGCGCTTGACCTGAAAAACTTCCATGAGCAGAGTCATAATCGCCCGATTGTGCCAATATTGGTTGCGACCGAAGCTGTCAAGGTTGCCCCTGATTTTATTCCTTTTGACGATAAGGTTTTCTATCCTATACTAACCAACCGCGAACAGCTCGCTTCGACTATCGCTGAGGCGTTGCTATTCTGTGATAAAGACAGCTCCGGGGATGATGCGTTGTGGGCTATTAGCCGTTATTCACCAACTCCGACCATCATTGAGGCGGCAAGCGCACTTTACAACAACCACTCTGTTGAAGATTTATCACGTTCCGATGCTTCGGCTGAGAATCTCACAACCACCTGTGGATTTATTTCGTCAGTCATTGAACGCGCAAAGAGTGAGCATTTCAAGGCAATATGCTTTGTAACGGGTGTACCGGGCGCAGGAAAAACTCTTGTAGGTTTAAATATCGCAACACAGCAGTTTGAAAAGGACGATGTTGCAGTCTATTTGTCTGGAAACTTCCCGTTGGTACAGGTGTTGACCGAGGCCCTTGCGCGCGACAAGAAGCGTCGCATGGCGGAGAAGGGCGAGAGGATCGCTATTGGCACAGCTCGTTCGGAGGTTAAGACCTTTATACAGATGATTCACCATTACCGCGATACTTGTTTGGAGGGAACAAAGGTTGTGGATGGTCATATCGTGGCAGATGAGGAGTACTTTCTCAATCCGAAAAACCTTAAAAAGTCATTCGTGCCAGTGGACCATGTTGCAATTTTTGATGAGGCACAGCGTGCATGGACGAAGGATGCTCTTGCAAACTTTATGAGTCGAAAGAAGGGATATCCAAACTTCCCATATTCCGAGCCGGAGTATCT
>JAZNKR010000127.1:0-4473 GCA_045578665.1 Bacteroidaceae bacterium | reverse complement strand
GTCTGTCAATCAGGTGAACAATGCCATTCTCTACCTGATTGTCGCCGCCAATTATTGCTGCATTGTTGTTTATCATTATGTAGAAGCGCTCATCGACAACCTTGTAGCTGACAACCAGCGTTCTATCGAAGAAATTCCATTTGGCTATTGCGCCTTCGCCAAATTCGGCTGTGTGGTAGTTTCCTTCTATCAGGTGCATACGGGCTATGACATTGGCCATAGAGTCGCTGACCTCTTCGACAAGCGGCGAGGTTATTCCTGTCCATACAGGATTGTCGCTATTTTTTGTTGCCCAATATATGCTGTCCTGCTCGGCAAGGTATTTTTCCACTGCGTCGTTGTTGGGAAGGAACAGGGTGTATTGTCCGTAGGTTTGTAGCAGAGAGAACAGTTCTGCCTTCTTCAGAAAATTGATAAAATGGGAATATTTCTCGCTTCGGTTGAGCAAGAAATCTGCCATCGTTTCACCGGTGAAAGTGAAGCGGTTGCTCTTGTCTATCTCGTCGGTGCAGGCGACAAACAATAGGATGGCATATAATATCAATTGTATTTTACGATTCATATTTCATAATACAATTAGCTCAATAAATTTTCAGCAAATTGAAAAAATACTTTTCTCGGCAACTTTAACATTGCCGAGAAAAGTAAAATTATAAGGCTATTTCATTGATTCAGCTAACTCACAGAGTTTTATTTCATGTGTTGGGTTACTGTTACCTGGTGTATAACAAGCGGCACCATAGAATGGAGTTCCATCTGAATTAACGCCGGAATAAATATCGCAATACGACGTTCCAAGACATTCCGGTTCAACACTACCTCCGCCAAATCCAACAGGACATGGTATGATACATGACGATGAACGATTATTTCCAGGGTCGTAACCACCTCGAATTTGTTTCATCTGACTGTTAGTCAATTTTGTGGCATCTTTAAGTACCACAGGTTTAATCTTTTTCATAATTTCTCAAATTAAAACATGAATAAATAGTTATTTATGTAACCCACACGGTTACATCTTTGTAGTCTTATCAATGAAATATATCAAATCCTCTATCTTATATTCGTTAGGCAGCAGATGACCATTGACTATTGTTGTCGGTGTAGAACTTAGTCTGCTGCTTTTTATCCATTGCTGATGGTTGCTGAATTCTTGCAAAATGTTTTTTAGTGTCTGTCCTCGGGCTTCGTGGGATCGCTCACTATGTGCAGCGGGACAAGTTCAAGATAGTCAACAATCAAGTACGTACGCCCTGCATAATTCTCCAAACCTTTAGGTACTCCCAAATATCTGAACCTTAGCCAATGGTCGCTCTCAGTGAGGTGCTGCCTATGTATTATCTTGCGCAGTTTGGAGCTATTCATTCTTGCATTGACTCTTCCCGTTGCGTAATTATTAGTCATATAGCAGTCAGGACTTTTCATCCATCCGCGATTGCGCATCTGCCTGTCGTTTTCTACTCCATTGTCGTATGTTTCGTTATCATTTACCCAGCCTATCATAGGATCGTAGGCATCGGGTACTACCAGTATTGGGTTGCCACATACCTTATTGTCGAAATAGAGCTGATATTTTGCCTTTGACTCTGCTGTGCCGGTCTGATTGTGTCCCTCTATGCTGATTCGCACCTCGTATGTTCGTGAGGGAACCGGTGGCAATTTGAATGAGAAATCATAGTTTTCCGAAAGTATCATAAAGTCACATAGGTATCCCGAACCTGTTAGATAATTGATACGGCTATTCTCCACATGATGCTTTACTCTTTTATCGAAAAAATATGGCGGGAACTCTACCATTTCATTCTGCCAATAATTGTTGCTCGACAGTTCGGGCAACAACATCGTTGTGAAGTCGAAGCGCATACGCTCGTTGAGGATATTGCCAGCCATCTCGTCCTCGTTGTAGATGAGTATCTTGTCTATGGGGTGTATAACGCCATTGCCTGCGTTGGGGTTAAAGACGGCATAACGCTCGTCCATTGTCACAAATTCGGTAAGTCCGATGATACGGACATTGGTATGTTTGCGCATATCGAAATTATATGGATTCTTGCGCTTCGACCAGTTGAGGTAGATGTTAAGCCCGTCTGTGGTACTCAAGGGCTTCAGTGCCTTGACGATTGTGTTCTGCATTGTGATATAGTAGTTGTAGAGGTCGAATCCCGGTATGTAGTATTCGTCGAATGACGCTCCTAATGCCGACCTCGAAGGGACTACCCTGTTATATGCTATCTCGCCCTCTACAAAGTGGTAGGCTACGAACTTCCAGAGCGCGTTTTTGGGACTTTTAGGGTTGTCCCTGTCCTCGGTGCCGTACCACTTCTCGGCAAATGCCTTTAGGTCCTCAAGAGAGTAGATGCCGTTTTCGTTGAACACTTGGTCGGGCTCTACAAAGGCGGTAAACTTTATGTATCTGTTGCGTCCTACATTGTAATACTCCTGCAATTTGTCTTTGAACTCCTCGCTGTCGGGGTGTAGCCTTTCGGATACTATATCGCCAAAGCCTGTCGCTGCTATGGCACTGTGGAATATGCCGAAGAATTTGTACTCTGATATTTGGCTGGCTATGGTCTTGTATTCGGGGTCGATGGGTTTGTCTACAAGGTGTACTATGCCATTCTCTACATCGTTGTCGCCGTCGATTATTGCCGAACTGTTGTTTATCAATATATAGAAGCGTTCGTCAACAACCTTGTAGCTTATAGCCAATGCCCTGTCGTTGAAGTTCCATTTGCCTATTGAGCCTTCGCCAAAATCGGCCATGCGGTAGTTCCTTTCTATCAGGTGCATACGGGCAATGACGTTTGCCATGGAGTCGGTGAGCTCATCCACGAGGGGGGAGGTTATTCCCGTCCATATTGGCTTGTCGGTCTCCTTTGTTGTCCAGTAGATGCTGTCCTGCTCGGCAACAAACTTTTCCACCGATGCATTGTCGGGCAGGAAGAGGGTATATTGCCCGTAGGTGGAGAGCAGTCCGAAGAGGTTGGCACGTTTAAGCAAGGTCGTAAAATGCGAATATTTTTCGCTACGGTTGAGCAGGAAGTCTGCCACCGTCTCGCCCGTGAAGGTGAAACGGTTGCTCTTGTCTATCTCATCGGTGCAGGCGAGGATTGATAGGGCTATTATAAAGAAATACAGTATTCGATTTATTATATTTTCCATCACAAGTATAAAGTGAAAAACTCTTGGCAATATAAGTAATGCCAAAAGTTTTTGTTTATCCTTTACTCAAGCTTCGCAAGTAGTTGCCATTATAAATCAGATAGTTACGAGTAATTTCAAACAAGATTGACACACAAACGTATCGTTTATAACAATTGATTTCAATATTAACGACAACATCCTTCAATAACTAACTCAATGATTTTAAAATCATATCATTATATTTCATTTATTAGAACTTGCGAAACTTGAGTCCTTTATTTAAACAATTCTATTCTCATGCAAGGACTTTCGGGCATTTCTTGTAAGGGAGATCCATTTTGATAATAACAGCCAGCACCATAGAATGGAATTCCGTCATGACTGACACCTGATCGTATATCGCAATACCCTATGTTTGAACAATCATATGTAACACTTGAACCACCAAATTCAGCGGGGCATTGTACTGTACATACCGATGAATGGTCATTTCCCTGGTCGTAACCACCCCGGATTTGTTTCATCTGACAGTTAGTCAACTCATTTGCATTTCTCAGTACGATTTTTTTAATTCTCTTCATGATTTTTTAAGTTAAAGTATTTATAAATAATTATCTATGTAACCCACACGGTTACATCTTTGTAGTCTTATCAATGAAATATATCAAGTCTTCTATCTTATATTCATTAGGCAACAGATGGCCATTAACAATTGTTGTCGGTGTAGAACTTAGCCTGCTGCTTTTTATCCATTGCTGATGGTTGCTGAATTCTTTAAGAACCGATTCATCTTCTATGTCGAGATTGTAGTTCTCGAAGAATTTTTCTTTCTCTGCTTTTCCGCCATCGTACCATTTGTTATATATCTCAGCTGCATCCTTTTCACCATACTGCTGATAGGCAGCTATTAGATATTTGTTTATATTGTTGTATTCGGGGCGGAATGATGTAAATATGTATCTTATTCCTATCTCATATCCTTCGAATATATGCAGTTTTTTGTGCAGTTCTGCACAGGGATTGCAGTAGGGGTTGCCGAATATTGTTATCTGCATGGGTGCATCTGGGTTGCCGAATAGAAGTGTCGAAGCATTGTCGTCTATGCTGAAATGTTTCTGCTCTTCCAGAAGCGTTTTAAAGACATTGTCCTTTGCCTTCAGGCTGTTGAAATTGTTTTTCCAGAATGTTAATTCGCCTGCCTTTATGAATTTAGGGAGAAGCATGTTCAAAGAGAACAATATAACTCCGTACAGGGATAGCAGGGCTATTATGCCGGGTATATTACAAGATGGAGAATTGTATGTACCTCCTAACAGGCTTACCAGTACT
>JAZNKR010000126.1:0-28542 GCA_045578665.1 Bacteroidaceae bacterium | reverse complement strand
TTGAAGACGGAGGAGTTTGAAACTTTTGCTTGCGAATTCATTCGAACTCCCTCGCCCTGCGGGCACTCCCTCTTATCCAAGAGGGAGAGTATATCATATTTACCTTATATCACTTTAGGTAATTAATTTGATAATCATTTTTATTAGTATCCGGTAAACGTATTTAAGTCGTTTAAAATTCAATATTTAAGTAACTACAAGCCCCAATTCTTTATTAAGACAATTTTAAGTCAATGATTGGAACTCCCTCGCCCTGAGGGCACTCCCTCTTCAAGAGGGAGAATGTCATACATTAGTAATTTTCAAGAATTTACATTCCTCCTCTTGAAGAGGAGGTGGATTCAAAAACTTGTTTTTGAAGACGGAGGAGTTCAAAACATAAGCAGGATAAAAATTTATCGGACACTAATCAATCATTTTATGAAAAACAGATTACAACGCTTTGCCAAGTCTCCGGAATTGCGTAAATTTGTATCGTCCTGGAAACAGGACAGACATATTGTTCTACTATACCGCCAAATTACCACACAAGCAATTATAGCTGAACAAAAAACCGCATAATACGATGCAACTACACACCGGTAGAGACTGTTCCCATAAGGGTACGGGCTCTTACATGGTGTGTTAGGTTGTGGTAAACCTGTGCGGTATATGTTTGAGTCTGTACTTTTTTTATTTTAAAACACAATAATCATGAGAACAATAAAAATTACACTTAACGCATTATTTTTGTTAGCATTAACACTTTTTCATTCTTCATGCACACAAAAAATCTATCAGATTTACGAAGTTGAATCAACCAATCTTCAAAGCAGCAATAAAGAAATCATATTCAGCAACAACGATTGTGAAATTTCATATAACCTATGGAGTGCAACAGGAAATCTTGATTTTCTTTTTAAAAACAAGACCGAGCACGACATCTACATAGACATGACACGTTCCTTCTTCATAAGAAATGGAATTGCATACGACTATTACAGCGATATTGAATACACAAGAACAACCACTACAATGACCTCTACATCATCAGCAGCATCGCTGATAATGAAGAATAAGGATTATTACACCACCCTATGGGCACCATCTAACGCAATAAGAGAGATAAAAGTCTCAGCCGGACAAAATATAGGGGCAGCAAGAAGCGTTACTGAAAAAGAGGCAAAATACATCTGCATTCCAGCAAAATCAGCAAAAAGAATAAAAGGTTTCAACATTTCAGATTACATATACTATGAATGTGGAAACAACAAATTCAACTTTCCCGGCAAAAAATCAGAAACTATCACATACACAAAAGAAAATTCTCCCCTTAGTTTTCGAAACAGAATAACATATTTTTTCGATTCTAATATAAGCAACAGCATAGACAATGAATTTTGGATAAAATCACTTACCAACTACAAACAAAATGAAGTAATTGAAAATGTTAGAGCAAAAAACTGCATAGGAAGCGGCGAGACCACGAAGACAGTCAACAAACAAAAAGCTGCAAACAAGTTCTACAACACATACGAAAACACCGGAGGATACTAAGCACATACATTAAAGAGGATGACTAAGTTTTGGTCATCCTCTTTAATGTATGTGCGAAAAAGAGCACTCTATCTTCAAAAACGATAGTTTTTGATTGGCCTCGCAAAACTCAGCACTCTTTTAAAGGGCAAGAGCTAATATTTTAGGTATAATATCGCATAATCATTTTAAAAGAAAGCTCTCAATAGTTGCATTTTAAACTTTTATATGTATATTTGCAACATAACAGTGCTATTTAAAACCATTATGAAAGATATATATACAATGACTGATGTTACAATTTCATCAGAAATTGGAGCAAAAATCAAAAATATACGTATTAAACAAGACATAACTCAGGAAAGCCTTGCATACGCAGCAAATATATCTTTATCTTCAATAAAAAAAATAGAGAAAGGAGAGATAAAATCTTTTGATTCGCTACTGCGAGTGCTGCGGATATTGGGGAAATTAGATATTTTTCAACCATTGATTGAGGAAGAGCAATTAACTCCAAGCGAATATTATGACCTTGTCAACTCGGCAAAGAAAAAGATTCGCAAACGGGCCAGCGGCAAATTAAATAACGACAAAAAGGAGGAATCGGAATGGTAGATGTAGCAAAAGTAAAACTTTATGGAGAGACAATTGGAATTTTCCGTTGGGACGGCCGGAATAACATTGTACAATTTGAATATGAAAAAAAATTCATAGGCAGAGGATTGGAACCCGCTCCACTGATGATGCCGGTGATACCCGGCCGCGTATACTCTTTCAGAAATATTGGAGAAGAGACATTCAAAGGACTCCCGGGATTATTGGCCGATTCGCTGCCCGACACATACGGTAGTGCGTTGTTCGATAGATGGCTTGCACTAACAGGGCGCACAAGCAGCAATATAGTAGAAACACTCTGTTTTTTAGGCAAGCGCTGCATGGGAGCATTAGAATTTGAGCCAGCAATATATGACTACAGTCCGAACTTAAAGATAGAGATTGACTCATTGGTCGATGTCGCCAGCGAAGCTTTATTGAAAAAAGAAAGTTTCGGTGTAAACATAAACGATGACAAAAGGAGTGCCATCGCCGAAATTCTTCGCTTAGGAACATCGGCAGGAGGTCAGCGCGCAAAAGCTATTATAGCATACAATAAAAGCACCGGAGAAGTACGTTCCGGGCAAACTGATGTACCTGATGGATTTGAACACTACATTATAAAACTGGATGGAGTCACGGCTACGACAGGACTCCGCGAAACAGGAAATTATGGACGGCTTGAATACTCATTCTACAAATTAGCTGAAACGTGCGGAATAGAAATGTCTGAATGTTCATTGATTGAAAAGAATGGTTATGCACATTTTCTCACAAAACGTTTCGATCGTACAGACGGTAAAAAAATCCACATGCAGACATTGTGCGGCATTGCCCATTACGACTACCGTCTACACAGAGCATACTCCTACGAACAAGCGTTCAATGTGATGCGAGCGTTGAGGCTTCCATATCCACAAGCACAGGAAATGTTCCGAAGAATGGTTTTCAACGTGGTAATACGGAATCAGGATGATCACACCAAGAACATATCTTTCTTAATGGGAGAAGATGGGGTATGGAGATTATCCCCTGCCTACGACATGCTCTATTCATACAATCCCAACGGAGGGTGGACAGCCACTCATCAAATGTCTATAAATGGAAAATTTGACAATATCACAAGGAAAGACCTGCTGGAATGTGGAGCAAGAAATAATATAAAGAGGGCTTCATCCATAATCGACGAGGTTTGCGAAGCTGCATCCAAATGGCCGACTATCGCAAAAGAATGTGATGTACCACAAAACAGGATTGACAGTATCACTGCGAATATGCTTTTAAACATATAGCCGCCACAAATTATTTATTTTCAAAAACACGGCAAACAAAGAACCCAAAAACAAAAACAAAAAAATATTACACTCCATTTTGCACTATATTGACACTATTTCATTACTTTTGCATATTCAACAAAGTATATTCGGTATAATATGACCAAAAACGGAAAATACCCATTGCTTAGCAAAATAGACTCACCCGCAGACCTGAGGAAGCTTCCTGAAGAGAAGCTCCCTGCAGTGTGCGCGGAGTTAAGAGCATTTATCATAGAATCACTTTCAAACAATCCCGGGCACTTTGCATCGAGTCTCGGCGCAGTGGAACTGACTGTGGCACTGCACTATACGATGGACACCCCCGAGGATAAAATCGTGTGGGATGTAGGCCATCAGGCATACGGCCACAAGATACTCACAGGCCGCCGCGACCGTTTCGACACCAACCGCAAGTTCAAAGGTCTCAAGCCTTTCCCCGCGCCTGAGGAGAGTGAATATGACGCATTCATCGGCGGACACGCATCAAACTCAATATCAGCAGCGCTGGGCCTCGCCGTATCGGCAAAGATGAACGGTAAGGAGAATGAGCACACAATAGCCGTGATAGGCGACGGCTCGATGAGTGGCGGACTCGCATACGAAGGACTCAACAACGCCTCGTCGAGCGACAACAACCTGCTCATAATACTGAACGACAACAACATGTCCATCGACAAGAGCGTAGGAGGCATGAGCCAGATGCTCATATCAATGCACTCCTCAAGGCTCTACAACAAGATACGCCACCGCGCCGCAAATTTCTTCACAAAGATCGGTCTGCTCAACAAAGACCGCGCCGCAAGCCTCACAAGGTTCAACAACGGACTCAAAGCAATGCTCTATCAGCAGAAGAACATATTCGAAGGAATGTCGGTGAGATACTTCGGCCCCATTGACGGGCACGACGTAATAGAGCTTGTACGCACCCTCAACATCATAAAGGACATGAAAGGTCCCAAACTGCTGCACATACACACAGTGAAGGGCCGTGGCTACGAACCCGCCGAAAAGGATGCCACCTCGTGGCACCAGCCCGGCATATTCGACATAGAGACAGGCGAGAGAATCATCTCTGAGAGCGGCATACCACGCTTCCAGGATGTATTTGGCGAGACACTTGTGGAGCTTGCCAAGATGAATCCCGCCATAGTGGGCGTAACCCCCGCAATGCCCACAGGATGCTCCATGAACCTGCTGATGAAGGAGATGCCCGAAAGATTCTTCGATGTAGGCATCGCCGAGGGACACGCCGTAACATTCTCGGCAGGACTGGGGAAAGGCGGTGCCATGCCCTTCTGCAACATATATTCATCGTTCATGCAACGCGGATACGACAACCTCATACACGACGCTGCACTGCAACGTGTTAACATGGTTCTCTGTCTCGACCGCGCAGGCATAGTGGGCGAGGATGGCCCCACACACCACGGCGCCTTCGATCTTGCCTATCTGCGCCCCATCCCCGACATTACCATAGCATCGCCATACGATGAATGTGAATTGCGCCGCATGATGTTCACAGCCCAACAGCCCAACATGGGCACATTCGTCATCAGATACCCTCGCGGACGAGGAATGCTCACCGACTGGAAATGCCCGTTGGAAAGCATCCCCGTCGGCAAAGGACGCCTCCTGCGCGAAGGCACCGACGTCGCACTGCTCACATTAGGTCCCATAGGCAAGAGTGTGGCCGGTGCTATAGACGAGGCTGCAAAGCAGGGAGTAAGCGTAGCGCACTACGACATGCGCTTCCTGAAGCCCATTGACACAGAGCTTCTGCACGAAATAGGCCGCAAATTCAAGTACATTGTAACCCTCGAAGATGGAGTAATAAAAGGAGGACTGGCATCGGCTGTTATAGAATTTATGGCCGAGAACAGATACACCCCCGCAATACTCCCCATGGGCATCCCCGACACATTCGTAGAGCACGGCACAACAGCCGAACTTTACCGCGAGTGCAGGATGGATACTCCGGCCGTAATTGAAGCAATACTTAAATTCAAGCAAATATAAAAATCTGCCCTACAAGCAGAGTCGCCCGTAACAAAAAAACGGTACACCATGAAGATTGTAATAGCCGGTGCAGGAGCCGTAGGCACACACCTTGCAAAGTTATTATCCGTAGAGAGTCAGGATGTAGTCCTGCTCGACGAGAGCGAAGAACGTCTCGGTAAACTGGAATCACTCTTCGACCTCAAGGCAATGATTGGCTCGCCCACAAGAATAGGAAACTTAAAGAGCGCCGGAGCCGGAGATGCCGACCTTTTTGTGGCCGTAACCCCCGACGAGAGCACTAATATAAACTCCTGTATACTCGCCCACTACTTGGGAGCAAAAAAGACTATTGCCCGAATAGACAACTACGAATATCTGCAACCCAAACACAGAGAATACTTCAAGTCGCTTGGAATAAACTCGCTCATCTACCCAGAGAAACTTGCCGCTGAGGAGATTGCCACCAGCATAAAATATTGCTGGATGAGACAGATGCTCGAATTCGGCAACGGCGAACTTGTGATGATAGGTGTAAAGGTAAGAGGCAATTCATCCATCATAAACATACCCTTCCGCGACCTGCAGAGGGATATGCCCTACCATGTAGTGGCAATACAACGCGGCGACGAAACGATAATCCCGCGCGGTAACGACATCATAGAGGTCGACGACCTTGTCTGTTTCATGACCACCAAATCGCACATATCCTACATAAGGGACATCTGCGGAAAGGAGCAGTTCTCCGAGGTGAAAAGTGTGATAATGATGGGAGGAAGCCGCATCGCCGTGCGCACAGCGGAGCTTATACCCAAAGACATAAGCATAAAGATAATAGAGAGCGACTATGCACGTTGCAACAAGCTCATTGAACTTGTGGACGACCGTGTGATGATAATCAACGGCGACGCACGTGACCCCGAGCTGCTGCGCAGCGAAGGCATAGACCGCACCGACGCATTCATTGCCCTGAGCGACAATTCGGAAACAAACATTCTTGCCTGCCTCGCAGCCAAGCGTTCGGGAGTGTACCGTACAGTTGCCGAGATTGAAAACATCGACTATATTTCGATGGCCGAAGAAATGGACATCGGTTCTGTAATCAACAAGAAGAAGCTGGCAGCGAGCAACATCTTCCAGATGATGCTGAACACCGATGTTTCGAGCGTGCGCTGTCTGATGTTTACCGAAGCTGTCGTAGCCGAATTCCCTGTGGACGAGGGAATGTCAATCACCAAGCGCCCTGTAAAAGACCTCGGGCTGCCGGTGGGTGCAAATATCGGTGGTGTGATACGCGACGGCAAGGGTATAAACGTTTCGGGTAACAGCATGATAGAGCCGGGAGACCATGTTATTATCTTCTGTCTCGAAAATGTGCTGAAAAAACTGGAGAAATTCTTTAAAAGATGAATTAAGAGATGATTCACTTCAAGATAATTTCGAGAATACTCGGACTGTTGCTGCTCATCGAGGCGCTCTTCATGCTTGTAGCATTGGGAGTATCTGTTTATTACGATGAGCATATAATCCCCGCATATATATATGCTATAGCAACCACACTTGCTGCCGGCGCTCTGCTGCTGTACTGCGGCAGAGGAAAAGAGAGGAACATTTCGCGAAAAGACGGTTATATAGTTGTCTCCTCCGCATGGATTATTTTCTCTATATTCGGCTCAATACTTTATCTGATAAGCGGCTACATACCATCGGTATCAAATGCCTTCTTTGAGACAATTTCGGGCTTTACTACCACCGGAGCTACCATTCTCGACAACATCGAGGAACTTCCGCCAAGCCTGCTGCTATGGCGGTCGATGACGCATTGGATTGGCGGATTGGGAATTGTATTCTTCACTGTCGCCATACTGCCGGTATTCGGCATGGGCGATATCCACCTGTTCGCTGCCGAAGCGACAGGGCCTATACACGGTAAACTCCACCCGCGAATTTCAGTAACGGCACGTTGGATTCTGACTATCTACATTGGGCTTACAGTGATAAACACCGTATGTCTGAAGTTCGCCGGGATGAATCTGCTCGACTCCATCTGCCACTCTATGTCAACGATTGCAACGGGAGGATTTTCTAACAAGCAGGACAGCATCGGAGCCTACAATTCGCCGCTGATAGAGTACATCGTTACGCTGTTCATGTTCCTTGGAGGCACGAATTTCTCACTTCTCTATCTGTCGATTTTCAAGGGAAAAGTGGGTGACTTGGTGCGCGATTCGGAATTCAAATGTTACTTCAACATCATACTTATCTCTACCATTGTCATTGCAGCGGGACTTTTGCTGACCGATGCAATAGGCATAGAAAAGGCTTTCAGGGACTCACTCTTTCAGGTTGTTGCCACTGTTACCACTACCGGTTTCTGCACAGCAGACTATATGCTGTGGCACCCCCTGCTGTGGCTCATCATCAGCGGGCTGATGTATCTTGGTGCCTGTTCGGGCTCTACCACCGGAGGTATGAAGTGTGTGAGGGTTGCTATTCTTGGCAGAGTGATGATCAATGAATTCAAGCGCATAGTGCACCCCAATGCCATTATTCCCGTAAGAATGAGCCACAAGATTATTGCCACCCCGGTACAATCGGCTATCCTTGCCTATACCGTGCTGTATGTGGGTGTCGTGATGGTGGGAGTAATAGTAAATGTAGCCTGCGGACTGGAATTTATGGAGGCTTACGGATTGTCGGTATCATGCACAAGTAACATCGGTCCGGCACTTGGAAATTACGGTCCCGCATTCAGTATGGACTCCCTGCCCGAGGTGCTCAAATGGTTCTGCTCGTTCCAGATGCTTGTAGGCCGTCTCGAATTTTTCGCTGTACTGTTGATGCTTACTCCGATGTTCTGGAGGAAGCAGTAACAGAAAGACATTGACACATAAGAAATGGAGATCCTTATAGAACCTCCATTGTCTTCAACGCTCAACGTTTCTTGTAGTAAAGTACCGAAGCATTTCCTTTGCGGAAAAGTTCGCGCGCTGCCTGTTGCACCTCTTTGGGCGACACCTTGCGGTAGAGTTCCGTTTCGCGCCATGCGCGCGAAACATCGCCATACCACTCTGCCTGCGCAAGATTGGCTGCCAATGTCTCGCCACTGCTGTTGGAGAAGACCTGGTCGGACTCGAATCTGTTGCGCACCTTTTCCATTTCGCAGCGGGGGACTTCGCACTCCTTCAGTTTGTCTAGTTCTTCCCATATTGCAGCCTCGGCACGCTCAAAGGTTACTCCGTCGGCAAGGCGGGAGTGTATCCAGAAGAGGCCCGGATGTTCATTACTGGTGATAAAGGCATCTATGCGTGTGAATAGCTTTTTGCGTTTCATAAGATTCTCGTTCAGACGGCCCGAATAGCCGTTTGCAAAAATATCGGAAATTACATCTGCGGCATAATAGCCGGCACCGGTGAAACTGTCCATGTGGAAAGTCATATACAGAGCATTGCCCGGCACATTGCGCACGACACTCTTCCGGCGCATACGCTCTTGACGCGGCTCGCATGGTATTTCCCTCTTATTGCATCCGCGCGCAGGAATAGAGGCAAACCACTTGAGGGTCCACTCCTTTGCCTGCTCGAAGGAGATGTTTCCTACCACCGAGAGCACTGCATTGCCCGGAGTATAATGTCTGTCGTAGAAGTCGCGCACAACCTCCACGGGGACATCGGATATATGCTTCAGCTTGCGACCTATCGTCGACCAGCGGTAGGGATGCTTCTTGAACGACAACCTGCGCATCAGGGCACTCACATCGCCATAAGGCTTGTTCAGATAGCTCTGCTTGAACTCCTCCATCACCACCTGTCGTTGCACATCGACACTTTCGTCGTCGAGAAGCAGGTTGCACATTCTGTCGCTCTCCATACAGAAGGCAAGCTCGGCATTCATACGTGGAAGAGAAATATAGTAGTTGGTAAAGTCGTTGTTGGTAAATGCGTTGCTGTCTGCACCCGCCTGCTCCAGCGGGTCGTCAAACGACGGGAACAGTTCCGTTCCGCCAAACATCAGATGTTCGAGCAGATGGGCAAGGCCTGTATATTCGTAGTCCTCGTTCTTGGCGCCTACTCCGTAGAGGATGTTTACGTGCACCATTTCTGTGCTTTCGTCGAGCAGGTGTACCAGACGAAGGCCGTTTTCAAGTGTGAAACGCGATACTTCCATATTATTCGTCAAGGAGCACTACTCGTTTGATTACAACATCTTTTACGGGGCGATTGTAGACATCATAACTTTCGCGAGAGATTTTCTCCACAATATCCATACCCTCTATCACCTGTCCGAAGACTGTGAAATAGCCGTCGAGGTGGAATGCACCACCCTCTTCTATATAGCCTTTGCGCTGTTCGGGGGTGTACTTGAACTCCTTGCCTGCCATTGCCGAGTCGGTCTTCTCGGTGAAGAAGTGTATCATTTCGTTCAGTTCCTGCTTCTTCTTGTAGTTCTTTTTACTCTCTTCGTAGAGCTTATTTATCTTGTCGGCATATGGTTTCTGCAAACTCTCGTAAGTCTTGCGACGAAGAGTCTTGTTGTACTTCTCTTCGTGGTCGTTGAGAACCTTGTCGTTGACCTTGCGGCCTGTGATGATGGAGAAGTGGCTGCCCGACGACTCCACCGCAGGGTTGAGACTCGCTGCAGAAAGAGCGCCATACTTGTGCCAACGCTTGGTAACATCTATTTCGGCAGGAATCTTGTAGCTGACATCTGTTTCGCCGAGTTTTACTTTGGCTGCCGCACCGCGCGATTTTGGATCGCCGGCCTGAATCATAAATTCCTTTATCACTCTGAAGAAGAGCTGTCCGTCGTAGTATTTGTTCTTCACAAGATTTACAAAGTTGGCTCTGTGAAGGGGAGTCTCCTTGAAAAGGACTATTTTTATGTTACCGCGATCGGTCTCTATCATTACATACTGGTCTTTGTCGGGGCTGTCGTTATTCAGTTGCTGTATGCCGAATTCGCCCTTTTCGCTCTTTTCTGCGTCGGAACCGCCACAAGCCGTAATGGCAAGCATTGCAGCCGCCACAAAAAATACTTTTGAAAATATTCTGTTCATAATAATGATTATATTTAGAAACTGTTTCTTATTAAACTTATAAGCTATGCGAAGATAGAGATAAATTAGATTTTCTGCAACACAAAACCTATATAATTGCTTTGCTTTAGTTTTATATTTTCCTTATTTTTGCAATGAGTTATGAGACTATTAGCTGATATTGTAAAGAACACTGAAAGGTTTGTCGCCTCCATCCCCAAAAAGGACAGGAAGCGTTATGGTCAATTTTTCACAGCCGAAAAAACAGCTGTGCATATGGCCTATATGTTTAATTATGACCTTGAAAAGCCTAATCTTAATATACTTGATGCAGGAGCTGGAACAGGATTGTTATCGGCAGCTGTTATTGAACGCTTGGTAGAATTAGGGTACAAAGGAAATATACACCTCGTTTGTTACGAAACGGACCCGAATGTTATACCTATTTTAATAAATAATCTAGAGTTGATGAAGAAAAAGGCTGATTTTTCATTTATTGTTCTTGCCGACAACTATATTACCTCCCAGCAATTCGGGTTATTGTTTGATGATAACGCAAATCAGTTTGACTATATTATAGGCAACCCGCCTTATCTCAAATTGCCTAAATCAGCTCCAGAAGCGTTAACTATGCCACAGGTTTGTCATGGTTCGCCCAATTTATATTTTTTGTTTTGGGCTATGGGCATATACAATTTGAAGGAAAATGGAGAGTTGGTTTATATAGTACCGCGTTCTTGGACATCTGGTGCCTATTTTGAGAAATTTAGAGAGTTTTTGTTCCAGCAAACCACCATACAGGAAATCCACTTGTTTACAAGTAGAGATAAAGTATTCAAGCAAGAGCCAATCTTGCAGGAAACAATGATCATTAAAGTAAAAAAGACAAAGGATAAGCCGGACAATATTTTGGTTTCTTCTTCTTCTACATCAGATTATGACGATTTACAGAAATACTTTGTTCCTTATAATATTATTGTTTCTAAAAATCAATATGTATTTCTAGTTACCAATCAGGATGAGGCGAATGTGCTTAATAGGATGTCGAAATTAAAATATACATTGCCTGACCTTAATTTAAAAATGAAAACAGGCATAATTGTAGATTTTAGGACACGAGAAGTTTTGCGTAACGAAAATCAAGAAGATGCTTTCCCCCTGTTTTATTCATCACATATACAACATGACGGAAAGGTGATTTGGCCGATTGGTAAACAAGGAGAATATATCGTTACAGATAAGCAAAGTTTCTTACAGCCAAACGGAAACTACTTGTTTGTTAAGAGGTTTACTGCAAAAGAGGAGAAACGAAGACTACAATGTGGCATGTATAGACAAAAAGACTATCCACAATACAAGTATATAAGCACACAGAACAAGATAAATTTTATATCATGCCAATCTTTGTGTTTGCTGTATGGTGTGTATGTGTTATTCGGTTCTTTACTGTATGACCAATATTATAGAATACTCAATGGCTCAACACAAGTAAACTCAACAGAGGTAAATACAATTCCTGTACCGGATAGGCAAACCATAGAGGCTATGGGAAAGGAACTGATGACAATGGCTATCAATGAAGATAGTTGCAATAAAATTGTAAATAAATGGATAAGTTAGTCGAGATTAAGGAAATACTTAGGATTATCGGTATGCCAAAAGCTCAACAGTCGGATTTGTGTGCCTTAACCATTCTTGCGATGTCGGATGTTACTACTCAGACACCGTTTACCAATGCAACCAACGGCTGGTTAAGAATCCACGATATTATTCAGTTCATTAATACCCATTACGATAAAGCCTACGCAGAAAACTCAAGAGAGACTTTTCGCAAACAGGCATTGCACCATTTTCGCACAGCAGCTATTGTAGAGGATAATGGCAAAGCTACTAATTCTCCGAATTATAGGTGGCGAATAACGGATGAATTTCTCTCTGTTATTAAAGAGATTGGCATTTCCGATGCTGCTATCGTCCGTTTTATTGAAAATCATCAAAAGCTCGTTGAACTTTATGCTTCTAAAAAGAAAATGCAACAGATGCCTGTGCTAATAAACGGCAATCAATTTCAATTCAGTGCAGGCAAGCATAATCGACTACAGAAGGCTATTATAGAAGATTTTGCGCCACGATTTGCTCACAATTCAAAATGTCTGTATGTTGGAGATACAGCTGAGAAGGATTTGTTTAAAGATAAGGATAAGTTACAGGAACTTGGATTTGAGATTACGCTTCACGACAAAATGCCTGATATTGTATTATACAGAGAGGATGCAAATTGGATATACTTTATTGAGGCTGTAACATCAGTGGGTCCGATGAGCCCTAAACGAATTACAGAAATTGAAGCAATGACTCAAAATATCACTGCCGGCAAAATTTATGTAACAGCGTTTCTTGATTTTGCTACATATAAGAAATTCTCAGACGCCATTGCTTGGGAAACAGAAGTTTGGATAGCAGAAATGCCGGAGCATATGATACACCTTAACGGAGACCGTTTTCTCGGACCAAGATAGTCAAGAGTTTATCGTAAACCATATGTGTAGCGAGACCGGGTTCAACAAAGCACAGTTACCAACAAACAGGATAGTTGCTAGTTGACTCTGCACCATCTATAATACGCATTATAATTGACAGTTGTCAACAACAAATGCCAACAATGTATCTGTTTCTGAAATATTTATCCTATCTTCGCAGTTCAAAAGCGACAAACTGAAGACAAAATGAAAAACGAATCTGCTGCAAAAAGCATTAAATATATTCTCCCTTTTATACTTGTAACAAGCTGTTTCGCCTTATGGGGCTTTGCGAATGATATTACCAACCCTATGGTGAAGGCTTTTTCCAAAATATTCCGCATGAGCGTTACTGATGGGTCGCTGGTGCAGGTGGCTTTTTATGGAGGGTATTTTGCAATGGCTGTTCCTGCGGCACTGTTCATACGCCGTTTCTCTTACAAGGCGGGAATAATGACGGGACTTGCGCTGTATGCTGCCGGCTCGTTGCTGTTCATGCCGGCAATGGAAACAGGCAGCTATTATCCTTTCTTGATAGCCTATTTCATACTTACCTGCGGACTGTCGTTTTTGGAGACAAGTTGCAATCCTTATATCCTCTCGCTGGGCGATAGGGAGAGTGCCACACGCAGACTCAATCTTGCCCAATCGTTCAACCCCATCGGTTCGTTGGCGGGAATGTTCGTAGCGATGAATTTTATTCAGAACCGGCTGAACCCTATGAGCACAGAGGAGCGTGCCACACTCGGAGAGGCTGAATTTGAGGCTGTACGCGATGCAGACCTCTCTATTCTGGTGGAGCCGTACATGATTATCGGAGCCGTGATACTCGTAATATTTGCGCTATTTGCATTTACCAAAATGCCGACAGAGAAAGGTACACAGGAGAAACTCAATTTCTCTCTCAGCATCAAGCGTTTGGCTGCGATAAAGAATTACCGCAACGGCGTTATCGCGCAATTCTTCTATGTGGGTGCGCAGATTATGTGCTGGACATTTATCATACAGTATGGTACGCAGCTTTTTACCTCACAAGGTATGGAGGAGCAGAGCGCCGAGGTTCTTTCGCAGGGTTACAACATTGCTGCGATGATTCTTTTCTGTTGCAGCCGCTTCATCTGTACTTATTTGCTCAGATTCATCAATCCCGGCAGGCTGTTGGGGATATTTTCCGTTGCAGCGTCTTGCTTTACCATAGGAGCGATTGTTTTTCAGAACATCTACGGACTATATTCACTTGTTGCCGTTTCGGCCTGTATGTCTTTGATGTTCCCTACCATTTACGGCATTGCACTTGAGAATGTGGGAGAAGAGGCAAAATTGGGTGCAGCCGGACTTATAATGGCTATTCTCGGCGGTTCGGTGCTTCCTCCATTGCAGGCGATGATCATCGACATGGGAGAGATTTTGGGAATGCCTGCTGTGAATATTTCTTTTATTCTTCCGCTGATTAGTTTCATTGTGATATTTCTGTATGCAAAAAGCGTACAGAGCAAGGTTGCCAACTAATCTTTGGACACATCTTTTAGCTTTTATACCTTTGCTAATCTCTTTTAAATAAGAAACTTAAAAAGCTGTCCCTCTTAAAGGGGGACGAGAACTTTTTTCCGAGAAAAAAAGTTCGGAGGGGGTTCTTAACCTAACGTATTGCAATTAACCGTACTACACAAGAAAAACCCCTCCATCTTCAATCGCTAATCGCGCTTGAATCCACCTCCCCTTTAAGGGCAGGAACTTTTTTAGTAAGCTATTTTGTTGATATTTAGAAATATAGCAAACATTGATTTAAAATAAATGTGTCCAAAGATTAGCTTAGCCAAGAGGGAGAGTTGTCTATTTCGTACTTGCGCCAAATAAAGTTCGTGGTTGCATCTTTTACAATACAACCACGAACCATTCTCTTCAGGGAGATTCTATAGGGTGGTTCTATAAATTATTTCGCGGCGATTTTTGAGTTTATTTCGAGTATATTGTTTGTTTTTACGATGGCGCAACCTTTGTGTTGCAACAGAGTAAAAATGAAGAAGATGCCGGAATAAAACAAAAAGCGACCGAAATAGAATGCACCCGGATAAGAAATATTGATTAATAATTTATAGAACCTCCCTATAAATATCTGAATCTCTTGATGCTTCCTTTAGGTGTCTTTGCAAACGGTTCTTCGCATAGTTCATAACCCGAAATTTGCGAGAATGCAGGTAGCGTGGCATTCAGCATTGAGATATTCTCGTCCATTATTCTCTTCAGTTCCTCAGCCTGAAGATTATCGGCAGTAAGTTGGTCGCCGTTGGGAACGACAAGTGCCACGAACCTCTCGCCACGCTGCACAATCAACGATTCGGCAACATAGGGCAACACATTCAACTTGACCTCAATCTCCTCAGGGTAGACATTTTCGCCGTTGCTTCCGAGAAGCATACTTTTATTGCGTCCCACAAGGAAGAGGTTGTTATCCTCGTCGATGGTACCAAGATCGCCGGTACGGAACCATCCATCGTCGGTAAACACCTCATTGTCAGCCGCAGGATTCTTATAGTAACCAACAAATGTATTACTACCCTTCACAAGCACTTCGCCGACAACATTATGCGCGTCGGGAGACTCGATTTTTATCTGCATGCAGTCGACAAGCACACCGCAGGACTTCAGTTTATAATGTCCCAAGCGGCCCAATGTGATTGTGGGCGCACACTCTGTCATTCCGTAGCCGGTAACGAGTGGGAGTGCAAGCTTTTCGATGAGCATATTTTCCAGTTTTTCGGGCAATGCCGCACCGCCGGTAACTATAATCTCGACCTTGCCGCCAAGATATTTCATTATCCTCTCGCGCATAGCTGCGTAAAACTCCTTGCTTTCGGGCGCATACTCTCTGTTTTCAGCCAGAATCTCAGCCGTTACAAATTCCACTATCTTCTTGAGGACAAGCGGTACCATCATTACCGTGGTGGGAGCCACTGTCTGCAATGCATCTTTCAATATTGAAGGAGCAGGAGGCAGGCAAAGCACTGTCAGGTGCATACCCAAACAGAGACAAGCAGTCATATCGTACAACATTCCGAAGATATGCGCAAAGGGCAGGATGCTAAGGTAATTATCGCCCCTTCTGTAAGGGAAATATCGGGGAATAAGGTCGACATTGCTGCTGATATTTTCCACAGTAAGCATCACTCCCTTAGGTGTACCCGTTGAGCCGGATGTATAGTTTATGCAGCAAAGTTCGTCCATACTGCGACGAGGATAAGAGACTGCATCGACACTCCATCCCTGGGGATGAGCCTCTTCGAAGAGTTTGTCTGCCTGCATATAGATTTCGGCAAAATTACCGCGACTCGCAAGAAGAGTCATATCCTTCATGTCGATGACAGCCACAAGTTGCTGCATCTCCTCGAAATTCATACCGTCGAAAATATTCTTCTCGGTGAAAAGTATCTTGGTATCGGAATGGTTCACCATTGCCTGTGTATCGGCAGGAGTGAAGCCATTGAATATCTGACACGACACATAGCCGCCCGCTGTTACCGCCATGAATGTTGTAGCCCAGTTGCTGCTGCTCCTTGCATTGAGCGATATTTTGTCGCCGCTCTTCAGACCTGCAGCCTTCCATACAAGGTGCATCTTCTCTATTCGGGCTGCAAGCTCGCCGTATGTTATTACTTCGCTGCGATAGTCGTTGAGCGCCGGCAAATCCCAGCAACTTTTGACTGTCTCTTCAAATGTTTCTATAAAGAACTTCATAAGACTGTTTTTTTAATTTCACCGCAAAGTTATTTTATCGAAACAAACCAATTGCACAAATCATTGGGAAATGTGCAATATTCTAACAAAAAAGTTATATATGGGGTAATTTTTTGTATTCAGGGGCGAAAATTTTGTTATTTCATGCGGAGAAGAGAACATCAAAGCGCCTAAAAACAAGAAAAAGCCCGAATCGCGTCATGCGATTCGGGCTCATATAGCAAGACTGTTTATATTACATCATGCCACCCATTCCGCCCATTCCGGGAGCACCCATAGGCATTGCGGGTTTCTCTTCTTTCTTCTCTACAATCACACACTCTGTTGTGAGGAACATACCTGCGATAGAAGCAGCATTCTCGAGTGCAACGCGGGTAACCTTAGCAGGGTCAACTACGCCGGCTGCGAGAAGATTCTCGTATCTGTCGGCACGTGCGTTGTAACCGAAGTCGCCTTTGCCCTCACGTACCTTCTGAACTACAACTGCACCCTCTTTGCCTGCGTTGGCTACAATCTGACGGAGAGGCTCCTCGATTGCACGCTTAACAATCTCGATACCTGTCTTCTCGTCAGCATTCACTGCCTCAAGACCTTCGAGTGAATCGATTGCGCGAACATATGTTACACCGCCACCGGGAACGATTCCCTCTTCGATGGCTGCGCGTGTAGCGCAAAGTGCATCGTCAACGCGGTCCTTCTTCTCCTTCATCTCAACCTCAGAAGCTGCACCTACATAGAGAACTGCGACACCACCTGAAAGTTTGGCGAGACGCTCCTGAAGTTTCTCCTTGTCGTAGTCGGACTTTGTTGTCTCAATCTGAGACTTGATGTGTGCGATGCGTGTGTCGATTGCATCCTTGTCGCCGTTACCGTCAACGATTGTGGTAACCTCTTTGCTAACTGTAATCTTACCGCAAGAACCGAGCATTTCGAGAGTTGCCTGCTCGAGTTTGATGCCCTTCTCCTCTGATACAACGATACCACCTGTGAGGATTGCGATGTCCTCGAGAAGATCTTTGCGACGGTCGCCGAAACCGGGAGCCTTAACTGCACAAATCTTCAACTGTGAGCGGAGACGGTTCACAACCAATGTTGTGAGAGCCTCGCTGTCTACATCCTCAGCGATGATGAGGAGAGGACGGCCTGTCTGAACTGCTGCCTCGAGAATGGGAAGCATATCTTTGAGGTTAGAGATCTTCTTGTCGTAGATGAGGATATAGGGATTCTCCATCTCACACTCCATCTTCTCTGTATCTGTTACAAAGTAAGCCGAGAGGTAACCACGGTCGAACTGCATACCCTCAACAACACCGATTGTGGTATCGCGGCTCTTTGCCTCCTCGATGGTGATTACACCATTCTTAGATACCTTGCGCATTGCGTCGGCGATTAGCTTACCAATCTCGCTGTCGTTGTTTGCTGAGATTGTTGCAACCTGCTCAATCTTCTCGTAGTCGGCGCCTACATCCTCGCTCTGCTCCTTGATAGAAGCTACGATTTTGCCTACAGCCTTGTCGATACCGCGCTTGAGATCCATGGGGTTTGCACCTGCTGTTACGTTGCGGAGACCTTCGCTGATGATTGCCTGTGCAAGAACGGTAGCAGTAGTTGTACCGTCACCTGCATCGTCGCCGGTCTTTGAAGCAACAGCCTTCACAAGCTGCGCACCGGTGTTCATGTAAGCATCGTCGAGTTCAATTTCCTTAGCTACGGTTACACCGTCCTTAGTAATCTGGGGTGCACCGAACTTCTTCTCGATAATAACGTTGCGACCTTTGGGGCCGAGTGTTACCTTTACAGCGTTTGCCAATTCGTCGACACCCTTCTTCAACTGGTCGCGGGCGTCCATATTAAATAAAATCTCTTTTGCCATGATTCTGATTATCTAATGTATTATCCTAATATAGCCAATACGTCGCTCTGACGCATGATCAAGTATTTAACACCATCGAGTTCCAACTCTGTTCCAGCATATTTGCCATAGAGAACATTGTCGCCGGGTTTTACAACCATTTCCTCGTCTTTTGTTCCGTTGCCTGTTGCAACAACTTCACCCTGAAGGGGTTTCTCTTTTGCTGTATCGGGGATGATGATACCGCCGATTGTCTTCTCCTCAGCTGCCTTGGGCAGGATGAGTACTCTGTCTGCTAAAGGTTTGATATTCATAGTTATAAATTTATTTTGTTGTTATACTATTCTTAAGGGTGGTTCTATTTTCCCACAGTTACATTATTATTATAACGAAAAGCGTGCCAAAATGTTTTTAAGCAAAAAAAGGTTGCAAAGTAGGACAATATTACAACTCCGGCATGACATATTGCGCCAAATTGTCAGTCTGCGACATCAAAACAGAGAAGGCTGCGCATGCGCAGCCTTCATTACTTTGCAAACTATATTTGCGGCAACGATTACTTATTGTAGAGCAACCATGCCTTCTGGAAATCTGCATCGCCGGGGTGGTTGACCTTGAACGACTCACGTGCATCGGCTGCCTGCTGTTTGTCGTCGTAAGAAGCACAAACAACACGATACATACCTGTTGTGGGGTTCTGTACCACAAGCGCATTATATCCTTCGCCAACAAGTTTCTGACGGAGAGCGTCGGCATTGGTCTTTGAAGAGAAGCTGCCACATACCACG
The DNA here is from genome assembly GCA_045578665.1 of Bacteroidaceae bacterium. GTDB lineage: Bacteria > Bacteroidota > Bacteroidia > Bacteroidales > Bacteroidaceae > HGM04593. The sequence goes on along the minus strand of JAZNKR010000126.1, from coordinate 9,193 downwards.
CTGAAAGCCTTCAATGAACCGGCAGCACCTGTTGCAAGAACAACTTTCTCCGAACGGTAAGTTGCATCTGCTTTGGGAGTTGTGCTACTTGTAACGGGAGCAATCTCAATGGGATCAGAAGCCTGCGATTCACCCTGAACGAGCTCCTGCTGTTTTGCCTGGTCGTAAGCAGTCTTATATGCACTCTCTTTCTTTGATTTACATGAGCTGAATGCAAAAACCATGCACAAGCCAAGTCCTAATACAAAAAACTTTTTCATCTGACTAATATCTATTTAAATTGTTTGTAATTCTGATTGAATCCTTTTATTCTGCAAAAATAGTCATAAACATCAAATTTTCCCAAGAGAATGCAAAACTTTTTTTAAATATCTGTATCTTCGCACAAGAAATAACAACAAAAGGACAAACAGTTTGAATGATGAGAAAAGTTTATGCTATCGCGGCACTATGCCTGCTGACATTTACAGGCTGTGCCACACAGACACAGAAAGACGATTACACAGAGAATCAGTGTGCTATAACTGAGATCAAGGACTACGAAGTCGACTACAACAGATACTTCACCGCAAAGACACTGCGTTTCGATTTCCAGCACTTCGGAAACTCGGAATACGAGGATTACTCCTTCGACGGCATGAAGCACGAAGGAGAGTGGGCAGGCTCGCGCAAAAGCCTTATCAACCCCTTCGGATACGGCGAACAGCTTTTCCGCATCGTGGACACCGAGGAACAGAAAGTCATTTATCAGAACGGCTACTGCACCCTCTTCAACGAGTGGCAGACCACAGCCGAAGCAACAAAGACCACACGCTCCTACCCCGAGAGCCTCATATTCCCCTGCCCCAAAAGGAATTTTACCATAGAAATCTATGCACGCAACAAGAAGAGCAAGCTTTTCGAAAAGAGATACTCATACAATGCCGTCATCAACGACTACAACATCAAACCCTTCAAAGCCGAGTACGAGGCACAGGATATCCACATCGGTGGCACTATTGAGCACAGTCTCGACATCGTACTTCTGCCCGACGGATTCACAGCCGAGGAAAAGGATAAATTCGTAGCATCGTGCAACGCATGGCGCGACGCACTCTTCAATTACGAGCCCTTCACATCGGAGAAGCAGCGCATCAACATCCGCGCAGTGTGGGCACCGTCGAAGGAGTCGGGCATCAGCGTCCCCGGCAAGGGCGAGTGGAAAGAGACACTCCTCGACTGCCGCTTCTACACCTTCGGCAGCGAACGTTACCAGATGACCACAGAGTTCCAGAAGGTGAGAGACGTTGCGGCCTCTGCGCCCTACGAAGCCATATTCATACTCACAAACACCGACAAATATGGCGGAGGCGGCATCTACAACTACTACGGACTCGGTTCGGCAGGAAAGACCGGTCGCACAGGCGAGGTATATGTGCATGAGTTCGGACACAGTCTCATGGGACTGGGCGACGAGTATGTTGAAATAGGAAACACTGTCAGCGCATTATATCCCTCCGGCAAAGAGCCGTGGGAGGCAAACCTCACCACATTGGTAGACTTCGACAAGAAGTGGAAAGGGATGATTGCCGAGGGCACACCCTCACCCACTCCCGTAAACGATTCATTGTTGAAACTCCCCGACACCCAATGGCCCATAGGCACATACGAGGGAGGCGGTTATCTGGAGAAGGGCATTTACCGTCCCTGGCCCATGTGCATGATGAACCAGCTCTACAACTTCTGCCCTGTCTGCCAATCTGCCATCAAGAAATATCTCGACTACATCTGTAAATAAGGCAATGAAGCTGCACATCTTCAACCCGCACACCGACCTTGCCCTTGCCAACAACCGCGAGAACTATATGCCGTCGGCAAATGTGCGCCGCATGGTACGCGAACTGGAGATGTTGCCCATGTGGTTTGCCGACCATGGAGACTGCATACTCACCACCTCCCCTGCCGACAAGCTATTCGCCGAAAATGCCGAAAGATGTTTCGGCATGGATGTAAAATTCGTAGAGGAGAGAAACATTGCAAGAGAACAGTTTGACAACATTGCGCCGTGGGGATGGAACGTATCCATGCGGCGACATCTTAAAGATATTGGTATCAGCAAGGAGTTGCTGCCCACAAATGAGCAGTTGGAGAAATACCGTTCACTGTCGGGACGCGACAAGGATGTAGAATTGCTGAACAATATTGCCGGCAAGGAAGGCACGTTCCGGGCATCCATAATAGACAATATAGAAGATTGCCGCGCATACGCTGCGACAACACCGCGTTGCCTCTTCAAAGCCCCGTGGTCGGGCAGCGGCAAAGGGCTCAGATGGTGCTTTGGGGTCTATGACGACAAAAGCGACGGATGGTGCAGGGGGACGATTGCGGAGCAGGGCTTCGTTGTAGCTTCGCCTATATATGAAAAGGTACTCGATTTCGCCCTCGAATTCAAGAGCAATGACAGAGGAGAGGTCAGTTTCGTGGGATATTCCCTCTTCGAGACCAACAGCAGGGGCGCCTACCGCGGCAACATTCTGCAAAGCCCTGACAGACTGCGCGACACCTTGTCGCAGTATGTATCGGCAGAGACTCTCGACTTCACAAGAGAAATCACAGGCAAACAGTTGGAACACATATACGGCAACAGTTACCGTGGATATATAGGGGTGGACATGATGGTGTGCAAGATTGGAGATACATATGCCATCCACCCATGCGTGGAGGTAAATATGCGCATGAACATGGGTGTGTTGTCTGTGATTTTCGCCGAGCGCTACCTTGCAGATGTGAGCCGTGCCACATTCATGATAGAGTATCACAACGAAGAGGGCTATGCCCTGCACAGATTGAATCTCCTGTGCAAAGAGCACCCGCTTTGCATTGAAGATGGAAAAATTATTTCGGGAGCGATGCCTCTTGTCCCTATAGGGCACTCCAACAACTACATTGCATATATATTGGCAAAGAGACAGTTCTGATACAACGGAAGGCTTGCACGCATGCAAGCCTTCCGTTGTATCAGAAGCGACCACCGCCGCCACCGAAGCCACCACCTCTGCCACCACCGCCGAAGCCACCTCTACCTCCGCCGGGGAAGCCGCCACCGGGGAATTGACCGCCGGAACCTCTCATATTGGCGCGCATCTCTTTATTGCCCATCTGGTTGAACTTGTAGATGACGTGCAGCATACAGTAACTGTGTATGGCATTGTTCTGAGTGTCGCTGCGCATGGTTGCGTTGATTGTACGGCTCACATTGCTCTGTTCGTGCAGTATGTCGAACACCTGGAACGATACCGTAAGAGCATTTTTCTTGAGGAAACTTGCCGATATCTGTGCGTTCCACAGAAGTTCATTGGTATTGAACGACGGGTCGCTGTAACCTCTACGGCTGCTCATGTAGATATCGGAATAGAGCCTTATGTTCTGCCACGGAAGCTGAATGTTTGTGCTGGGACCGTATGAGAAGTTGAATGTCTCAAGGTTCTGGTTTGGATTCTGCTTATTCTTTGAATTTTCGTATCGGATGTTTCCGTTCAGGGTAACCTCGAACCAATCGTTGCGGTATCCGCCTCTCAATCTCTCGCTCAGGCTTGTGGTCTTGATGGTGTTGCGCACACTGTTCTGTCTGTTCATGCTGATGTATGCCACACCATGGTTGAAGCCTGCATCGGTAGATGTGCTGTAAGTAAACTTGGTGTTGGCGGGTATTGCCGAGTTGAAGTTGAATCCTGCGCCTGCATTCCAGTTGCCATTGATATTTTCGGGGCGCGTGGTGCGTCCACCCGTCTCTTCGTTGTATGTAACCTTATTGCTGATGCTGTTGAGAGTATTCGAGAAACGGAGATTGGCAGATATGCCGCGCTGTGCATCGGCATTATAGGTATTGAAGAAGGCGTTGAGGTTATTGGTGAACGAAGGCTTCAGTCCCGGGTTACCTTGAGTGATGTTCAAGGGGTTGGAGTCGTCTGTTATATCCAGAAGGTCGGTCATCGAGGGCTGGCTCGTACGTCCGCGGTACATTACATTCAGTGTAGTTACCTTAGACCATTTATAGCGGAGACGGACATTGGGCGAGAAGTTGTTGACTGTACGTTTAATCACTGTATCGAGCCCCAGGTACTGGTATTTCATGCGCGACTGCTGTGGCAGCCACGATGCACCCACACTCAGGTTCATCTTTTCGGTGACGAAACGCATCATCAACGAAACATCGTGATTCATATTGCGATAGGTGGAGTAACGGCTGAGGTCGTTATCCTTGTAGAGTTCATAGTCCTCGGGCAACGACGGGAAGTGGTAATCGATGTTGAGGGCGGGGACATAATCGAGGCTGTCGAAGACGTATGTAGAGCGGTCGCTGCTGCTGTAGCTGTAGTTGAAACGGTAGCTCAACTGCAAGTTGGCAATATTGGAGATAGGTTCGGTGTAGCTTGTGCGGGCGCTGTAGCTCCAATTGGTACTTGGCGTGGTGGAGTAACGTTTTCTCACATATCCCTTGCCGGCAGCCTGACGGTAATATTTCACATCGTTATGAGAGATATTCTCACTTTCGCTGTCGCTGTATCTGAACGACCCGTCGAGTGTGATGTTACGTCCCCTCTTGCCCAACTGACGGTTGAGTTGCAAAGTCGCATTCACCGAACGGTTCTCACTGTTGCTCATCGACTCGTTGCGGTTGCGGTTTATAGCTATCGAATCGTATCCTGTGGGTACCGTACCGAACATATCCATGCCGTACTCGATACCCTGTTTGAAGGGATCGCCGTCGAATGTGGCAGATGCACTCTTTGACCAGCTGTCGGAAGTTGAATAGGCCATTGACGGACGGAAGATGATGTTTGTGAGGCTGTCTGGCTTCCACTCTAAGCGGAAATCGGCATTCACATTGCTTGCACGGCTCAACGACGTGCTGTTGCTTGTGGAGTATTGGTTGGGATTGCCGGCTGTCATGAAGTTCTCCGACGATGTGTATCTGCGGGCATCGGTGTCGCGGTGGTTGAAGCGTACATTGCCTCCGGTCTCGAACTTGTCGGAGCTGGTGGCGAAATTGAATCCGCCCATCTTGCTTGCCACGAGTCCCGAACCGCCGCCTCCGCGGAATCCTCTGTCGCCTATGTTGTTAGCCGAAAGGATGAGAGACATCTGCGACTTGTCGGTAAAGTGGCTTGTGGTATTCTTTGCCGAGTACCGGTCGTGTGAACCGTATGCCACGTCGGTGTTGCCGAACCATCCCTGCTCGGCTCCCTTTTTCATCTGAAGGTCGAGCACTGTCTCCTCCTCGCCATCGTCGATACCGGTAACGCGTTTGAAATCACTGTCCTTGTCGTAGAATTTCACTCTGTCGACTACCTCGGCAGGAATATTCTTGAGCGCCATATTCTTGTCGGTGCCGAAGAAATCCTTTCCTTTCATAAGGATGCGGTTGACTGTCTTTCCGTTGACTTTGATTGTACCGTCCTCTTCGACCTCCACTCCGGGGTATTTCTTCAGAAGTTCCTCGAGCATGGAGCCGGCAGGTACCCTGAAGGCTGCACTGTTGTAGACCATCGTATCCTCGGACATCGTTACAGGGGGGACCTCCGCTGTTACGGTAGCCTCCTTCAGTGCAACGACATCGGTTTTGAGAAGAATCTCTCCTATGTCGGTTGTCTTTTTCGCTGCAATCTTCACCATTTTCTCCTGCGAGAGATAGCCCACGTAGGTAATGCGCATAAGGTAGCTGCCGTTTTCGACACTTATGCTGAATTTACCTTCGAGGTCGCTTGCATTACCTGCCTTAAACACTGTGTCGGGCAATGTAAAGAGCTGGATAGCTGCATTGGGAAGGGGCTCCTTTTCGCCTTCGCCAAGGATTACACCGCTGAGCGTTCCTATTTTTTTCTTGGAAGTTGTCTGCGCCGTAGCCATAGTGCACGGCATCAATATGATGGCAAGCAATGTTGCCACAAAAATGTTTTTCATATCTCTGTTTTTATCCTGTTCCGGTGGTTGAATAAAGTTATACTCACGTCTTTTTGACTCAGGATTTTTAATAAAGTTTAAGCCAACTTCCAAAAAATTGCTAAAAAAATTATACCTTTGCACGCTCTTTTCAAAGAAACATCTTCTGCAAAAGAGGACAAAAACATTCGACAAGATAAGACAAAAGCAATGAAAGTAAGTGAATTGATTGATTTCAGCCCTAAATTCTTCTCTGTATTCAAGAACTATTCGCGCGAAAAGCTGAGCGCGGATATCATGGCGGGAATGATTGTGGGTGTTGTTGCCATCCCCCTGGCGATTGCCTTCGGAATTGCAAGCGGTGTAGGCCCCACCGAGGGTCTTGTTACGGCAATTATAGCCGGTCTTCTTATTTCGGTATTCGGCGGTTCCAAAGTGCAGATCGGAGGACCTACCGGTGCATTTATCGTAATAATCTATGGTATAATCCAACAATATGGTCTTGCAGGGCTTACCATTGCGACGATTATGGCAGGTGTCATTCTGCTGATAATGGGACTCTGCCGCATGGGAAGCATAATAAAGTTCATGCCCTACCCCATCATTGTGGGATTTACGGGCGGTATTGCCATCACCATCTTCTCTACCCAGATGAACGACCTTCTGGGACTCGGCATCACTGAAGTACCTGCCAACTTCATAGACAAATGGATATGCTATTTCTCCAACATCTCCAACATCGACTGGTGGAGCGCCGGCATGGGTGTGCTTAGCATCGCCATCATTGCGCTCACTCCCATGGTATCGAAGAAGATACCCGGCTCGCTGCTCGCCATCATTGTGATGACTGTTGCGGCATGGCTGTTGAAGGAGTATGCAGGCGTAACATCGATAAAGACCATCGGCGACCTCTACGAGCTTCCTTCGGGACTTCCTTCGTTCTCGCTTCCCGCACTCGAAGGCGACATGAGTCTCTTCGCCACTATCCAGAATCTTGCTCCCGTGGCATTCACCATTGCCATGCTCGGCGCCATAGAGTCGCTTCTGTCTGCCATGGTGGCAGACGGTGTCATCGGCGACAGACACAACTCGAACACTGAGCTCATCGGTCAGGGTATAGCCAACATTGTTGTTCCTTTCTTCGGAGGTATTCCTGCCACAGGTGCCATTGCACGTACTATGGCAAACATAAACAATGGCGGCAAGACACCGGTTGCAGGTATCGTACACACATTCGTGTTGCTGCTGGTGTTGCTGTTCCTCGGCGGAATAGTAGGACGCATTCCCATGCCCTGCCTTGCAGGTGTACTTGTGATGGTATCCTACAACATGAGCGGATGGAGAACCATCGCATCCATGTGCAAAAAGTCGGTTGCAGGTGTAACAGTGCTTTTTGTAACACTGTTGCTCACAGTGTTCTTCGACCTTACACTTGCCATTGAGGTGGGACTGGTGTTTGCTATAGTCATCTTCATGAAACGTATGACGGAGAGCGCAAACATTTCTGTCATCAGAGATGTGATGGAGGTACACCACGACGGCGAGAACGGCGAAGAGTCCATAGCTATCCCCAAAGGTGTGGAGGTTTACGAGATCGAAGGTCCCTTCTTCTTCGGCATCGCCAACAAGTTCGACGAGCTTACACGCATGACACCTCCTGTGCCTATACGTATCCTGCGTATGCGCAAGGTGGCATTCATCGACTCCACAGCTCTGCACAACCTTGAGATTTTCATACAGTCGTCACGTCTCGAGGGCCGCGAGGTCATACTTTCGGGTGTACACAACAAGGTGGACGAGACTCTTACAAAAGCAGGAGTAAAAAGGATGCTGGGCGAAAAGAATATTTGCGCAAACATCCATGTTGCACTTGAGCGTGCCGAGGAACTCCTCAAACAGATGAATATTGAATAAACCATAGAATAAACAGAACCATATCATGAGAAAGGCTGTCGGGAACAATAACGGTATATTGGCTTATCTGACAGCCTTTTTCGTTGTCTGCATCTGGGGTACCACCTTCGTGCAGACCAAGGTGCTTATAAATGCGGGATTACACCCCGAAGAGATTTTCCTTTACCGCTTTCTGCTGGCATATATCTTCATCATTCCTTTTGCCGGCAGACGTTTTTTTCTCGACAATTTCAAGGACGAGGCTGTTGCTTTGCTGCTTGGTGTAACGGGCGGCTCGCTCTATTTTGTCACAGAGAATACCGCTCTTGTCTATGGCTACTGCTCAAATGTGTCGCTGCTTGTATGCATAACCCCGCTTACCACAGCACTCTTCATGGGGTGGTTCTACCCCTCAGAGCGATTGGGACGCAAAGCTCTTCTTGCTTCATTGATAGCACTGTTGGGAGTGGCACTGGTGGTATTCAACGGCAACTTTGTGCTTAAGCTATCTCCGCTTGCCGACGGTCTTGCCTTTGCCGCCTGCATCTGCTGGACACTCTATTCCCTGTTCATGCGCTACCTGGCAGGACGCTACAACACCTTGCTCATCATGCGCAAGGTATTCGGATACGGTGTACTCACCATACTGCCATTCTTCATAGGCAGTGCTCCGCGATTGGAAATCATTGCCGAAGCCGAGCCTGTGGTGTGGGGCAACCTGCTCACTTTGGGCTGTGTGGCTTCGCTTCTATGCTACACTCTATGGAATTTTGTACTGAACAGACTCGGCACCGTCAGAGCCACAAATTTCATCTATTTCAATCCGGTGGTTACGATGGTCACTTCGTGGGCGGTGCTCGACGAGCATATCACGCCTATTGCCATGGTCGGAGCAGTACTTGTGCTTGCGGGTATGTATTGGGCTGAGAAATTCAGGAATAGATAGAACCCGGCTTTGAATTTACTGAATTTTTGTGTATATTCGCGAATATATTCGGTATAGAAGCTGGTATGGAACTTTTACTACGAAAAACAGGAATTTGTCTGAAGGAATATCGGAAACACACCACGATATTACTCACTATTCTATTTATATCCATTTCAACCGGCACCTTTGCAGCAGAAGGTAATTTCCCGGCTATATACAAGACTACCACAAATTTAAATGTTCGCGTCTCGCCCAACAGCGGAGCAAGAAGAATTGCCACACTTGCTGCCGGGACTCTGTTACAGGTAGACTATCTGACTACAAACAATTGGGCAGCAATACAATACTCGGGACAAAGAGCATACGTATATAAAAGATACTTGGTATATGTAAAGGATGTAAAAATAGAGAAAAGTCAGGAAAAGAAAGAAAAAGCACATAACGGGAATA